>NZ_JBSQAT010000002.1:0-311480 GCF_059412445.1 Thermincola sp. GK-1
TTTAAACCTGAGGAAATCATCACTACCCTGGAAATGAACATGAGATGCGGCGTAGGTAAATGCGGACGTTGCAACATTGGCGAGAAGTATATCTGCGTTGACGGACCGGTATTTAACGCGGCCCAGATTCAGAAGTTGCCACCTGAATATTAAAAAGAAAAACACGGGGCTGTTCTAACAGTAAATTTTAGAACAGCCCTATTTCTTAGTATTTAGAAACTTATGCTTTGAGGTAAAATGATTGTTTCACATTTCTACTCATATACGTCACCAAACGGAATATTGTTTAGTAAACATTTGAGCAGGGGTGACTATATGGGTGGTTTAGCCAAAACCAAGAAACGTCCGGAAAGAAAATATACTGCCAGATCATTTCGTCTTTATTTGGGATTTGCCTTTATTATCGGTGGTGTGGCCACTTTATTAATTAATTTTTTCTTGCAAAGATGGTAAGTGACCAGCGGCCTATTTAAAGGGAGTTTAATAAAATTGCCAAGCATAGGAAGGAGAATGTAGAAAAAAGGAGAAAATGTTGTAGACGAGTTTTTTTGGTGGGGGGCCTTTAACCATGCCATCAAAACGGGATGGTTTTAACATTAAGGATTTTTATTATTATACCATTGAATGTTCCAGTACTGGAATTGTAGCTATCAATAATGATGAAGACCTGGTCATATTTAATGAGGCCGCGGAGAATATATTTGGTGTTTCTGCGCGGGAGGTACTTTACCGGCCTTTTTCCGTTCTGCAGAATATGACTGGTAATACGGACAGTTTACTTCTCAGCACTCTGCACAGCGGGTCCGTTTATGAACATGTGGAGGCTGTGATTGAGTCCGCTTCCGGTCCTATTAACGTTATGGCTTACACTGATCTGGTGAAAAACTCCGAAGGTCAGGTCATTGGAGCTTGTTTGAGTTTACGGGACATTACACCGCAAAAGCAGTTGGAGGAACAGATGTATCAGACGGAAAAGTTTTCTGCTATCGGAGAGTTGGCTGCCGGTATAGCCCACGAAGTAAGAAACCCACTCACTTCTGTGCAGGGTTTTTTACAATTATTTGCCCAAAATACTGGCCCGGAAGATCCTAAAAAGGCATACCTGGAAATAATGCAAAAAGAGATCGACAGGGCTAACGCCATAGTCAAACAGTTTTTGCTACTGGCTAAACCTGTACTGCCAATAAAAAAGGGCACAGCTATGGACAAACTGATAGAAGAGGTAGTTTGCTTGTTACAGGTTGAAGCGGGCCGTTACGGGGTTGAGATACAAACGAATTATGCCAAGGGGCTACCCTTGGTCGCAATAGACCGGGAACAAATTAAGCAGGTTTTATTAAATATATGCAAAAACGGAATTTATGCCATGCCCAACGGGGGACTGCTCTCTATAGAGACAGAATATGAGGCTGTCCAGAACAAAGTACATGTTATTATTTCTGATACAGGGCAGGGAATTGACCCCTTCACACTGGAGAAAATCTTTGACCCCTTTTTTACAACCAGGGCTGACGGTACCGGATTGGGGTTGACCGTATCTTACAAGATAGTACAAAACCACGAAGGGAAAATTGAAGTACGGAGTGAGGTAGGTAAAGGTACAACCTTCAGGGTTATTCTGCCCCTTACATAGCTGTGAAATGAGTAGCAGTTGGTATACATATAAAGACAAAAACCTTAGTTTTGAAAAACTAAGGTTTTTAAGCGCTAGTGAAAAACGGGAGCAAGCATTTGGTGTTAATAAGAGCCATCAGCTTTTATCCCCTACTCCCCAAATGCCGCCCAAACTTCCTGCCAAAAGGGCTGTAATAAGTTTTTTGCCTACGGCCAGGCCCATAATTTCTGCTCCCAGAAACAGCCCAATTATCAGGGAAAGAACAAAAAACAGGACACCCACGCCTAAACCGTGGAACAAACCTTTAGTCCCGGCCTTTTTGGCTGCAAAGAAGCTGCCGGAAAAAACACTCAGGAAAAATATTAACAGGCCCGATGCAGGAATCCATTTGTCCGTTGCCGGGGAAAAATATAATATTGTACCGCTGACAACTATCAACAAAACAGCTACTATAAAAGCTAGAGCAGTACCTAAAAGAGTTGAGTTAAAATTGAAGGGCCTTGATACAGGTGGGGATGAAAATTTTGTCAACAAAGTGTCACCTCCTTGTGCTTTTTAAAAATTACTATTTAAAAATGACGGCAAATATGTCATAAAGAAGTGGAATAATTGTTAATTCTTTTAACTACAGAAAAGTGGTGATAACACTTGCCGAAAAATATCGTTGAGGTAGAAAATTTATCGAAAAGTTTTGGTCACGTGGAAGCGGTAAAAAACGTCTCCTTTCATGTGCCTGAGGGGATAACTTTCGGTTTTCTTGGTCCCAACGGCGCCGGGAAATCTACTACTATCAAGATCTTATGCACCCTATTGAAACCTACCCGGGGCAGGGTAATACTTAATGGCTGCGATGTTGTGGCAAATCCAAAGGCTGTCCGCAGGTCAATCGGTATTGTCTTTCAGGACCCCAGTCTCGATGAAAACCTTACGGCCACGGAAAACCTTTTTTTTCATGCCGTACTATTCGGCGTTCCCAGAAGTGTTATCCGGGAGCGGATTAAACAAGTTTTGGACCTGGTGGAGCTCTATGACAGAAAAGATAGCATAGTGAAGACCTTTTCCGGGGGCATGAAGCGGCGATTGGAGATTGCCAGGGGTCTGTTACACTATCCCAAGGTGCTGTTTTTGGATGAACCTACTATCGGCCTGGATCCGCAGACCAGGGCTCATATTTGGGATTATATCGGCCTGCTGCAAAAAAGAGAAAACATCACCATTTTTTTAACTACCCATTATATGGAAGAAGCCGAAAACTGCAGTCAAATTGCGGTGATTGATAACGGTGAAATTGTGGCCGAAGGCACTCCGGAAAAGCTGAAACGTGAATTTGGGTCAGAGTTTCTTGAAATAAAGGCAATAGATAACGAGGCCGCCTTTATATTATTGAAAGAGCAATTCGGAGACAAGGTAATTTTGGACCGGGATAGAATTATTTTAGGTATCAGTGAAGGGGAAAAGGCGTTATATAAAATTGGCGCGGTTTTACAGGGAAACATTATTTCTGTCCTGGTACATAAACCTACCCTGAACGATGTTTTCCTGAATCTCACGGGGCGAAATATCAGAGATGAAAATCTGACCTCCGGCAGGGAAATAATGATTCAGAAAAGAAGGGCCAGGAGGAGATAAATATGAGTGATGCCCTGAGGGCCATTTATGTTATCTGGCAGAGAGAGATAATAAAGTTTTGGCGTGAAAAGGCCCGCATTGTTACTTCGCTGGTCCAGCCCGCTGTATGGCTGTTTATTATGGGCAAGGGGATAGGGTCTACTTTTCGGGGGCCTATGAATGTGGACTATGTACAGTTCATGTTTCCCGGAGTCATAGCCATGACGGTATTATTTTCTGCCTCTTTTTCAGCAATATCAATCGTCTGGGACCGGGAGTTTGGGTTTTTGAAGGAAGTGCTGGTGGCTCCTGTGCCAAGGACTGCTGTGGTAATCGGTAAAGCCCTGGCCGGCAGTACTACAGCTACCTTGCAGGGGGTCATGGTACTTCTCTTTGCTCCCCTGATAGGGGTAAACTTACAGGCGCCAGTGATTATAAAAACAATTTTACTGCTGCTTTTCATTTCTTTCACCGTCACATCCGGTGGCATTGTCATTGCGGCTAAAATGCAATCCTTTCATAGTTTTCAATTGGTCATGAACTTTTTGATTATGCCAATGTTTTTCTTAAGCGGGGCCATGTTTCCAATCCACAACCTGCCATTGTGGATGAAATTGATGGCCCGCATTGACCCCATGGCTTACGGTGTGGATGCTCTTAAAGGGATGCTGATAGGGGCCAATGAGATGGGTATAGGCCAGGATATAGTTGTTTTGGCCGTTTTCTGCATGTTGGCAATATTCATAGCTGTATTTTTGTTTAATAAAGAAGGATAGGGTAAGATTGCCCGCGGGCAAAGAAAGGGGAAATAGGTCATGCCTAGGAAACCGCTTGTTTTTATTTTAATTATTGTCCTTTTTATCAGTATAGGCGCCCTTTATAAAGTGAGCGGTGCGGGAAAGACAGGGGACAAGGAGATTTTTGCTTCCGGCACAGTAGAAGCTTCCGAAATAGACCTGGCGGCCGAGGTGCCTGGCAAACTGAAGGAAATAAAAGTGGAAGAAGGCCAAAAAGTAAAAGTAGGCGATATTTTGGCCAAATTAGATACTTCTGTTTATGATTTGCAGGTTAAGCAAAACGAAGCCCTTGTTGCGGCCGCTAAAGCTAAGGCGCGGGAGACAAAAAGCGGCAGCAGGGATGAACTTATTAAACAGGCGGAGGCCAATGTGCAGCAGGTGGCGGCCCTTGTGAACGGAGCTAAAACTATGGTTCGGAATGCCGAGGCAAATTACCAGAGAATCAAGGCCCTGTATAAAGCCGGGGCGGCCACTGAGCAGCAGCTTGATAACGCTGAAGCGCAACTGCAGAATGTAAAAGCTCAGCTTGAGGCTTATGTTTCGCAAATGAATGCCGCCAGGCAGCAGTTATCCTTGCTGCGCAACGGCGCTACGGCGGAAACAATTAACATGGCCGATGCAGGGGTGGCTCAGGCCCAGGCTGCGTTGGAAATGGCCAAGGTGCAGCAGTTGAAGACAATTATTACGTCTCCGGTGGACGGGGTGGTAAGCAGCGTGAATTTCAAAGAAGGGGAATTTGCCGCTGTTGGGGCTAGCGTGGTTACATTGCTTCAACCGGAGAATTTATGGGTGCAGGTTTATATTCCTGAAAAGGATATACCAAAAATTAAATTAGGCCAGAAAGCGCTGATTTCCATAGATGCCTATCCTGGTCAGAGTTTTGCTGGGGAAGTCTCCTATATCTCACCGGAGGCCGAGTTCACGCCCAAAAATCTGCAGACTAAGGAGGAACGGGTCAAGACAGTCTTTGCCGTAAAAATTCAAATTAAAGAAGGAATTGAGAAGTTTAAACCGGGCCTACCCGCAGATATAACAATAAAATTGTAGGCGTCAGCCATAACCGTAACGAAAAAGGCCCATGTTTGGATTGGGGTTGGTAAGATGGAGAAGGCAATTGAAGTCATTAACCTGACCAAAAAATTCGGCTCTTTAACGGCAGTAAATAATATTTCTTTTCAGGTCCAGCGGGGACAGATTTTTGGTTTTCTGGGCGCCAACGGCTCCGGTAAATCAACCACTATCCGCATGTTGTGCGGCATTCTTACCCCTTCGTCAGGGGAGGGCCGGGTATTGGGGTTTGATATTGTGCGGGAAGCGGAACAGATTAAACAGAATATCGGCTATATGTCCCAAAAGTTCAGTCTTTACGAAGACCTGACCGTAGAAGAAAACATCGCATTTTATGCCGGGATATACGGACTTTCCGGGGCAACGGCAGAAAAAAGGAAAAAGGAAATTATCGAATTAGCCAACTTGCACGGTCGGGAAAAACATTTAGCCGGTAATTTGTCAGGGGGATGGAAGCAGAGACTGGCCCTTGGATGCGCCCTGCTGCATAACCCGTCTCTTTTGTTTCTTGATGAGCCTACAGCCGGTGTGGACCCCGTTTCTCGGCGGATTTTCTGGGAAATTATCAAGGACCTGGCCGGTAAAGGAATGACCATTCTTGTAACTACCCATTATATGGATGAAGCGGAGTTATGCGATACTGTTGGATTAATCCATTTTGGCAATCTGGTAGCATTTGGCACGCCTGAAGAACTAAAACAGAAATTTGGACAAGAAAGCCTGGAAGGTGTGTTTATCTCGTTTGTGGGTAAAGAAGAATTGGAAGCCGTACAGAAAAGGTTCCGGCGGGAAGGATGATAATTTTATGAACTGGCAAAGGCTGCGTTCTATCATAGTGAAAGAAATAATCCAGATAAAAAGGGACAGGGCCAGTTTAGCCATTATTTTTGTTATGCCGGTAATGATGCTTTTGTTGTTTGGCTATGCTGTTACGACAGACGTAGAGAATATATCTATAGTAGTATTTGACCAGGCCAAAACAGCGGAAAGCCGGCAGTTAGTGGATGCCTTTACCAATTCGGGATATTTTATTATCCAGGAGTTTGTTGAATATTACAGGGATGTGGAGAGCAAGATCGACAGCGGTACGGCCAAGGCGGGCCTGATTATTCCGCCCGATTATACCAAACGGTTGAAGCGGAAGGACAGCGCTCAGGTGCAGTTGCTGGTGGACGGGTCCGACCCCTTGGTGGCCAGGACGGCCCTGTCTGCGGCTCAGGTAATAGCCCAGCATAAATCCTTTGTTTTGAAGCTGCAGGATATCAAAAAAACGGGGCTGCCCGTTGATGCCCGGCAGTCTATCGATTTGCGCTACAGAATATGGTATAACCCGGACATGGAAAGTGTAAAATTTAATATCCCGGGGTTGATCGGCTTGATTATGCAGAATATTACCGTTATGCTCACCGGATTTGCCCTGGTGAGGGAAAGGGAGCGGGGAACACTGGAGCAGTTGATTATTACCCCGGTAAAGCCCGTTGAACTTGTTGCCGGTAAGTTGGTTCCCTACGTGGTGATAGCCTTTATGGATGTTCTGCTGGCCCTCATGGTGGGAACCTTCTGGTTTGATGTTCCTGTAAGGGGAAATCTTTTCCTTCTTTTGTTTTTGTCGTTTGTATTTTTACTGGCGGCTTTAGGTTTCGGTATGTTCATCTCCACGGTAGCAAAAACCCAGTTGCAGGCCATGCAGATGAGTATTTTGCTGATGTTACCCAGTGTACTGCTGTCGGGGTTTATGTTTCCCAGGGATTCTATGCCGCCTTTTGTGCAGTTCCTGGGTGCCTTACTGCCGCTTACGTATTTCCTGGAAATTTTGCGAGGCATAATTTTAAAAGGTGTCGGTCTGGAGTACCTTTGGAAAAACGCTTCTATCCTTGCGGCTTTCAGTGTTTCCATCATTACCATGGCCGCCCTCCGCCTGAGCAAACGTCTGGATTGAGTAGCCGTAAGTTGTTTTGTAACAGCAATAGCCGCTGTATGGTGAATCAACGGTTGTTTACCTCCACAGCGGCATTTCGTAGTATTAGAGCAACGGTTGTTTCACCGGTACAGCGGTAATTTGTCGCCTTAATTTTCATGGCTAAAGTATTTTGCGCAAATGCCGATATATAGCATTGAGGTGTTGCATATGCTTTGGGTGCAAATTGTATCCGTCATTGCTCTTCTTATAGCCGCCGGGTTGATCATCATGGGCAGCGGCCTGTTTGTGGCCCTTTACAAGACGATGGCCAAATTGCTGAAAAAAACTTAAGTCTGTTAACTCTCTATTCTCCTCTTGTATCATGAGGGCATAGTATTCTCAGCGGGAACTAAAATCGTCCTCCTGTTTTCGCGGTATATGGAGAGCATATTATTCTGGAACGGGGACTAAAATCGTCCTCCGGCCCGCGAGCCACGTAGCGGGAGCGGCTGCCGGAGGAGATTTCGTCCGTGAGTGGAAGAATAATATGCTCTCCATTTTTTGTTGATTGTTGTTCTAACTACAGTTGTTGCCTAATATGCTTTAGGGAGGTGATTTTGGCCTATGAGAGAATCAAAGGAAAACTCCTTAAAGCAACAAGTGGAATTTTATAAAACGGCGGTGGCCAATGCCCCCAATGATACGGCGGCTTTGCTCCGGTTAGGGTATGCCCTGGCAAAATCCGGCATGTACAGGGAGGCGGAAGAAACCTACAAAAAAGCCCTGGCCGTGGAACCGGACCTCTACCTGGCGGAGTACGGGCTGGGTTACATATATTTAAAAGAGAAAAGATATGACGATGCCGTTCTTCGATTCCAAAGAGCAATCAATATTAATCCTGATTACGTACAGGCCTATTACCGGCTCGGTTATCTGTATTGGGAAATAAAGGACCTGGATAAATCCCAGGAACTTTTGAAAAAAGTTATTGCTTTGGAAAGTAACCACGCCAAGGCGCATTTTTACCTGGGCAAGGTACATAATACCTTAGGTCAGTGGGATAAGGCGAAAGAATACCTGGAGAAGGCGGTAGCTTATAATCCTGATTTTGATTTTGCCTGGTACCAACTGGGCCTGGCGTTTCAGGGTATGAACAAGACGGCAGAAGCCCTGGCTGTTTTCCAAAAAGCCCTCGAAATAAACCCCAAGCTGGAATACATCTATGACCAGATTGGCCGCATTCACTGGCGTACCAATAACATCACTGAAGCAATTAAAAATCACCGGAAGGCTGTACAGTGCTCGTCCAAAGCTGCCTACTTGTGGAAAAACCTGGGTATTTCCTATATAAAAAATAAACAATACTGGGAAGCTGTAGCCGCTTTGCACAAATCCATCCAACTGAACAAGCGGAACCCGGCAGCTTATTATTACCTGGGGTATGCTTATTTTTGCCTGCAGGAAAAAGAACTGGCTGCCAAAAACTTTGTGGCCGTGCTAAAGCGGTTACCCGGCCATAAAAAGGCACGGCAATATCTGGAACGAACGGGTTATGTGAAGGAAATAACCGAAAAGGGTGTTGGTCCGGGGCTGGAAGAAGGCCAGTCACTGGAAGAAAAAATTCTCTTGTTGAAAAAACGCTGGTCACAAAACACGCCCTAATTTGTATTATGTGAAAAATAAAAATATTTTGTTGAATTCAGACAGGAAAGGTAAAAGAAAACAGAAAATAGATAATTAACCTAAAATAATCGGCTATTGAATTGAAAACGGAAGGGAGGGGTTTTCTTGAAACAAATTCTTGTCGATGTAAAACGATGCCTTGGCTGTAAATCTTGTGAAATTGCCTGCGCTGTTGGACATTCGGTAACCCAAAACCTGTTTACCGCCATCGCGGAAGCGCATAAGCCGCGGCAACGGGTTTTTGTCGAACAGGGGAACGGCCTGAATTTTCCTGTGCAGTGCCGGCATTGCGAGGAACCTGCCTGTGTGCAGGCTTGCATGGCCGGAGCTTTGAAGAAAGATGCGGATACGGGCGTGGTCATGCACCATGCCGACAGGTGTGTGGGCTGCTGGATGTGTGTGATGACCTGTCCTTTCGGCGCCCTGGGCCAGGACAAGCAAGGCAAGGTGGCGGTCAAGTGCGACCGGTGTTCGGAAACAGGGGATCCGCAATGTGTAAAGGCTTGTCCTACTAAGGCCATTATGTATTTACCTGTTGATGACTTCAGTAAAAACAGGCGGGTAAGTTATTTGAGCAACATTTTCTATCAGGAGGAGGGGAGATAAATGAGTGTTAAAGATGTTTCTATCGATCCGGCAGTTCCGGAATTACTTGAAAAAGCGGAGAATGACGGATTAGAGACTGTTTGGCATAGATTTGCAAGTCAACAGCCCCAATGTGGCTTTGGTTTGCTGGGGATTTGCTGTAGAAATTGCGTGCAGGGACCATGCCGTATAGATCCCTTTGGCGAAGGACCGCAAAAGGGCATATGCGGCGCCAATGCCGACCTGATGGTGGCCCGCAACCTGTTGCGTTCCGCGACAGGTGGGGCAGCGGCCCATATTGACCACGCTTATGAGGCAGTAGAAGCTTTATACCAGGCTGCCGTGGGGAAGGCGCCCTATGAAATAAAAGATGAGGCAAAATTAAAAGCTGTTGCCGGTAAATTAGGTATTTCTGTGGATGGAAAAGACAAAAATACCCTGGCCAGAGAAGTTGCGGAGGCAGCCTTTGCTGATTTTGCCAACCATGGCGCTGCGCCCATGAAATGGCTAACTGCCACTGCTCCCGCCGAGCGGGTGGAAACATGGGGTAAGCTGGGTTTATTACCCAAAAATCCTGACCGGGAGATCCGCACGGCCATGCACCAAACCAGCATGGGTGTGGATTCTGACCCTGTCAACCTGATACTGGCTACGGTTAAAATGGGTTTGGTTGACGGCTACGGCGGACTGCACCTGGCTACTGATATTCAGGACATCCTCTTTGGGACACCCAGCCCTGTGGTATCGGATGCAAATTTAGGTGTGCTTGATGCAGATTATGTTAACATTATTATTCACGGTCATGTTCCCCTCTTGTCGGAAAAAGTGGTGGAGTGGGCCCGGAAGCTGGAAAACGAGGCCATAGCTGCCGGAGCAAGGGGGATTAAGCTGGCGGGAATCTGCTGTACGGGCAATGAGGTTTTGATGCGGCAGGGGGTACCCCTGGCCACCAACTTCCTGGCCCAGGAACTGGCCGTAACAACGGGAGCGGTTGATGCCATGGTGGTGGATGTACAGTGCATCATGCCGTCCCTGGCTGACATAACGGCTTGCTATCATACCAAACTGATTACGACCATGCCCATAGCCAAAGTACCCGGTGCCGAGCATGTGCCCTTTGATATAGAAAAAGTTGATGAAACAGCCCGGCAAATAGTGCGCATAGCTATTGAAGCTTATAAAAACAGAGACCCGGAGAAGGTCAGGATTCCAGGTCATAGGTCCAAAGTAGTGGCCGGGTTTAGCGTAGAGGCTGTGGTAGGCGCCCTGGCCAAACTGAACGCTGACAATCCTTTAAAGCCGCTGGTTGATAATATTGCTAACGGTAATATTCTGGGAGCCTGCGGCGTAGTGGGATGCAACAACGCCAAGGTGGTGCAGGATTCCTTCCATGTAGCCCTGGTGAAGGAGTTATTGAAAAACAACGTGCTGGTTGTTGCCACCGGTTGTGCCGCCCATGCCCTTGGGAAGGCAGGTTTCCTGACGCCGGAGGCCACTTTGCAGTACGCCGGTGACAGCCTTAAGGCTGTACTGACTGCGGTGGGTGAGGCAGCCGGGTTAAAGGCGCCGTTGCCGCCGGTGTTGCATATGGGCAGTTGTGTGGATAATTCCCGTATCGGCGACTTGCTCAAAGCATTAGCTGCTTACCTGAATGTAGCCGTCAAAGACCTGCCGGTAGCAGCATCGGCCCCCGAATACCAGCATGAAAAGGCTATTGCTATCGGCACCTGGGCAGTGGCACTGGGAGTATTTACCCACCTGGGTGTTGTTCCGCCTGTACTGGGCAGCCAGGTGGTGGCCGGCGCGCTCACGGGAGAAACGGCCGAAAACCTGCTGGGTGGAAAATTCTATGTGGAGACTGACCCCATAGCTGCGGCCCAGGGAATCATCGCGCACATTAAAGATAAACGCGCCAAGCTCGGGATATAAGATGGGGGGATTCCCATGCGACACGTTATCATTGGCTTTAGTGCCGCCGGATTGGCTGCCGTACGGGCTATCCGTGCAGCAGACGACAGGGCGGAAATCACCGTCATAACGGAGGAACCCCATAGCGTTTATTCCCGGTGCCTGTTGACTTATTATCTGTCCGGCCGGGTGAGGGAAGACCAGATGTTTTTATTGACCGAGGCTGAGGTTAAGGCTTTAAACATTACTTTGAAAACCGGTGTCAGGGCGGTACAGGTGCGGCCTTCTGTAAAGGAGGTGCTCCTGTCCAACGGGGAGACGGTTAAGTTCGATAAACTGTTGCTTGCCACAGGAGCATCAGCCATAGTCCCCAGGGCGACCTTTGAGGGAACAGGACAGATTTATACCCTGCGGACCCTGGACGATGCCAAAACCTTAGAACAGAACCTGCCAATAATAAAAAAGGCGGTAGTTTTAGGTGATGGGTTGGTGGCGGTAACTACTGCTCAGGCATTGGGCCAACGAGGCATCGATGTATCTTTGGTGGGCCTGGCTCCGCATTTACTGGCGGGTTTTTTGGATCAGAAGGCCGGTAAGTTAATTGAAGAATGCCTTGCCCGGAAGGTCGGTATTAAATTTTACTCTGGAAAAACCATCAATAAAGTGGCCAAGGATGCGGCCGACAACATAAATGAAGTGGAGTTATCCGACGGTAGCCGCCTGCAGGCAGATGCTGTCATCCTGGCTGTCGGAGTTCGACCGAATATTGAACCGGTAATGAACACTCCTATTAAATGTGACCGGGGAATACCGGTTAACGATTACATGGAGACCAATATACCCGACATATATGCCGCCGGAGATGTGGCCCAAAAGCGGAAGATACTCGCCGGTGCAGCCGAATTGGTTCCTTTATGGCCTGCTGCTGTTGAGGAAGGAAAAACCGCCGGTATGAATATGGCCGGGAGGCGGAAAAAATATACCGGCGCCTTGACTATGAATTCCGTAAATGTGGGCGGCCTGTCCATTATTGCTGCGGGCTTAAGCAATGGGGCCGGTCAGGAGTTGGAAATATACGAGTACTTAAATGCAGCAAAACCGGAATACCGGAGAATTGTTTTCCGTGACGACAAGCTGGTTGGTTTCATACTGCTGGGAAGCACAGAAAAAGCGGGAATTTTGTCTGCCCTGGTTAAAGAACAGGTTGACGTATCGACATATAAAGATGAAATTTGTATGGGCCGAATTAATTATCCAAAATTGTCAGCGTCCAAATTTGCAGGCGCCTTATAGCCAGGAACGGTTTTGCCCCCGAAAAGCTACACTTTTCGGGGGTTTTTGCTATCGTTTCAGGCAAGAATTTGACGTACGAAAGTTGGAAAAATCAGCAGGGAATCTTGCTAAAACAATAGAAATTCTCCCCAACAATTATGGAAGGGAGAGATAAATCTGTGCTGGAAAGTAAGGTTTCCAAGGAAGAGTTCAAGCCTGATCCGGTGGGCGTGCTGCAAAAGTCAGCCCTGCTGGCCAGGAGTATTTTCAGTAAACCGGCTTATCTTACTATGGCAGGGTTTGTATATGAGGCCCTGGGCGAAATAGACAAGGCGCACGAAAATTACCTGTCAGCTTTGAGTATGGCTCCTTCATGGTCAATTGTCCACTACCGGCTGGGACATGTCCACCTGAAAAAAGGCCAACTGCGGGAAGCAGCCAGATATTTTCAAAGGGCGGCCGAAATCAGAAATGATAAACCCAAATATTTCATGTGGCTGGGAGAGGTATACTCCAACCTGGGTTCATCGGATAAAACCATAAGTTCCTATAACCGGGCCTTGGTGCTTCAACCGAAATCTGTCAAGACCTTGTTGGCCAAAGGCAACTGCTATTACCTTGAACGGCGGGTGAAGGAGGCGCTGAGTTGTTACAATACAGCTCTTATTTATGACCCGAAAAACAAAGAAGCTCTGCATGCCAAAGGATTGTGCCTGATTGAACTGGGAGAGTACGGGGAAGCCCTGGAATGTTTCCTGCGGCTGGAACAGCTCAAGGATAACGGACCTGTTCTGAAGGCTAATATAGGATTTTGTTTAAGCAAGGTGGGTTACCACAAAAAAGCGGTGGAATATTATGAAGAAGCCGAAAAGGCGGAGTATTGCACTGTGGACCTGCTGAATAACAAAGGTTATTCCCTGGTGGAACTGGGTTGGTATGAAATGGCTCTGGTTTGTTATGACCGGGCGTTGGAAATGGCGCCAAAGGATGTGGACCTGCTGAGCAACAAGGGAACGTGCCTTGGCAAAGCCGGGCGGCATGAAGAAGCGCTGGCATGCTTTGATGAAGCCTTGGAGATTGCACCTGAAGACGTTACCCTTATTAATAATAAGGCCTTGTGCCTTGATGCCATGGGCAGGCATGAGGAAGCCCTCGGATTTTATGAGCAGGCACTGGAAATTGACCCACGGAACGATATACTGTTATTAAATAAGGGAGAATGCCTGGCGAAAATGAATAAATATGATGAAGCGCTGGCCTGTTTTGACCGGGTTATAGAATTTAACCCCAGGCATACGGGGGCGTGGACCAGTAAAGGGGCGCTCATGGAAGAACTGGGCCGGGTAAAGGAAGCCGTTGACTGTTATAATAGCGCTTTCGGCCTCACGGGGAAGGCGTCGTAAAAGGCGGAAAAAGGCTCGGGGATTTAAAAGCCCTCGGGCCTATAAATTTGTGTTTTGTTGCGGCCAAGTTTTTTTGCCTGGTACAAGGCCTGGTCAACCACTTGGAGAAGGTCTTTGACAGTACGGGTCCCGGTTGAAAGAGTTGCCACACCTGCGCTAACAGTAATTTTGGCAGTGGCTTTTTTTTCTTCCACCTTTATATCGGTTTTTTCGATGGCTTTCCTGATTCGTTCCGCACAGAGATAAGCTTCATCGACGGCAGTATCCGGTAACAGTACAAAAAATTCTTCGCCGCCGTACCTGGCCACTATATCGCGGTCACGGATGTTTTCCTGGAAGATTTTGGCCGCTTTTTTCAGCGCGGCATCTCCTGCCGGGTGGCCATAGGTATCATTAAACTGTTTAAAATAATCAATGTCCAGCAGGATTAAGGAAAGAGGTTTGTTGTACTTTTGCGCCCACTGGATTTCTTCGCGCAAACGGCCAACAAAATAGCGGTAATTATATAATTCAGTCAAAGGGTCTTTGATGGCCATTTCTTCCACTTGTGCATTATAGGCAGATAACTGGCGGTATGCCGCCTGCAGTTCTTTGATGAGTTCCTCTTTTTCCTGCTGTTGTTCGTATTCCCGCTGCAAAATGAAAGAGGCCAGGATACCGAAAGCTATAAAGTAAATTAACTGGGTAGCCAGTTGTACTTTGTCAATGCCGGTACGGTAAAAAGCTGCGCCTGTCAAGGAAACGGCCAGGTAAATAATGCTGATAACGAAAACAAGACCGAAATATTTCTTTACTCCGTAACGGATTCCCAATACCAGGATCAGAAAATAGTATAACTGGTGGAGGTCAGTCTGGTGTTGGCCCCGTAAAAAAAGCATGGTCGATACAAAAAGGGTATCTAAAACGGACAGAAGGTGCGACCAGTTTCGGCTAATGGGCTGCGACAGCATGTAAAAATGAACATAAAAATTAACCAGAGCAGTGCCAATTACCACGCCCCATAAAACCAAGCCTGTATTTAAACCTGAAAGGTAAAAAAGAAGCGGACTTCCCAATACGACAAGCCATCGCATTCTGGTAATGAAAAGTTCGGACCTGTTCTCCGGCAACGGTTTCATATGTAGTCAGGGCCTCCAAAAGTAATGGTTGCAAAAAGAGGAGTTTGCCAGTAAGACACAGAAATAGAATATTAAAACTAGTATCCCCGGGGAGGGTCATTTTTGATTACTGGAAAAAGATTTTTAAAAGTATTTTTGATATTTTTATTTCTCTTTTTTTCATTTGGCTGCTCCGGTAACGGTGACGGAGAGAAGTTGGATTATCAAAAAGCATTAAAAGATGATGCTGTTCAAGGACTCAGTGGCGCTATCGCCGAAGATTATACTCAATTGACAATTATCAGGGGTTCACTTTATAAATACAGTATTAATCCGTCTAAACCGCAGTATTTGGGCATCACCATTGGCGCACTGCAGGCGATGGTTTTTCCTACTGAATACGAATATGACCGGCTGACGAAGCTGGAAAGCATATCACCGGCGATGAAAAAAGACATTATTGCTCAGCCTATGTTGAACATAGTGATGAAAAAAAGGGATGTATTTTCTCACCTATACAGTGATTTGCTGGAACCATTAAACAAGCAGATTGATGAAGGAAAACCGGTAACTCCCCAGCAGATCAAGACTCTAAATGAAACAGTACGAGTCCTGGACCGGATGGTCACAGAATACGCCACTTTAATCAAGCCGGGCCTTGATTTTAACGGCAGAGAAGCAGAAGACGCTTTCCTGAGGCTGCAGGGATACCATAAAGAACTGCAGAAAATCAAGCTCCCACCCTATAACCCCGAAACCCCTTAAAAAAAATAGCCGATTAATTTGATCGGCTCACACTGTCGATAAAGGCCAGGGGAGGTTAAATGTTTTCCGGAGCGGGGCTAAAATCGTCCATCGGTCCGCGACCCGCGGAAGCGGGAGCGGTTATCCGATGGAGATTTCGCCCAGAGCGGAGGAATCATTTAACCTCCCTTTGTCCTACTATGTAACTCTTTGTCTTCAATCTGAGCCGATTAATCTAATCGGCTATTTTTTTATTACACTCAGTATCTGTTCCTTCAGGCCTTCTTCGGTATCAGAACCTTCAATTTGTATATTTGCTTCTATAATGGCGTCAAGGACGGCACGTAAAACGGCTTCTTTTCCCAACAGTACCTGGGTTTTATTATAGCATAAATTGGACATTTCCTTTAACCACTCTACCTGGTCCGTATAAATACTGGCAAACATCTTTACCTTATTCCGGTGCCTGGGCTTAGGGGTGGCAGAAGTCAGGGGTTGGGATGGCTCTTCTGTTTTTTCTGCCTGGTTATCACCGAATTGGCTATCTTTAGATTGTTCCTTTAACGGTACGCTGTCCACTTTTTTTCTTTCCTCACGGGCCAGGTCCCACTGGTCTCTCAGCATTCTTTCCAGCTCAGGTTCGTGTTTAATATCCTTGTTCATTACTGCCCGGCTAAACCATTGAATAGCCTCGTCAAGATAGCCCAGGCGGCGGTTAAGTTCACCGATAATGTACATTAATCTGACATCGCTTAGTCTGGAAGCAAGATTCACTTCTTTTTCAAAAGATTCTTTGTAATGATTTAAAGCTTCTTTTAGCATTTCTTTTTCTTGTTCTTCTTTGCCCAATTCCCTGCAGATCCAGGCTGCCCTTAAATAGAGGCTGGCTTTAAAACCCGGACCCGCCTGCCTTATCTGAGCGGTGCGGATAGCCAGCTCGAATGACCTTAATGCAACAGCCGGAGTCCGTTCGCCGCTAAAATCAGGTTCATTGGTGCGCAGGAGCGCCAACCCCTTTTTTAGCCTTTCCAGTTCGGCCGGGCGAAGTTCGTCGGAAAAGTTTTTATCCGGTGCCGCGTACTGGCAATGGGGACAAACCCAAACGGTATAGTGGACCGGGTTGACATCCCTGTAAATGGTATTGAAGTCCGATTCTCTTTTCATGACATAGCAGGCAGAACTCCTTACCCTGGTAACAGTAAACTTTTTTTCGCATACCGGGCAGGTTTTTACTTGCTCGAAAAATGCGCTGACCACTTTAATTCCTCCTTTTACCAGTACTTACCTAAAATATTCGATTTTTTATGACATTTTCCTTCTTTCAATAATTTTTCGGTGCGAAACAGGAGGAAATATTATTCTTTCGTAGAAAAAGTAAAAATATTTCGCAAATTTGTTGCCTGTGCGTTATACCGGACCCACCAGGACAGTTATAATAAGGAGAGGATAATATGTTTGACCAACAAAAGCTGGAGCAGGCCGTAAAAATGATTTTAGAAGCCATTGGAGAGGATCCTACCCGCGAGGGTCTGGTGGATACCCCCAAAAGGGTGGCCCGGATGTACCAGGAAATATTTTCAGGGCTGGAAGAAGATCCGAAAGATCACCTGAAGGTGTTATTTACCGAGGATCATGAAGAAATGGTATTGGTAAAAGACATCCCCTTCTATTCCATGTGCGAGCACCATCTACTGCCCTTTTTCGGGCGGGCTCATGTAGCTTACATTCCCCGTAGAGGGAAAATTACCGGCCTGTCCAAATTAGCCAGGGCTGTCGAAACTATTGCCAAACGGCCTCAACTTCAGGAAAGGCTGACCTGCGGGATAGCCGAAGCTATTATGGAAAGCCTTAATCCATTAGGTGTCCTTGTAGTTGTGGAAGCTGAGCATATGTGTATGACCATGCGGGGGGTCAAAAAACCTGGTTCCATGACAGTGACCTCCGCTGTGCGCGGTCTGTTTAAGACGCAGGAAGCTACAAGGGCGGAGGCATTTGCATTAATCAGGAGCCAAAAGTAGCATAATGAAATATATCAGGAATAAAATAAACGGAGGGTGACATGGATACGAACAACGAAAACCTTGAAAAGGCCAATCCAAATACTGAGAAAAAAGATAAGGATAAATTGGAATTAATTGCGGCTAAAAGTTTTGGTGAATATGACCAGATGTACAAGGTAATTGATTTTTTGAACAAAACCTTGAAACATAAAAAGGTAATGTTTGGTCTGACCAAGAATACAGAAAAGAAAACTATGACAATATCTATATATGAAGTTTAAAAGAAAATGCTTGGGGTTTCCCCAAGCATTTAGCGTAGAGGTGGTCAAATGAAGATTTTATTGAGTAATGATGACGGCATTAATGCGGCAGGGATTCAGGCCTTGAGAGAAGCCATGGAAACTGTTGGGGAAGTGGTTATTGTTGCCCCCGACCGGCCCAAAAGTGCATCAGGGCATGGCATTACCGTGCATAAACCGTTAAGAGTTGACGAAATAAGGTATTCCAACAGTTCCACCAAAGGATATGCAGTTAACGGGACCCCCTCTGACTGTGTAAAGCTGGCCCTGGAAGGATTGCTTACGAAAAGGCCGGATATCGTGGTTTCCGGTATCAATTTTGGACCAAATCTGGGAACCGATGTTCTTTATTCGGGTACTGTTTCGGCTGCTTTGGAAGGAGTAATCCACGGTATACCTTCCATTGCTGTTTCTTTGGCCAGCTACGAGAAGGAAGATTATACACTGGCGGCCAGAGCAGCTATACAAATTGTGAAAGCGGTTGTCGAGAAGGGTCTGCCTGATGAAACCCTGCTAAATATTAATGTTCCCGCTGTGCCAGAAAAGGAAATTAAGGGCATTACCGTCACCAAGTTGGGAAAAAGGATATACAAAAATACTTTTGAAAAGAGAAAAGACCCCAGGGGACGGGATTATTACTGGATGGCCGGCGAGGCAGTGGACCTGGCCGGAGGTCCGGATACGGATATTAACGCTGTTAAACGTAACGAAATTTCCGTTACACCGATTGTATTTGACATTACCAATTATCAGCTCATAAAGAAGTTGCAGGAATGGAATCTTTCACTGGAAGGGTAGGTATTTGCGCAGGAAAGAGAACCTCCTGATGTCCTGTCTGGTTATTAAACCCGTTAGCAGCAAGATGAAAAAGTAAATCAGAAAACCTAGGATAGCGATGATAACTAGGGAGACGGGTTGCCAAAGGTCCCAGGTTAAGCATAGTTGTCTTAATATGGCCGACACTAAACAAAGGCACAATATCGCTAAACCGCTTTTGGACAGGGTAACGCCTCTGGGTAAATGAAACCTGGACAGGCGTGCCAGGGATATGATGTTTAAGGATGCAGCAGAGACGAAAAACAAGACAAAAGAATAAGCGGTACCTCTGATTGATAAGTTAGGATTGGCGGTCAAAAGCCAGATGCCTGCCAGTTTGAGGACGGAACTGATGATCATGTTTTTTACGGGGACCAGGGGTTTACCCAATCCCTGCAGGATACCTGTTGTTGTCTGTATAATATACAGAAAAGGCGCTCCTAAGCACAGAATTCGAACCAGTCCGGCGACTTCCGGGGCATTAAAAATGTATTGAGTTAATTCTTGGGCAAACAGGTAAAAATACAGACAGAAAGGCAGGGCGGCCAAAAATGTTACCCTGATGGCATCATCTGACCGGCTGCGCAGTAAAGTGAGGTTATTCTTGGCCTCGGCATCGGCAATTGCCGGAACCAGAGATGTAGCCAGGGAGATTGTTAAAAGCGTGGGAATAGAGATCAATGTTAAAGCCACACCGGTAAACTGACCAAAGGTCTTGGTGGCCTCAACGCTTGTAAGACCTGCTGCAGCCAGCCGCCTGGGAATTACAAAAGCATCGACGGAAACAAGTAATGTAGAGATAAACCTGCCTGCGGTAATGGGTGCGCACAAATTAAAAAATTCGTGCAGAATATATTTTGTGCGCAGATAGGCGCCGCTCCCGGACAAACCTCCCCTATGCCGTTTCAGGTACATGACTATTAAGGCGCCGAAACCGAAAAACTCACCGATAATTCCGCTCGCTGCGATGCCGGTTGCGGCCAGTGTTATTCCCCGGGGCAGCAAGTAATAGGCAAGAAGCAGCCCGCTTGTGATGCGGATTACTTGCTCAATGACCTGGGCTGTGGCTGTGGGAGCCATATCATGTAAGCCCTGGAAGTAACCTCTGAACACAGAACTCAGGGATACAATGAATATCCCTGGAATAGTGGCGGCAAAACAAAGGGATACACGGGGGTCGTAAAAGATGTATTTTACCAGGTAAGGGAAAAGGACCAGGGTAACGGTTGTAAAAAAGATGCTGCTGAAGAAAACCAGGAACAAGGCAACACGAAATATTTTTTTGATGGCCCGGAAATTGTTTTGGGCGAGATGCTGAGCTACCATTTTGGAAACGGCCAGGGGGATTCCGGCCGTTGTAATGATTAAAATAAGAATATAAACAGGATAAACCAAGTTGAAAAGGCCTATTCCCTCCGGCCCTATCAAGCGGTAAACTGCCGCCTGAAACACGAACCCCATTAGGCGGTTGATGCCCGCAGCTAAAGCTAATATTAAAGTTCCGATAAAAAAAGACCTGGACCTCATATACTATAATTATGAGAAAACTTCGATTACATTCCCAAGAAAAGGAGAGGCAGCACATGCACCTGGAAGGGAAGAAGACGTCGATACGTACAATAGCCAGGCCAGATTTACCACTTTTGGTGAAATGGAAAAACGACCCGGTAATTGGGGAAATGGTGTGTGGCAATCCAGTCATAACTACACTGGAGCTGGAAGAGAAGCGATTTGAACGCCAGTTGGAAGAATACAGCGTCCTGCGGTTGATAATTGAGAATGAAAAGGGTGTTCCCATCGGTTTTATGTCTGTAACGGAAATCGATAAATTTAACAGGAAAGTAGAATTGGGTATGCTTATCGGAGAAAAAAAATATTGGGGCCAGGGATATGGTACCGACGCTCTTCTTACTGTTATCAATTATTTATTTAACAAGCTGGGCTTTAACCGGGTAGGAGTTGAAGTATTTCGATATAACGAACGGGCCCGCCGCTTCTATGAAAAACTTGGTTTTGTCCAGGAAGGAGTCCAGCGGGAAGGACTTTACAAAAACGGTACATATATTGATATCATCCTAATGGGCTTGCTGAAAAAAGATTTTCTGCAGCGGCGAAAAGAATTGGCGGCGATAGTGGGTATCCCGGCCGGACCAGGGGAAGGGAAAAAGCATGAAAGTCAGAATTAATGCGGAAAAAGGTTTCGACCGGGTCTGCCATGATATATTACGGGCGCTGCTGGGGCCCGTTGAATTTGTGGCGCCTGGTTTTTTAAGCCAGGCTGACCTGGATATAAGTATTACCGCAACATCCGGGCGGAAACTTTTCGCCGGGGCAACGGTAGTAAAAGGCGGGAGCCGGGACATGGAATGTATTAAAGAAGACGTTTTGATTGCCGGGGAAGCTCATAACCAGCTCAAACGCATGGTTAAACAGGCCGTATACAGGTCTGTGCTGAAGGTATGCGGGTTGAAACCCCTACCTTATGGAATCCTTACAGGCATTCGTCCCACGAAAATAGTTCACCGCCTGCTGGATATGGGATGGGACAAAGAGACAATACGAGAACATCTGTTGAAAAGTTATGATATGGACGAAGTCAAAGCTGAGGGTCTTTTAAAAGTGGCGTTAAACAACCGCAAATACATTTTAGGGCCTGAAGAGGCGGAACAAACCGTCAGTCTTTATGTGGGGATTCCTTTTTGCCCCACCAGGTGTGCCTACTGTTCCTTCCCGGCGTACCCGGTAAGTAAATACGCCGGTATGATTGCTCCTTTTGTGGTTGCTTTGAAAAAGGAGATTGCTGGGATTGCCGGCTTTCTGCGGGCGGAAGGCTGGCAGGTGCAGACCATTTATTTAGGAGGCGGAACGCCTACCGCCCTGGAGGAGAAAATACTGTCAGAACTGCTGGAATCCTTGGATAAAGCAATTCCGTTTACAACGGTGCGGGAAATAACCCTTGAAGCCGGACGTCCTGATACGCTGACCAGAGAAAAACTGGCTG
Organism: Thermincola sp. GK-1; assembly: GCF_059412445.1. Taxonomy (NCBI): domain Bacteria; kingdom Bacillati; phylum Bacillota; class Clostridia; order Eubacteriales; family Thermincolaceae; genus Thermincola; species Thermincola sp. GK-1. Next base: position 21,797 of record NZ_JBSQAT010000002.1, read on the forward strand.
TAAGCAGGAAATTGGGGGTTACCAGGTTAAGTATTAACCCCCAGTCCATGAACATCAGGACGTTAAATAACATCGGCCGGCTGCATACGCCCGAAGATATTGAATCTGCCTTTAAAATGGCCAGGCAAGCAGGGTTTAATAATATTAATATGGATATCATCATTGGTTTACCCGGCGAAACAGCGCCTGATGTGGAAAATACTTTACTGAAAATTGAACCCCTGGCGCCGGAAAATCTTACGGTACATACCCTGGCTGTGAAAAGGGCGTCCCAGATTCGGGAGAACAGGGAACGGTACGAATTGCCTGAAGAAACGGAAATAACCAAAATGCTGGCAATTACAGAGGAATATACGGAGAAATGGGGTATGCACCCTTACTACCTTTACAGGCAGAAATATATGGTCGGTCCAACGGAAAACAGGGGATATGCTGTGGAGGGTTATGACTGTATTTATAATATCCAGGTTATCGAGGAAAGACAGACCATTATCGGTTTGGGAGCAGGAGCCGGTTCCAAATTTGTCAACCCTGCCGACTGGACATTGACAAATCTTTATAACCCGAAAGACCCGGAAGCTTATATAAATCGCGTGGATGAACTGCTCGAAAAAAAGATATCCAGGCTTGAACAGGTAAAAAATAAATACCAGGCAAGGGAAGGAAAATGATGGCCATTTGTAGAAAGCTCTATGAAGAAGAAAATTTGTATAAATATGACAAGTCATTTTCAAACTAAGTGGCTGCAATATATTTTTTGTTCATTTTGCATTTAATTGGCGGGTACTTGAATAAGATATTACGGGATATGCAGGTTAAATTTTTACATGGTTTGTGAAAATGAGAACAAATGGCGGGCAAATCCACACAAAGGAGTGTGATTTTATGAGTCTGACTATGCTTGAGGGAAGTACACAGTTGGACCGGGCGAAGCTGGCGAAAGACTTGACTTTTGAGGAATGGATGCGTTTGACCGATGACGAAAAGAGGTACGTTTATAAATCTGTTTGGAACCCCAGGCGGCCGGAAATAGGAGCTGCCACCCGAGAAGAGATTTTAAAAAAGTTCAGGGAGAGTTTACCGGTACCTGATGAAGACATTATAATGTTGCGCTACGACTATTTTGGCGCCTGTGTAGGAGCAATTCATATCGTATTAAAAAACCCGACTCATAAAATTCCGTCCCACTTTGCCTGGCTCCCGGTAAATAAGGGTGTTTTAAAGGGCGACCGGATAAAGTGGCGTTGGAGCCTCTAAGCGGCCAAGGAAATACATACGTGGGTCAGGTTGACAAGCGCTGTATATTTGGATAAAATTTATAATTGAAATTGAATCTGTAAATTAATAAAGAGCAAAGACGATGAACGGGAGAGTAACTGACCTCTTTTTTTCAGGGAGAAGATACCGTGACTGAAAGTATCTTTAAAAAATGTCAGCGAAAAAACACCCGGAAGTCGAATACTGAACATTATTTTAGTAGGTTTTTCCGGTTGACTACCGTTAAAAAGTCTGAGGGGGACAATTAATGCAAATTGTCCAACCAGGGTGGTACCGCGGGGTTTTTAACTCTCGTCCCTGTCAATAAATAGTTATTGTCAGAGACGGGAGTTTAATTTTTGTTATCGGCACATTATTCGGTAAGCGAGGTGTCATAAATGTTAACAACGGGTCCTAAAGGGACAAATGATATTCTGCCCGGGCAGGTGGAAAAATGGCATTTCCTAGAGAAAATTATCAAGGAAATCTGCCGTGAGTATGGATATGCAGAAATCAGAACGCCAATATTTGAACATACGGAATTGTTTTTACGCGGGGTTGGCGATACCACTGACGTAGTGGAAAAGGAAATGTACATCTTTCAGGACAAGGGAAAACGCAGCCTGACCCTGCGTCCGGAAATGACGGCATCGGCCGTGCGGGCTTTTGTGGAACACAAGCTTTATGCCCAGCCGCTGCCCATAAAGGTCTATTATGAGGGACCTATGTTCCGGTATGCCAATGTGCAGGCCGGGCGATACAGGCAGTTTCACCAGTTTGGAGTGGAGGTTTTCGGCAGCGATGACCCGGTGGTTGATGCCGAGGTAATCAGTATGGCCATGGATTTTTACAACCGGTTAGGTTTGCGGGACCTGGAGCTGCATATCAACAGTGTGGGCTGTCCTGTATGCCGACCGAAGCATAGAGAGGAACTGCAGAAATTTTTGGCTGGGAAATTGGACAGGCTTTGTGCTTTATGCCGGTCCAGGTACGACCGCAATCCCATGCGTATTCTTGACTGCAAGGAAGAAGCCTGCCAGTTGGTAAGCGAAGGGGCGCCAACTACTCTGAGCTGTCTTTGCGACGATTGTCGGGAGCATTTTGAAAAAGTAAAAAATTACCTAGATGCCATCGGTATCGAATACATAATTGATGACCGCCTGGTTCGGGGATTGGACTACTACACAAAAACGGCCTTTGAAATTATGGCCGCTGATATTGGGGCCCAAAGTTCCATTGGCGGTGGGGGTCGTTACAACGGCCTGATAGAACAGGTGGGTGGGCCGCCCACGCCCGGTATAGGATTTGCTCTCGGGTTGGAAAGAATCCTGGCCACCATGGAAAGGCAGGGTATCGAAATTCCTGTGGAAAACAGGTGTGACATTTACCTGGCTCCTCTGGGCGAGGAGGCTAAACTGAAGTCTTTCCGGATACTGGATATCCTGCGCAGGAGCGGCCTTGCTGCTGAAATAGATAACCTGAACCGCAGTCTCAAGGCACAAATGAAATTTGCCAACCGACTCAAGGCTAAATATGTGGTTATCCTCGGGGAAAACGAACTGAACCGGGGAATTGCCGCTGTCAGAAACATGGCCGACGGGCAGCAGGAAGAAATAGCCCTTGACGAATTAATAAATTATTTAAAAAAGATAGACTAAAGGTAATTTTGACCAGGAAAAGTGCAAGGAGGAGAAGGAATGACGGCATCGCTGAAAGGATTAAAAAGGACCCATCATTGTGGAGAATTAAGGAAGACCAACATTGGCGAGGAAGTTGTGCTTATGGGCTGGGTACAACGTCGGCGGGACCATGGGGGCCTGATTTTTGTTGACCTGCGTGATCGTTCTGGTTTGGTCCAGGTGGTTTTCAGCCCCGATGTGGATAAGGAAGCCTTTGCCAAGGCAGAGATCATCCGGTCTGAATATGTATTGGCAGTAAGGGGACAGGTGGTGGCGCGGCCGGAAGGAACTGTTAATGAAAACCTGCCTACCGGCGAAATAGATGTTAACTGCCTGGAAGTGCGCATTTTAAATAAAGCCAAGACTCCGCCTTTTTACATCGAAGAAGATGTTGACGTGGATGAAAACCTCAGGCTGAAGTATCGTTACCTGGATTTAAGGCGGCCCGATATGCAGCGGAATATGATTTTAAGGCACAAAACCACCATGGCGATCCGGGAGTTTCTCGACAAGGCCGGTTTCCTGGAAATTGAGACCCCGATGCTTACCAAGAGTACGCCGGAGGGAGCGCGCGATTACCTGGTTCCCAGCCGGGTTAATCCCGGGAAATTTTACGCTTTACCCCAGTCGCCGCAAATATTTAAGCAGATCTTAATGGTGGCGGGCATGGAAAAATATTTCCAAATAGTCCGTTGTTTCCGTGACGAGGACTTACGTGCCGACCGCCAGCCGGAATTTACCCAGGTAGATATGGAGATGTCTTTTGTTGATATAGATGATGTCCTGGCTTTAACAGAAGAAATGCTGGCCCATGCCTTCAGGGCGGCAGGAATAGAGATTATAACGCCCTTTGAGCGTCTAACATACAAAGAAGCTATTGACAGGTATGGTTCAGATAAACCCGACCTGCGGTTTGGTCTGGAACTGAAAGACTTTACCGATATAGTCAAAGACTCTGATTTTAAGGTTTTCGCTTCCGTAGCTGCCGGTGGCGGTCAGGTCAAAGGAATTAATGCCAAGGGCTGTGCCGGGTTCAGCCGCAAAGAAATTGATGACCTGACGCAATTTGTGGGTATATACGGCGCCAAAGGCCTTGCCTATATTGTGGTAACGGAAGACGGACTCAAGTCGCCGATTTTGAAATTTTTTAAAGAAGAAGAAATTAAAGTCATTTTGGAAAGGTTCGAGGCAGAGCCGGGAGACCTGCTTTTCTTTGTTGCCGACAAGCCGTCGATAGTGGCAGATGCCCTGGGTCATCTGAGGGTCGAGCTGGCCAGGAGGCTAAACCTGATTGACGATAAGGTATTTAAATTTGTATGGATTGTTGAATTCCCCCTGCTCGAATATGACGAGGAAGAACGAAGGTATGTGGCCATCCACCATCCCTTTACTTCTCCGATGGATGAAGATATTCCCCTGTTGGATTCCAATCCGTTGGTGGTCAGGGCCAAGGCTTACGATGTGGTCCTCAATGGGGTGGAACTCGGTGGTGGCAGTATCCGGATTCATTCCCGGCAGGTACAGGAAAAAATGTTTACTCTCCTTGGCTTGTCGCCGGAAGAAGCTATTGAAAAATTCGGGTTCATGCTGGAAGCTTTTGAATACGGAACGCCTCCGCATGGCGGTATTGCTTTTGGTCTCGACCGCATGGTTATGCTTATGGCCGGTCGGGATTCTATCAGGGATGTAATCGCATTCCCCAAAACACAAAGCGCTACAGATTTGATGACGCAGGCTCCTTCGGAGGTTACGGCAAAACAGTTAAGAGAACTACATATCAAACTTAATGTGGTGGCCCCAAAATAGTCTGTGGTTCCCTGAATTAACAGTGCAATTCGGTGGAATAATCGGCGAGCCCTAGAGAAATAATATATATAGACCATAAAATAGCATTTATTGGCTCTTGATAAGGGCAAAACATGTATGATATATTAATAGTGTAATCGAATATATCCAAATTGTAGCAACACCCTACTATGTTCGTGAAAGCCGATTAGTATTGAGCCAACACCAATACTAAGGGAGCCTGACTCTGTCTGTGGCTTGTATGCCTCCTTCGAGTGGACACAAAAAGCAGGCAGGAGGGCACCCACCTGTGAGAGACAGGTTCAATTTACAGCGGCTCACGACATGTGTGGGGTTATTTTATTGCGCTTCATTCCAATACAACCGGAGGATACAGATGTTACACAGGTTTTCAAGAACGGAACTGCTTATTGGCCAGGAGGGTTTGGACAGGCTTGCTGCAAGCAAGGTGGCCGTCTTCGGGGTAGGCGGGGTAGGCTCCTACACCGCTGAGGCTTTGGCCAGGGCCGGCATTGGCCACCTGGTGCTGGTTGACCATGATGATGTATGTCTTACCAATATCAACAGGCAATTGCATGCCCTACAGTCAACGGTGGGTAAGCCCAAGGTGGAATTAATGAAAGAACGGGTTCAGGATATTAATCCCAGGATTCAGGTGGATGCTATCAGGGAGTTTTATACTCCTGAAAATGGCGGGCAATTCTTTGCCCGGGGCCTCGATTATGTAGTTGATGCGATTGACAACGTAACGGGGAAGCTGGATCTGATAGAACGTTCACTAAAGGCGGGAGTGCCGGTTATATCGGCTATGGGGGCGGGTAATAAACTGGATCCCACCCGTTTTCGGGTGGCGGATATTTCGGAAACTTCAGTGGATCCCCTGGCCAGAGTAATCCGCAAGGAATTGAGACAGCGGGGTATAACTGGGGGGGTAAAAGTGGTTTATTCTGAGGAACCGCCGCTTACGCCCCGGGCTACGGAAATTGATTGCAAAACCGCCTGTATATGTACGAATAAAGAAACGGCCAACTGTACCTTGCGGCGGCAGATTCCGGGCAGCATTTCATTTGTACCTTCTGTAGCCGGCCTTATCATAGCCGGGGAAGTTGTCAGGGATTTGCTCGGGATGCAAAGAGTATGACTGTCAGGGAGTACGCAGGCAGAAAGTGCCAACAAACGTTGACAAACAAAGACTAAGCTATTATAATAAAGTTACCTGCATACCCTGTAGGGGTAGGTGGATATTGGAGGAGGATTTCCAGATGCAGAACCTTGATGTTAAAGACCAGTTGGAAAAACGCTTGAAAAGAGTCGAGGGACAGGTCAAAGGAATCAGGAAAATGATTCAGGAAGGCAAAAACTGCCAGGATATCCTGACTCAGGTGGCTGCCGCCAGGGCTGCGCTGAAAATGGTCGGTAACCTGATTCTAAATCATTATGCCGTTGAATGTATGTCCAAGTCAATGCAGTCTGACGATATGGAAAGTAAATTGGAAGAACTTCAAAAACTGGTTAAGATTTTAACCAGGTTTGCTGAATAAATAACAAAACCAGAAAGGAGTGTTTATCATGGCCGGTGATAAGGTACTTACTTTAACTGACGCTAATTTTGGCGAACAGGTGGAAAATTACGAAGGCGTTGTATTGGTGGATTTCTGGGCATCCTGGTGCGGGCCCTGCCGCATGATTGCTCCCGTTATCGACGAACTTGCCGTAGAGTATGACGGTAAGATGAAGATTGGTAAGGTCAACGTCGATGAAAACCGGGCTACTGCTGCCAAATACGGTGTTATGAGTATCCCTACTTTACTGGTATTTAAGGGAGGCAAAGAAGTTGACCGTTTGGTCGGTTTCAGGCCCAAGGAAGACCTGAAAAAAGAACTGGATAAATATGTTTAAACAGAGAGCCGGGTGTAAAAAGCCCGGCTCTTTGTTTAAATTGGGGGAAATTGGGTTAACCTTTAGAAGATTGACGAAATACGAATTTTTTTTTGGATAAACATTGGTTGACACCAATGTCAGGGTAATCCTATAATCTAAATAAGAATGATTCTGATTGGGGGATGATGAAACCTTGATATATCAGCGAATTTTGGAAGAACTGACTACTCACAACTGCAAAATCACTCCCCAGCGCAAAGAAATAATTAAGACCCTTATTCAGGCAAAGGCTCCCTTGAGCGCAAAACAAATTTTTGACCGGCTGAGGACAAGAAATCCGAAGATGAGCTTTGATACCGTTTATAGAAACCTGGCTATTTTAAAGGAACTGCAGGTGGTCCGTCAGTTAGATTTTCACGATGGAAAAAGCCGCTTTGAAATAGACCGCGGTCCGAAACATCACCATTATTTGGTCTGCCTCAAATGCGGCGGTGCCTGGAAAATTGACGGTTGTCCCATGGAAAATCTGAATATAAATAATATACCAACTGATTTTAAGGTAACAAACCACCGGTTTGAATTGTTCGGTTACTGCAAAGATTGCCGCAGTTGAAAAAGGACGGTGCTACGATTACTAAAAAGTTATTAAGGCGGGATAAGTATGTTTGATCTTTTTGTGGATGCGTTGGTTGATACGGCGAAAATGCTGCCGTGGCTGTTTGTTTTTTATATGGCAATTGAATTTATAGAATTTAAATTCGGCGGCAAAATCAGGGAAAAAATCAAGACAGCCGGAAAAGCGGGACCCCTGGTGGGAGCAGCCTTAGGATCGGTACCGCAATGCGGTTTTTCTGTTATTTCAACGGCTCTTTATACGCAAAGGCTTATTACAACAGGGACTTTACTTGCTGTTTACCTGTCTACGTCCGACGAAGCAATACCGATTATTTTGGCCCAGCCGGACAAAGTGGGAGTACTGTTACCTTTATTAACGGTTAAAATTATCATCGGAGTGGTGGCCGGATACAGTATTGATTTGGTAGGCGGTCGTTTGAGCAATGCCTATATGGAAAGTGAAATATGTGCGACTTTAGAAGACGGCCATTTACCTGGGGAGGACAGTGATGAGAAGGGCTGTTGCGGCCACAGTTGCGGTGCTGAAAAACCTCCCTTCAGGGAAATCATAATACACCCTCTGGTTCATACCCTGAAAATATTTGTGTTTCTGTTCGGTGTGACTTTACTGCTGAATTTCCTGATTTTTAAAATCGGGGAAGAAAACCTGCACGGCCTGCTCCTGGGGAATAGTATCTGGCAGCCGGTAATTGTCGCTTTGGTAGGTTTGATTCCCAACTGTGCTGCATCCCTGGCTGTGACACAGATATTTTTAAGCGGCGGTATAGGATTTGGCGCTGCGGTGGCTGGACTGTCCGCCAGCGCCGGATTGGGTATTTTGGTTCTTGTCAAAGAAAATAGGAATTTGAAGGATACCCTGCGGATAATCGGTATCCTTTACGCCGCCAGCGTTATTTCGGGAATAGTTATTCAGTATTTTTATAAGTAGGAGCATCACACCGGCAAAGCCATAGCTCTGCCGGTGTTTTTAAATTGGCGTACAGTTTATTTCAACCCAAGGGCCCATCCTTTGAGGGCTTTACGGTCGTTGGCGCCTTCTTTTGTTTTCGGTATGCCGGGAACTACTTCAAATTCCCGCGGGGCAGCGTGAGCGGCGAGGCCTTTCTTGACGTAGTTGCGCAGTTCTTCGGATAAATCGGGGTTCCATTCGTAGCCCTCGTTTAACACAATATAAGCCTTGACAATTTCTCCCCGCAGGGCGTCGGGTTTGCCTGCCACGCCGGCATCTTTCACGGCCGGGTGTTCGCGAAGTTTGTTTTCCACTTCCGACGGGCCCACCCGTTCACCGGCGGTGTTGATGACACCGTCCACCCGCCCCTGGAAAAAGAAGTAGCCGTCTTCGTCCCTGTAAGCGGAATCGCCGGAAATGAACCAGGGCTGAAACTTAAAATATTCTTTGTATTTTTCCTCACTGCCCCAGATGCCCCGCAACATAGAAGGCCAGCCGGCCTTAAGGGCCAGGTTGCCGATTTTGTTTGGTGGCAATTCGTTGCCCTCATCGTCGACAATGGCGGCGGTTATGCCCGGAAATGGCTTACCTATGGAACCCAGTTTAATGGGCAGGCAGCGGTAGTTGCAGATCATGTTCATGCCTGTTTCGCTCATCCACCAGGTATCGTAAATGGGGATGCCCAGCTTGGCCATGCTCCATTCCATAACTTCCGGAGTCAAGGGCTCACCAACACTTAAAATGTGCCGCAGTTTGGAGAGATCGTATTTCTCCAGTAGTTCGTCTCCGCCGGAGATGATCATACGGAAAGCGGTAGGCGCGCTGTACCAAACGGTGACGCCGTACTTTTCCAGGGTTTCGCACCAGTCTTCGGCTTTAAACCGCCCGCCTTTTATAACGATAGGTAGGCCAAACATCCAGGGGGTTAAGAAACCGTAAACTATCCCCGTTATCCAGCCGGGGTCGGCGGTACACCAGTAAACATCGTCCGGTTGCAGGTCATGCACCCATTTGCCGGTTATGTAGTGGCCGACCATGCCATTATGGACGTGAATGACGCCTTTGGCTTTGCCGTCAGCTCCTGAAGCATACATGACCAGCATGGGCGTTTCCCTGTCCACCCAGACCATAGCTTCTGTATCAGGCGCTGCCTGCATTTCCTGATGCCAGTCGATCTCAGTGGCGCTGACATTGCCGCCTTTTTCATTGTCAACTACAAAGACATGTTTTAAGGCCGGCAGGTGTTGTAAAGGCAGGCGGCTTTTCAGGTCCGGTGAAGTTACTACAGCGACAGCTTCGCAATCGCCGAGTCTGTCTTTTAATGCTTCTTCCATAAAGGCTTCAAACAGGGGAACCACAATGGCGCCGATTTTCAAAATGCCCAGAAAACTGATGTAAAGCTCGGGGCTCCGGGGTAGGAACATACCTACCCGGTCACCTTTTTTTACGCCAAATTTTTTTAAGACATTGGCAAATTTATCTGATAATTTTTTTAGTTGGCCGAAAGTATATTCTTCTACGCGCGGCCCGTTGGTATAGTAAAGGGCTGTTTTGTCTGCCAATCCTTTTTCCGTCACATTGCGGTCAAGAGCCTCGTATGCTATGTTAATGCGCCCCGTTTCAAACCAACTGAATTCTTTTTCCACGGAGGCAAAGTCAAAGTTTTTGTATACTTTTTCATAGTTGTCCAGGTTATGCGGCCCCGGTAGAGCCTGAATTAAATTTCCGTCCAAGAAAGATCCCTTCCCTCAATTGATTTTGGCAATAGACAAAAGTGGCGGCCTTATAAATTTGTCACCTCCTCATAGGCCGGTAGTTAATTGTAATATGTCTATATATTTTGACATTTCTGCATTTAAATTGTAAATCCTTCCAAATTGCATGATTTAGACCATGAAAAATTTAGCAGGGTTTTGGTTTGCGGCAGCGAAAAAAGTAGATACTTAAAAATTAAGGGACAAATAATACTGACAGTGGTGATACAGATGGACCTTTTCGAACTAAACCGGCAGAATCAGTTAAAAAAAGAAGCCCCTTTGGCCGTGCGTATGCGGCCCCGTACTTTGGATGAGTTTGTGGGACAGGAACAGATAGTTGGTCCCGGCAAGCTTTTGCGCCGAGCAATCGAGGCGGACCAGTTGAGTTCGGTGATTTTTTACGGGCCGCCGGGAACGGGAAAAACTACGCTGGCGAAAGTCATTGCCAATACAACCAAGGCCTTTTTTGTCCAGGTAAATGCCGTAACTTCCGGCGTAGCCGAATTAAGGGAAGTTATTCAAAATGCCAAAGAACGATTGGGCATGTACGGTCAAAGAACTATCCTTTTTATTGATGAGATACACCGTTTCAATAAATCACAGCAGGATGCTTTGCTCCCTTATGTGGAGGACGGGACTATTATTTTGATAGGTGCCACTACAGAAAACCCTTACTTTGAAGTTAACGCGCCTCTGCGTTCCCGCTCCAGGATATTTAAATTTGAAAGCCTGTCCAATGATGATATTCGTAAATTGCTTTGGCGAGCCTTGCAGGATAAAGAAGCAGGTTTAGGCAATTACAAAGTTGATCTGACGGAAGAAGCCCTGGAACACTTGGTAGACATTTCCTCCGGTGATGCGCGGACAGCATTAAATGCCCTGGAACTGGCCGTATTGACTACGGCTCCCGATGAAAAGGGCGTGCGCAAAATTACTCTGGAAGTGGCGGAAGAATCTATCCAGAAACGGGCGGTGCTTTATGATAAATCGGGCGATTATCATTACGATGTTATTTCGGCTTTTATCAAAAGTATCCGGGGTTCTGACCCCGATGCCGCTTTGTACTGGTATGCCAGGATGACTCATGCCGGCGAAGACCAGCGTTTTATTGTGCGCAGGCTGATTGTCCATGCCTCGGAGGATATCGGCATGGCCGATCCGCAGGCTATGCTGATGGCTCATGCGGCCTGGAATGCTTTGGAAACTGTGGGTATGCCGGAAGCAAGGATTCCGATAGCCCAGTGTATCATCTACCTGGCTACCGCCCCCAAGTCCAACAGCGTTATATGCGCCGTTGACAAAGCTTTGGCTGATGCGGAAAAAGAACGGGCCGGGGAGGTGCCGCCGCACTTAAGGGATACCCATTATAAAGGCGCCAGGGAATTGGGGCACAAGGGATATTTGTATCCTCATGATTATCCCGGACATTATGTTGACCAGCAGTACATGCCCGATAACCTGGTGGGCAGACAATATTACCATCCGTCAGACCAGGGGCTGGAGGTAGAAATAAAAGGAAGGCTTTGGAGATTAAAAGGAGGCATCACTCACCCTGAAAAGGGGTAACCTACTTTTCAGGAGGTGATGACAGATGCCACAACAACAGCATATTCACTGTACTGTGAATACTTGCCATTACTGGGCTTCAGGGAACAAGTGCGATGCCAGTGAGATAGTGGTGGTTTCCGATGCCTTTGCTGCTGCAACGCCAGACAGGGTTGATGCCACCCAGGCCGTAAATTTGGACCAGACGCCAACGGGCAATTGTATGGAGACCTGTTGTAAAACCTTTGTCAGAAAGGGTTCCGGTGACGAACGGCTGGACGGCATTTATAAACAAAGTTAAAGGCATTTTGCTGATGTCCGCCGATTAATGGCCAAGAAGTTTGTAGAAACAGGGGAGGTTAAATGGTTTTGGACAACATTTAACCTCCCCAGATTTATCCTAACGACTTTTGTCAACAGCATGAGACATCTTGACGATGTCTTTGGATAAGAAAAAGCGTAGATGACCAAAATAAGATTGAACAATTATAAAAAATCTTAGTATTTTAGTTGGAATTTTTCTTGACCAGAAAATAACTGTATGCTAATATATTGCTAAAACCATAACCGAGTGCAACACTAGGAATTAAACGATTAAAAGGGGGAGAGGCCTTGAAAGTTTCTACTAAAGGGCACTATGGGGTGCAAGCAATGTTTGACCTGGCGCAACATTTCGGTGAAGGCCCCGTTTCCCTGAAAAGCATTGCCGAAAGACAGGGGCTTTCGGAGCCTTATTTGGAGCAGTTGATTGCCGTTTTACGTAAGGCCGGTTTGGTAAAAAGTGTAAGGGGTGCGCAGGGCGGCTACATTTTGGCCAGGGAGCCCAGAGATATTAAAGTTGGAGACATAATCAGGGTTTTGGAAGGGCCTATAGCTCCTGTGGAGTGTGTTAGCCAGGATGACCCGGAACACTGCCTGAAATTTGATTTTTGTGTGACGAAAAGTGTTTGGGAAAAGGTAAAAAAAAGTATTGAGGAAGTGTTGGATTCAATCACATTGGCAGATATGCTTAAGGATGCAGAAGAAGCCCAAATGGCTCAGGGTTACATGTATTATATTTAAAGTATTAGACCCAATATTATAGGAGGAGTTGACTACGTTGGAAAAGATTTACCTTGACCACAGTGCAACAACACAAACTGACCCCGAAGTGGCCAAAGTGATGTGTGATTTTATGGTTAATCATTTTGGCAACCCGGCGAGCGTCCATTCCTTTGGGCGGGAAGCAAAGAAACACCTGGAAGATGCCCGGGAACGAGTTGCTAGGTGTATTGGGGCCGAACCCAGCGAGATAATATTTACCAGCGGCGGTACGGAAGCTGACAACTTGGCTATCAGAGGCGCGGCCTATGCCAACAGGAAAAAGGGTAACCATATCATAACTTCAACCATAGAACATCACGCCGTATTGGATACCTGCAAATCACTGGAAAAAGAAGGATTTAAGGTAACCTATATTCCCGTGGATGAACACGGGTTGGTAAATGTCGCTGACGTGGAAAAGGCCATCACCGATGAGACAATTTTGATTACTATTATGCATGCCAATAATGAAATCGGTACCATTCAACCTATTAAGGAAATCGGGGCGTTAGCCAGGGAAAGGGGAATATTGTTTCACTCCGATACCGTACAGACAGTAGGTAAAATACCCGTTAATGTTGATGAATTAAATTTGGATATGCTTTCCGTCTCTGCCCACAAGTTCTATGGACCCAAGGGGGTTGGCTGTTTGTATATGCGCAAAGGCGCCAGGGTTTTACCGATTACCTTTGGCGGTTCCCAGGAGCGTAACAAGCGCCCGGGCACAGTAAATGTTCCGGGAATTGTCGGGTTTGCCCTGGCTATGGAAAAAGCCGTAAATTCCCTGGATGAGCAGATCCCTTACCAGACCAGACTGCGAGACAAGCTCATCAAAGGCATTATGGAGCGGGTAGAGCACGTCAGGCTCAACGGCCACCCGACCAAACGTTTGCCGAACAATGTTAATATGAGTTTTGAATTTGTTGAAGGCGAATCTCTGCTTTTAAGCCTGGATATGAAAGGAATAGCCGCTTCCAGTGGTTCGGCCTGCACTTCCGGTTCTCTTGACCCTTCGCATGTCTTGCTGGCCATAGGACTGCCCCATGAAATAGCTCATGGGTCGGTACGGATGACCCTTGGGAAAGATAATACGGAGGAACAGATAGATTACGTTTTGGAGGTTTTGCCAGAGATTGTGGACCGTCTCAGGGCCATGTCTCCTTTATACCAAAAGAAAAAGGAGTGTTGTCCGAATGTATAATGAAAAAGTAATGGACCATTTTACCAATCCCCGGAACGTGGGAGAAATTGAAGAGGCCAGCGGAATTGGCGAGGTCGGCAACCCTACCTGTGGCGATATTATGCGCATCTCTATAAAAGTAGAGGACAACATAATCAAGGATATAAAATTCAAGACTTTCGGCTGTGGCGCGGCCATCGCCACCAGTAGCATGGTAACGGAAATGGTTAAAGGTAAAACCATTGATGAAGCGCTGGAAATTACCAATAAAGCGGTGGCTGAAGCTTTGGGCGGGTTACCGCCGCAAAAAATGCACTGTTCTAACCTGGCGGCTGACGCCCTACATAAGGCAATTGAAGATTATAAGAACAAAGCGGCCGGTGGCCAGTGACAGGAGGTATTATGCCAAAAAGCAAAGTGGTTGTAGCTATGAGCGGCGGTGTTGACAGTTCTCTCGCCGCTGCTCTTTTACAGGAACAGGGTTATGATGTCATCGGTGTCACCATGCAGATCTGGCCTGCTGAAGAACAGGCCGAGGGCGGCTGCTGCTCCCTGGCGGCTGTTGAAGATGCCCGCAGGGTAGCCGACACTTTGGGAATTCCCTATTATGTGATGAATTTCCGGGATCTGTTCCGGAAAACGGTGATTGCCGATTTCTGTGCTGAGTACATGGCGGGGAGAACGCCTAATCCCTGCATTGTCTGCAACCGTAAAGTCAAATTTGAAGCCTTGTTACAAAAGGCTCTCGCTTTGGGTGCCGAGTACATTGCTACGGGGCATTACGCCCGGCTATCTTATGATGAGGCCCGGCGCCGTTACCTGATGAGGCGTGCCCTGGACAGAGGTAAAGACCAGACCTATGCCTTGTATAACCTCACCCAGTACCAGTTGAAACATACCCTTATGCCTTTGGGAAATTATACAAAAGCCGAGGCCAGGGAGATGGCGGCTAAATTAGGTCTTAGAGTTGCCAATAAACCTGATAGTCAGGAGATATGTTTCGTTACTGATAACAACTACCGCCGGTTCCTGGAAGAAAACGTTGACCAGGAAATTAAACCCGGACCCTTTTTGGACCTGGAAGGTAACGTACTGGGCCGACATGAGGGCATTCCTTTTTATACAATAGGACAGCGCAAGGGATTGGGCATTGCCCTGGGGAAGCCCATGTACGTGGTAGATATTGACCCCGAACGCAATGCGGTAATTTTGGGCAGTAATGAGGATGTCTTCGCCCGGGGATTAATCTCAACGGACAATAACTTTATTTATATTCCAGAATTGAAGGACCCCATGGAAGTAGAGGTGAAAATACGGTACAGCGCCCAGCCGGCCAAAGCCATAATTTATCCTCACGACGATGGGGTGAGGGTAGAATTTGAAAAACCCCAACGGGCCGTGACACCGGGTCAGGCAGCCGTTTTTTATAAGGATGACTACGTTGTCGGCGGTGGCACCATCAAGCAGCGAATCAGCTAGGGTGCCAAAAACATGCGCTTTTATAAGCGCATGTTTTGTTTTCTACAGGGCCATACTAACACTGAAGGATGGTGGCAGAACATTATGGGAGTATTGGCTGAATTGGCTATGGGGCTGGGATTGGCCGGTGCGGCTGGTATTCGAGCCAGGTACCCGCTGTTGTTTTTGGGCCTGCTGACTCGTTATACCGATAAGGTATTTTTGAGAGAACCTATAAGTTTTTTAGGCAGTTGGTTTATCTTATTATTGGCGGTCACGGCATTAATCTTGGACTTTTATGCTGCCATGTTTTCTGAAGGCGCTGTTGGCTATGAAGGGATAAAAGTTGTTATCAGAGTGTTGGCCGGCGCAATAGTTTTTGCGGGTCTTGTCAATTTTTTTTCCCTGTTTATCGGTTTTCTTTTTGGCGGAGCCGTGGCCTTGGTTTCTTATTTGGCAGTTATGAAAGTAATTCCAACAGTACTCAAAGTAGGCGATACACAAAAAACCGAAACATTTATGGACCTGCTGGCTTTGGCGGCCACTGTGCTATTAATTATCTTCCCGTTTATAGCTTATGTTGTTTGGACATTGTTAATCCTACTGCTGTTCAGAAGCCGGATAAACGTACCGGCCGACCAGAGGAGGGTCCGTAACTTGCGATTATGGAAAAATTAAGAAAAGGCCGTGAATTAATAGGGCTTTCTGTAGTTGAATTAAATTCGGGAAAAAACCTGGGTGAAGTAAAAGACATTTTATACAGTCCTATTGAAAATAAAGTTATGGCCTTCTTGATAGCTGATAACGGCTGGTTCTGGGGAGCCAAAGTTCTCCCCTACGAAGAGGCCCTTTATATTGGGCGGGATATGGTGATGGTCAGTGATGCCGGCAAAATTCATAATACCAAATACCATTCTGATTATAACAAGATGTATCAGGATAGAATAGACATAAGGGGTTGTCAGTTAATATCGGGCGCCGGGGAAATAATGGGTACCATTCAGGATATAATTATAAACCCTGCGGGAAGGATTACCGGTTACGAACTTTCCAACGGAGTAATTGACGATATCCTGAAGGGCAGAAAAGTCTTGGCGGTTCCTGATAATATGGTTATTTCCGATGATGTGGTGATCGTCACCGCCGGCACTAATGTAAAAAATAGTATTTAGTCTCGAAAGGAGTGTACCCGGATGGGCTGTCCTGTATGTGGAAGCAAAGCAGTTGGCAAGGTAGGCATGGATCAGTATTATTGCTGGGATTGCTGTGTGGAGTTCAGGCAAAACAAAAACGAACTCAACATTTTTGAAGTTGCGGAAGACGGGTCTTTAATTGCTTATGGCCAGGACAAATTCGAAGGTTAAGTATTTCAAGGGGGTGAAAAGATGCGGAAAGGCTTTTTCAACGGTTTACTTGCCGGCGGAATTTTAGGCGCGATCATGGGAATGTTTATGTCGCCCCAACTGAAAAGAGATATCTTGGCTGAGGGCAGAACTGTTAAACGACAGGCCCGCAGGACGATGAAAGGAATGAAAAAAACT
Source organism: Thermincola sp. GK-1 (assembly GCF_059412445.1). Taxonomy (NCBI): domain Bacteria; kingdom Bacillati; phylum Bacillota; class Clostridia; order Eubacteriales; family Thermincolaceae; genus Thermincola; species Thermincola sp. GK-1. The sequence continues at coordinate 38,569 of NZ_JBSQAT010000002.1, forward strand.
TTCAGAGATTTCTTGGAATAAATCTTAGAGGTGGGGTTATCCTCACCTCTTTTCAACGGGGATAAGGCTGTGAAGGGATTGCAGTTAACCAGGAAAAAAATTTACAGATTAATTTTCTTGATAACAGTTCCGGTATTAACGGGTTACCTATTATACAGGGTGCGGCGGATCATAATACCCTTTGCCCTGGCCGTATTAATTGCGTATTTGTTAAACCCATTTGTCAACATGCTTGAAAGTAGGCGCCTCCCCAGAGGGATAGCTATTCTGTTGGTATATGCCCTCGTATTTGTATTTATTACCGGGCTGGTTACTGTAGGGGTTCCGGCCATCATGGATGAATTGACTTCCTTTGCCCGGGCAGTACCGCACTTTACCAGGGAGGTACAGTCGATTGTGCACGAAGCGGAAGCCAGGTATTCCCGTTTTGTTCTGCCGGACCCGGTAAAAAAGGTTTTTGACCAAAAGATAAAACTGGTGGAAGCTCAACTTATCTCACTGACCGGAGAACTTGCCGAAGGAGTGGTCGGCATATTTTCTCACCTTTTCAGCCTTATTATCGCCCCGGTCTTTGCTTTTTACCTGCTCAAAGATTCGGGAAACATTAAAAAAAATTTCCTCGCTTTGCTGCCGGCGGGATGGAGAAATGACGTGCAGGCCTTAACGGTGGACATAAACGAAATCTTCAGCAAATACATCAGGGGGCATTTGCTGGTTTGTGTCATAGTAGGGTTTCTTACGGGTGTGGGCTATGCTCTGGTAGGCCTCGAATATGCTTTTATATTAGGCATTTTTGCGGGCATTGCCGATCTGGTTCCATATTTCGGACCTTTTATAGGGGCTTTGCCTGCTCTTATGCTGGCTTTATTAGAATCAAGGGTAATGGCTTTGAAAGTGTTAATTGTGGTATTGGTTATCCAGCAAATAGAGAATTCTGTAATTTCCCCCAAAATTATCGGAGACAGTTTGGGGTTGTCTCCGCTGGTAGTCATTATTGTTCTCATGGCCGGCGGGGAACTGTACGGCCTATTGGGGCTGCTTCTGGCTGTTCCGGTTACTGCGGTATTAAAATGCCTCATAAGATATATGTACCTGAAATTAGTGGATTGAAAATTGACATTAATTGGCCTTTTCTGTATAATTGATACCGAACTGGAAATAGGTAAAGCTATGACGGGCAGGAGTACTCTTACCATTGGTATCCCAGAGAGGAGGCTAAATGCTGAAAGGCTTCTATACCGGGTCAGGGGAAGCAGGCTCTGAGTTTTTATGCCGAAAAGACGAAAGTAGGTATAAACGTGGTGGCACGTTACAGCCAACAGAGGGACCGGCCGCAGCCGGTAACCAGGGTGGTACCGCGAAACAGACCTTTCGTCCCTGGAGTGGCTTTGCCCTTCCAGACGAAAGGTTTTTTAGTTTGAAATTTTTTCAATGTCTTGGTAAGGGAGGAATGGGTTTTGACAGGAAATGAAATACGTGAAAAATTTCTGAAATTTTTTGAGAACAGGGGACATACCATTATCGCCAGTTCTTCGCTGGTTCCCCATGATGACCCAACGCTATTGTTCACTAATGCCGGTATGAACCAGTTTAAGGAAGTATTTCTGGGCCTGGACCGGCGGCCCTATAAAAGAGCCACTACTTCCCAGAAGTGTGTAAGGGCCGGGGGCAAGCACAACGACCTGGACACGGTGGGACGTACGGCCAGACACCATACTTTTTTTGAGATGCTGGGTAATTTCTCCTTTGGGGATTACTTTAAGCGGGAAGCCATTACATATGCGTGGCAGTTCCTGACGGAGGAGTTGGGTCTGCCGAAGGACAGGCTTTATGCGACTGTTTACAGGGATGATGAGGAGGCAGCCCAACTGTGGCAGGAAATCGCCGGTTTACCGCCTGAGCGGGTTATCAGGCTGGGGGAGAAAGACAATTTCTGGTCCATGGGCGATACAGGACCGTGCGGGCCCTGTAGCGAGGTGCTTATTGACCGGGGTGAAGAGTTCAAGTGTGCAGCCGATAATTGCGCTATCGGCGCATGTGATTGCGACCGCTGGCTGGAAATATGGAACCTGGTATTTATGCAGTACAACCGCGACGAATCCGGGGAAATGACGCCTCTGCCGAAACCAAGTATTGATACCGGCATGGGCTTGGAGAGAATTGCTTCTGTTATGCAAAAGGTGAATAGCAATTTCGATACTGATTTATTTAAACCCATCATGGCCAAAGTCGAAGAATTGAGCGGCTCTGTATATTATCAAGACGAACGGGGCTTTCCGTTCCGGGTGATTGCCGACCATGCCAGGGCCTGCACCTTCCTAATCAGCGACGGCGTACTCCCGAGCAACGAAGGCCGTGGCTATGTGCTGCGCCGGATACTCAGGAGGGCCGTAAGATTTGGGAAGGTTCTGGGCATAGAAAAGCCTTTCCTTTACCAGATGGTTGGCGTTGTTGCTGATTTGATGGGTGATGCTTATCCTGAGATCAGGGAAAAGCAGACTTACGTGGAGCAGGTTATCAAAATTGAAGAGGAACGTTTCCACGAAACCCTCCATGAAGGTATGCGGCTGGTCAGCGACATAGTTGAGAAGGTCAAGGCCGAAGGCCGGCAATCCATTTCCGGGCAGGAAGCGTTTCTCTTGTACGATACTTATGGGTTTCCGCTGGATTTGACGGAAGACATTGCTGAAGAACATGGGCTGACTGTTGATAAAGACGGATTTGCCGCCGCTATGGAGGAGCAAAGAACCAGGGCCAGGGCTGCCCGCCAGGATGAAGCCATGCTTGCCGGTCAGGAGTTATATGCCGAGGTGGGTCAGAAGCTGGGGGCTACAGAATTTACCGGCTACAGTGAATTGGAAACCAGAGCCAATGTGGTGGCCTTGATTGTTGACAAAGAGTTCCGGCATGAAGTCAGGGCAGGCGAACAAGTCGAAGTGATTATGGACAGGACCTGTTTCTACGGGGAAAGCGGCGGTCAGGTAGGCGACCGGGGGATACTGGAGTCCAATCGTGGCGCGGTAATTAAAGTAACTGACACTAAAAAAACCTTTAACGGGCTGATAGTCCACCTGGGTGTGGTGGAAAAGGGTAGTGTATCCTTTGGCGACGTGATGGATGCCAGGGTTGACGCCCGGAGAAGGAAACAGATCGCCCGGAACCATTCCGTTACTCATCTGCTGCATAAAGCCCTGAAGGAAGTACTTGGCGACCACGTAAACCAGGCCGGGTCTTTGGTGGAACCCGAACGCTTACGTTTTGACTTTACCCACTTCCGGGCAGTAACGCCCGAGGAGCTGCAAAAAGTAGAGGACCGGGTAAACGAAATGATATTGGCCAATTTGGACGTGCATGCTTTTGAAACTTCCCTCGATGAGGCAAAGGCCCTGGGCGCCACAGCCCTTTTTGGCGAAAAATACGGCGAAAAGGTCAGGGTTGTCAAGATGGGTGACTACAGCATGGAGCTTTGCGGTGGTACCCACCTGCGCAGTACCGGTGAAGCCGGCCTGTTTAAGATTTTAAGCGAAAGCGGTATAGGGGCCGGATTACGCCGGATTGAAGCTGTTACCGGCGAAGGGACTTTAAGGTATATCGCTGAACAAGAAGCCAGGTTAAAAGATATTGCCAGACTGGTAAAATCGTCTCCCGCCGAAGTTGTGAAGCGGGTAGAGAACATAGTGGACAACCTCAGGGAAAAGGAAAAGGAACTGGAACAACTGCAAGCCAGGCTGGCCAGGGAAGAATCCCAAAACCTGATGGACAAGGTCAAGGAGGTCGCCGGAGTAAAAGTACTTGCGGTACCTACCGGCGCACCGGATATGGATGCCTTGCGCCATATGGGGGATATGCTGCGGGACAAACTGGGCAGCGGTATAGTCGTGCTTGGTGCAACTCTTGGCGATAAAGTAAACTTTGTGGCTATGGTTACCAAGGACCTGGTGGCCAAAGGGGCCCATGCCGGCAATATCATCAAAGAGGTAGCCAGGGTAGCCGGTGGAGGGGGCGGCGGCCGGCCCGATATGGCGCAGGCCGGCGGTAAAGACCCGGCGAAGCTGGAGGCAGCGTTACAGAAGGCCTACGAGGTTATTGAACAGCAGTTGCAAGGAAAATAAGCACGCAAAAACCCTGTCCCGGTAATAGACCGGACAGGGTTTTTACTACCAACGGTTTATTGATTGGCTGATTGAACCAGGTCTCTGAGTACCTGGAATTTCCCTTGATTATCTTTGCACCATTGCTTATAATCTTTGATTTTATCTTCGTTAAACTCGACTTTGGAGTTATTCTTAAGTAACTCAGCCAAGGCCGGAACTAAATTTTCATTTCCCGCTTCAATCTGGTCCATTATGTACGGTATTGCCGGAGTACCCAACCTAATGAGATTCTTAATCTTAATGTCATCGGGATCGGAAGATTTGACTATATTTGTTACCTGGTTTGGGATTGATTTTAAATGATTGTCAAAGGCTTTAGAAAATTCCTTGGCATTGGTCCAGCCATAATTTTCTCCTTTTAAGTTAAGTTTGGTTATTTTTTCTATTGTTATGGCCAGCAGGTACTCTTCTAAACCATTGTTCGGACTGTTTCTTATCTTATTTCTTAATTCTGGAAGACCGTCAAAACCGTACGCAACCAAGTTATTAAACCCTTCATTATTTTTTATATAATCGTAGGGATTGGAACTCATGGCAATTTTGGGATCTGCGGAATTATCGGCAACTTCCTCCATCATTTGATTAATATCGTTATTTAATCGTGCCTGAACAACTTTAGTGGACGAATTATTTAAAAATATTGTTACAGCGAGGATAGCAATAATTGCCACACTGAAAAATAGTTTTTTCTTCAAGTTAATCACTCCTTAAAGAAAACATTCTCAAGCAATTTCCCTTAATATTATTTTCTAGTTTAAACAAGATTTTCCTGCAATGTAGGTACTGCTAAAATCCTTTTTGCCACGGCCATTGGGGTGGAGGCATGCAAGAAAACAAAATAACAAATTTTTCAGCGAGCTGGAGGAAATAGTTCCCCATTGGAGAATACTAGTTTATATTATCCAGTTTCAGAATGGAGGGGGCGACCATGAACAAAGGATCTTTCGAGGAAACCATGTTATTTAAGGCCAAAATTGAAGACATTAATGAGGCCAAAGATATATTGTTTCAGGTCTATGAAGCCTTGAGGGAAAAAGGATACAATCCCATAAATCAGATTGTGGGCTATCTGCTTTCCGGCGACCCGGCCTATATAACCAGCCATAAAAATGCCAGGAGTCTAATCAGAAAACTGGAGCGGGATGACCTGATGGAGGAATTGGTAAGGAGTTATTTGCAAAAGTAACGGTTAGAATACTTATAGAAAGCTTGCGGGCGGCTTAACCGCCCTTTCTTGATGTCTGATGAAAAGAGTGAGGATGGCATGGAATATCGAGAGCTTGGCAAGACCGGTCTTCAGGTGTCGCGCCTGTGTTTCGGCGCTTTGACCATCGGGCCGCTGCAGCGCAACCTGCCCCTGCGGGAGGGAGCAGAGGTTTTAAGGCATGCTTTCCGCATGGGAGTTAATTTCATTGATACGGCTGACCTGTATGGAACATACCCTTATATTCGGGAAGCTTTGAGGGGTATGGGCAGAGAAATCATTGTTGCTTCCAAGTCTTACGATTATACCCGTGAAGGAATGCGGAAAAGTGTAGAAAAAGCCCGCCGGGAACTGGACCGGGATGTGGTAGACATTTTTATGCTGCACGAACAGGAATCGGAACTCACCATCAGAGGCCATTGGGAGGCCTTTGAATACCTTTTGGAGGCCAAAGAAAAAGGTATCGTCAGGGCTGTAGGCATTTCTACCCACAAGGTGGCCGGTGTTCATGCTGCAACGCGGATTAAGGAAATAGACGTCATCCACCCGTTAATTAACAGAGACGGAATCGGTATTTCTGACGGTTCAGCGCAAGACATGCTGCAGGCCATAAAGGATGCTGCTGCGGCGGGCAAAGGTATATATGGCATGAAGCCGTTGGGCGGAGGGCATTTGTATAAACGGGTACCGGAGGCGCTGGCCTTTGTTTTGCAGCAGGATTGTTTGCATTCCATAGCTTTGGGCATGTATACTAAAGAGGAAGTGGACATGAACGTCAGCATCTTTAACGGCGAGCCGTTGACCAACGAGATTTACCACAAGGTAAAACAGATACCAAAACGGCTCCACGTGGAAGACTGGTGCCAGGGCTGCGCACGATGCACGGAAAAGTGTCCCGTAGGAGCTCTGGCCATCCGAAAAGGGAAAGTTTCCGTGGATAGGGAAAAATGTCTGTTATGCGGATATTGTGGCGCCGTGTGCCCGGAGTTTTGTTTGAAGATAATTTAATTCGGCTTTTACCGCAGAGGGCGCAGAGAGCACAGAGAAAACACAGAGAAAAGGGTAAACTGAATTCCCACCTTAATTGATTGAAATACTATTACCATAATAATTAGAGACTTTAATCTTTGTGTGCTTTGTGTACTCTGTGGTTTGCAAAATTAAAAATGGAGTGGAAATATGCGGGTAATGGGATTGGATGTAGGCACAAAAAGAATAGGGGTTGCCGTCAGTGACCCCTTGCGGTTGACAGCCCAGGGGTTGACGGTTATCAAAAAGGGTGAGGAATTAACCGAACTGCCCAGGATAATCGAACAAATGGAAGTAAGCGAAATAGTGGTGGGTTTACCTAAAAACATGGATGGCAGCCTGGGGCCAAAAGCCCAGGAAATATTGGAATTGACTGAAAAGTTAAGGGAAACTTTACAACTGCCCGTTCATACCTATGATGAGCGCTTGACAACGGTAGCAGCGGAACGGATACTGCTGGAGGCCGACTTATCAAGGGCCAAACGCAGGCAGGTAGTAGACAAGACTGCGGCTGTGTTAATATTACAGGGCTATTTGGATTCAACAAGATGAAATTGCCAAAATTAGTATGAAAGGGGCCACAATAGGAAACAATAGCAATATAACACTTTTTACTGCCATTTGTTGACACTTATTATTATCTAATATACAATACTTATATTAAAGTGAATTGAGGTGATAAAAATGACCGAAGATAACAATGTCATCACCCTTACGGATGAAGAAGGGCAAGAGCATGATTTTACGGTTATTGACGTAATCGAGGTAAAAGATTCCGAATATGCTATTCTTCTACCTATGGGTGACGATGAGGACGAGGAGGCAATAATTCTGAAGATCACAAAGGATGAGAACGGAGAAGAAATTCTTGTCGATATCGAAGATGACGAAGAGTGGGAAGAAGTAGCAGATACATGGGCCAGCATGGTTGAAGAGGACGAATAATAGTTACGCCATATGGCAAATAAATTATTTTAAGTGAATTAAGGCATTTGTTATCCTGCCGGATACATAGGCCTTTATTTTTTGTCATCAGCGCCTTTTTCATGCCGAAGTATGATACCCCAATTAGAAGTATGATAGCCCAATTATAAAAGGAATTTTCTTACCGGCGTATAATATAATAAAAATGAAATTTGGTCAAAAATTATGTTTTTTGTAGAAATGGGGTGAAACCGTGTCATTAAGTACACTAAAAGTTTTCTTGTTGACAACAATAGTCGTGGCAATATCGGCTGTTCTGTCTTTTTTTGTTGCTATAGCGGTTTCAGCTGAGGAAGACCAAATTTATTCCGGGGTCTGGGTGGAAGATATCAGTCTGGGGATGTTAACCAGGGAACAAGCCAGGAATAAGTTAGAAGAGCTGAATGATCAAATTCGTGGAAAAGAGGTTCAGGTCAAATACCCTGGAGGAGAAGCGGCCTTTAAATTAGCAGAAATAGATGCCTCCATTGACGTTGAGGGAATTTTAAAAAAGGCCTGGGAGTATGGCAGAAAAGGGTCTCTTCTGGACCAATGGCAGGAAAGAAGAAGGATTGCCCGTGAGGGGGTAATTATTCCTTTAAAAATTAACTATTCCAGGACTAAGTTTGAAAAGCTGGCCCAAAAACTGGGGGCTGGCGCCACAATAGAGCCGCAGGATGCCAAACTGGTTATTACCCGGCAGGATACAATACAGATTATTCCGGGAAAACAGGGAAAAGTTATTGATACCCAGAATGCCCTGGCGCAAATAGAAGACATACTCAATAAAAAGCAGGAACCTGTTTTAAACCTGGTTCTGAAAACCAAAGAGCCCGAAATGACCACTCAAGAGGTGGAAAACATGCATGTAAACGGCATTATTTCCCATTTTTCCACCTTTTTCAATGTCCAGAAAACCAATAGGGTATATAACATTAAAGTTGCCGCCGGCGCTTTAGACGGGACTTTTATCAAACCCGGCGAAACCTTTTCGTTTAACAAGGTAGTTGGACCAAGGAGCAAAGAAGCAGGGTATAAACTGGCGCCTACCATTTTAAACAATGAGTTTATTGACAGCCTGGGCGGGGGCGTATGCCAGGCATCGACTACCCTTTACAACGCTGTCCTGCTGGCCGGTTTGCCCATTATAGAAAGGGCCAACCATTCCCTGGTGGTCAGTTACGTTCCTATGGGGCAGGACGCGGCGGTAGCTTACGGGGGAAAGGACTTTAAATTCAAAAATAACCTGTCCTCCTGGGTTGTTCTCAAAACGGAAGTGGTCGGCAACAGGCTGACTGTCAAGATATTTGGAGACACTGCCCTGAAAAAAGATGTTCGAATAACCAATCAGATATTGAAGACTTATCCCTTTAAGGTGGTTTATAAACAAGATGCGACAATGTATAAAGGTAAGCAGGTAATTAAACAAAAGGGCGTCAACGGGTACAAGGTCGCTTCTCAGCGGCACATATTCGTAAACGGAAAGGAAGTTCGGGCTGAAAAATTGCCTTCGAGTTACTATAAGCCTTTGGACCAGATCATACTGGTTGGAACCAAAAAAGTTGTGGCTAAAACCAAAACTTCCATTTCTACTAATACCAATAACCATAAAAAGCCCGTGGCCGGCCAGGGGACCCTATCACCCGGCCAGCCTCCTGCGGCACCGCCTGCCAATGGGCCCCAGCCCGAGGCGCCGCAAGGAAACCAAAACAATACGGGCGTGGTCAATCCGGCAGGCTAAAAAATGCTTCGCGTTCGCGAAGCATTTTTTGCATGTAGTTTTTGCGGCCGGCATATACTTTAATGATAACGACCTGTTTGAAAGGAGTGCGGCCATGAAAAAAATAGTGATAGCCGGTCGAAATGACAGTGGAAAATCTACCATTTTGGGTGAGTTGTATAAAGGCCTGAAAGCAAAGGATATCCAGCCTTTGGCTATAGGATCCGGGGTGCAGGATGAAAAGCCCTATTTATTGAAAGGGATTGATGCCACTTATCTTACCATTGCCATACCGGCACCGGGTGAAGATGTTGTTGGAGATATTGAACGCGTAACGAAAAACGCTGTCAACCAGATTAAGGAACGGAACTCGCTGATTCAGCACGCCAGAAAAGCCCTGGATGAATTGAACAAAGTCAGGTCGGTACTGGATTTGGGAGCACTAAGTCAAAAAGACATCCCCAGGGAGGCTGCTTTACCTGATATTGCCCTGATAGAAGCTGTAGGAATAAATGACGGTTATAAATCAACAGCTACCAGAAAACTGGCCGATATCCTTGTTACGGTTGTACCGGCCGGAATTAAAAATGAAATTATTATGGAAACGGGAAGCATTCTTTTAGACGAAGCCGATATCATTGTGGTCACCAAAATAGATGAAACTCCGCGGGATGTTGTGACTACCACATTAAAACTGTTAAAGCGAATCTACAGCCACAAACCAATTATACCTGTAGTGGCCACGCAGGGTGTACATATGGATTTGGTGCTTGATGAACTTTTGAAGCGGTTTATTGATCCACTTTTACTGTTGGACCTGCAGGAAAAAGAAGAAGTTAACGAGGCCTGATTATTCCTTCGTCCATCTCCTGTGGCCCCGAGAGGGCAGGGTATCGATGGGCGATTTTTTGTGGTTTTTCATTGTTTACCAGTGCCGAACATTGTATAATAATGTAGAAAATCGAATTTATGTGGAAGAAGTGATATTGGTGGCACATTTGGGACAAGCCCCTGTAAAAAAGGGTCCGCAGTTTATTTTCAGGTTAGTGACCAAAACATTTTTTTTATTGGCCCTATTTTTAGGGTTAACCGCCGGTGTTGGTTATAACCAATATGTAAATGGATTAAAACCCGTTGCTTCAGATCATGGCGCTGAGATTAAGCTGACTGTTCCCACCGGGGCCACAACGGGTCAAATTGCTGACCTTCTTAAGGAAAAGGGATTGATCAAAAATTCATTTATTTTCCGGGTTTATGCCAGGCTGCACAGGTTTGACGGTAAACTGAAGGCAGGGAATTATACCCTGAATACTTCTATGAGTTTGCCGCAAATAATGTCTAAAATAACTGGGGGTTCGGTGGAGTACATCACTTTTACCATTCCTGAGGGGTTCAATACCAGGCAGATAGCTGACCGGTTGGCTGCCAAAAACCTGATTAACAAAGAAGTGTTTTTTGATTTGGTAGCTAACGGTGACTTTGATTATGATTTTTTAAACGGGTTGCCCAACAATGAAAAAAGGCTGGAAGGCTATCTCTTTCCTGATACTTATAAAGTTACGGCCACAACCACAGAAAGAGAAATAATTGATATGATGCTGGCCCGTTTTGCCCGTGAAGCTACGCCCGAATTCAGGCAAAAAGCTCAGAAACTGGGCCTTACCCTGCACCAGGCCGTGACCCTGGCTTCTATTGTGGAGCGGGAAGCCAAAGTAGATAAAGAACGGCCCAAAGTGGCTGCTGTATTTCTAAACCGCATGAAAAAGGGATGGAAACTGGAATCATGTGCAACGGTACAGTATGCCTTGGGCCAGCCAAAGGCCAGGCTGCTGAACAAGGACCTGCAGATAGATTCACCTTATAATACTTATAAATATAGCGGATTGCCACCGACTCCTATTGCTTCGCCGGGCAGGGCTTCCTTGCAGGCTGCTGTGAATCCTGCCAATGTAGATTATCTTTTCTTTGTTGTCTCGCAGGATGGTCGGCACGTATTCAGCAGGACCCTGGCCGAACACAACCGGGCTAAAGCCAAATATATAAAGGAAACCTTTAATGATTAGTGTTGCTGGTAATCCTGACGAACTGTGGTATAATATAAATAATGTGGCTGAGTGTGTGGTTTGGGCCACACATTTTCCATGTATGGGACTGACGAATGGGTGGTTTAATTGGCGCACGTTGTAAACAGGGAAATAGAAAATTACCTTCGGCAACTGGTTCCGGAACGGGACCTGCTCTTGAAATCACTGGAAGAAAAAGCTGAACAGGAGTATGTATCTATTGTTTTGCCGGAAGTAGCGCAGTTTTTGCATTTGATGGCCTTGCAGAGCCGGGCCCAAAATATTCTGGAGATTGGGACCGCCATAGGGTACTCTACGATTTGGCTGGCCCGGGTTGCCAAACAGAATGGCGGCCGGGTGACGACTATAGAAATTAACCAGAGGAGATATGAAAAGGCATTAAACAGTATCAAACAGAGCGGGCTGGAGGACGTAATTTCAATTATCAAAGCCCACGCAGCCGACATACTGCCCACCTTAAGCGGGACATATGATTTTATTTTTGTCGACGCCGCCAAAGGCCAGTACAGCAGCTTTTTTGAAGAACTGTACCCCAGGCTGCAGACAGGCGGCCTGATCATATTCGATAATGTTCTGGCCGACGGCCTGGTTATATGCAATGATGAAGATATCGAAAGGCGGCAGCGGACGATGGTACGCCGTTTACGTGAATTTTTAAAAATGATTACCGGATACCCCGGATTGGTAGCGTCAGTCATCCCCATGGGGGACGGGTTGGTAGTGGGCTATAAAACGGGCTAACCAAGTATTAACGGAAAGGGGTTTCGGCATGTGTTTGGTCAAACCTGAACTGTTAGCTCCGGCAGGAGATTTGGAAAAACTGAAAATTGCTATTATGTATGGAGCCGATGCCGTATATATTGGAGGACACCGCTACGGGTTGCGGGCAGCAGCGGGTAATTTCACCATTGAAGATATGAAAACGGGTGTGGAATTTGCCCATACGAGAGGTGTCAAGGTCTATGTTACCGTCAATATCTTTGCCCATAACCGGGACCTGCCCGGTTTGCCCGCATATTTAAAGCAGTTAAGGAATATAGGCGTGGACGCCCTGATTGTGTCCGATCCCGGAATTTTTGCCATCTGCCGGGATATTGCGCCGGAAATACCTGTGCATCTGAGCACTCAGGCCAATACCACCAACTGGGCCAGCGCGGACTTTTGGCGCCGGCAGGGAGTAGAAAGAATAGTATTGGCCAGGGAACTGTCCCTGGCAGAGATAAAAGAGATTCATGACAGGGTGGATATTGAGCTGGAAGCCTTTGTACACGGAGCCATGTGCATTTCCTATTCCGGACGGTGTCTTTTGAGCAACTTCATGACCGGGCGGTCGGCCAATTTGGGTGAATGTACCCAGCCGTGTCGGTGGAAATATGCCCTGGTGGAAGAAACCAGGCCGGGACAATATTTCCCCATTATGGAAGATGAACGGGGCAGCTATATCTTTAATTCGCAGGACTTATGCATGATTCGGCACATCCCTGAACTGGTGACTGCCGGTATCAGGAGCTTTAAGATAGAAGGCCGGATGAAGAGTATTCACTACGTGGCCACGGTGGTCAAGGCCTACCGGCAAGCTATTGATACTTTTATGGAAAACCCTGAGCAGTATCGTTTTCGGGAAGAATGGTTGGAGGAAATCATGAAGGTAAGCCACCGTGAATATACGACCGGTTTCTATTTTGGCCGGCAGCCGGCAGCCGAAAACTATTCCTGTTCCTATAAACGGACCTATGATTTTGTCGGATTGGTCAAAGAGTACCTTGCGGAGGAGCAGACAGCCGTTGTTGAACAACGGAACAGGTTTGCCCGGGGAGACCGGGTGGAGATTGTGGGACCTAACATGGGGCCTATGGAAGTAGAAATAAATGAGATGTGGGATGAGGACGGACAACCGATTGAAGCGGCCCCACACCCGCAGCAAATTGTGAAAATAAAAATGCCGGTCAGGGTAGAGCCCTTTTCATTGATACGCCGGGCCAAGCCGGAAGCGGAACACAAACTGCCCTAAAGGGGGTAAATGATGGAAAATAAGATTTATATCAAGATGGACCCTCGGGACATTATATACCTGGACAATATTATGGAGGGGTTTGACGGCTTGGGCATAGTCAGTACGGGCAACCCCAAAACCGGTGAAGTATATATCCATGTGACGCCTGATACCAGGGATGAGGTGCTGGAAATTTTGCAAAATTTCCCCAGGCCGCTTGTTTATTCCCTGGACAGAGAAGGGCGGGGGGAAAATTCGATGTAATCGATACCTATTACCTGGCCTTTCGGCAGGGAAAATTCCAGCACGTTAATTCCCGCCGAGAGGTTTTGCTCGGGCAGGGAAATCTCATAGGTTTTCCATGCTTTGTCCAGCCGGATTTCCACACTGGCTTTTTTATTGATTTTTATTCTCAGAGAAGAAAAATTGTCACTGAATGCCTGTACACCCACAGGGCTTTCCTGAAGTGGCGCCATACGTATTCGCATCACATAGTTGCCTTTGCTGCGGAGGGGCATGTATACTGTGGGATTGACTGCAAGGCTGCGCAGATAGTCGAACTGTCCCTGCCAGGTTTCCGAAGTTTGGGACCAGCCCTTGCCCAGGTAAAAACGCTGGCGTCCCAGGTCCATTTTCGGGCCGAAGAAATAAGGGTCGTCCACATAAACACCAACCAGGGAATCATAGCGCCGCGGCGGTTCGCCGTATTTAACGGCAAAATACAGGTTGGCCGGGAAGGAAAAAGGATTACCCGTCCTTTTGTATATTTGTTCAACCATGTTCTTAAAAACCGTATCGAAAGCCACCACACCGCCCTGGTGGATAACGCGACCCCTGAACTGATTCATGAACAGGATATTGCCCGCAATTAAGGCTGCCATGCAGAGGTACACCGCAACGGCAGGCCTTTTCTTTATGTAATCGGTGACTGCCGTTAAAAGGCTGCCCAGCCCAAGGGCCAGGAAAAGCAGGAAGCCGTCAAACCTGCGCATCCCGAAGGCCCATCCGGACCACCAGTCCTTGACCACGCTGTTTACGTAAGTCATGGCCAGGAACAGGAAAAAGATTCTTATGGTTAATCCTTTGTCGCGCTTGAACAGGATAAACCAGCCCAAAGCGCCGAGATATAAAGCAGGATGCCAACTGAAAAGCCCGTGCCTGGAGGAAAACAGGGTTTCTGCCATAAAGGGGGCTGTCCATTTCATAAAGGAACTGCCCTGGGGAATGGTCAGAAACCCGCCGTAAATAATTTTCCAGACAATCATTTGGGGCAGAAAGGCTGCTATGGCTGAGGCCAGAAACACCATATGACCGGCCAACAGATGCCTGATATCGCCATAATTGCGCTGTTGTTGCTGTAGCTTATAATAGTCAACTGCCGCGTCCAGGGCCGGTAGAAGCATAAAGATACCGTTTTGCCATCGGACCAGCATCATTAAACCGGCGGCCAGCCCGAGCCAAAACCAGTCCCGGATATTCCGGTGTTTCCGGGACCGGTGCCAGAGGTAGATGAAAAGGGTTACGGCAAAAAAGGAAACGCAATGGGACATAGACGGTTCAAAAATCATGTAGTATAGCAAAAAACTGCCCAGCCAGACCGTCAGAGTGGCCAGCAGTGAAATGGAAGCCGAAAAATACCTGGTCAGCAAACGGTAAACCAAAAGGATGCCGGCAAAGGCATAGGCCTGGCTGGCCAAAGATACGGCCAACTGGTATGGCGCGGAAAACCCGTCGGCGGGTATGGAACCGCCCAGTTGGTTTATAACCAGCACAAAAAGGTGGGCAGCCAGGTAAAAAGGCGCCCAGAGGATGGCGGGCCCAACGGAAAAAACATTGGTAAAATGGCCCGTTACGGTATCTTTCGGTTTATAAGTAAGCCAGAAGGCTTTGGGGTAGTGCTGAAAATCATTGTGAAAATCCAAATCCCCGTCAATTACGGCAGAACGGAGATAAGCGAAATAATTATACCCATCGCTGGCTACCCGGCCGCCAACGACAACCAATAAAATTAAACATAGCAAGAAAACCAGGACCAGAAATATGTAAGGGCTTTTGGTTTTAATCAAGCCTGATAAACGTACCATGCTGAGCCTCCGTGAAAAAACCGTTTTTGTCAACATTCCTTATCAAAGTATAGCATTATTGAGGAAATAGTTGCAACCTGTCCGGGCATAAATGGGGGCAGGCAGGGTTTCTTGGGTCCGAGGGCACTATAAAGGGTTGGGTTGTTTTACAAAGGATTTTCGTTGCACTGCCGCCGTGGTGCATCTGACTGCAAAACTTCCGCGTAACAGGGCTCGATTCCCCGTCTTGTCTGAAGACGGCGAAGGCCGCCGGGAAGTTTCGGTTTATCCGAAACGTGAGGCGGCCTGACCTTTTAGAATGCTTGATGAGCCGTCGAGTTCGGGGAAAGGCCCTGTTGCGGAAGAATTTGCAGTTAGATAAACAGGCGGCGAGCCGGAAAACCCGGTAAAACAACCCAACCCTTTTGTTTAATTAATGTTTGTTTAAAAAACAGCCTTTTTGCCGATGCTAAAATTAGGCAAGGGGGTTGACGGAATGGAATTCCGCAGACAAAAACGCATTATTCAGACCTTTTGGATCTTTATTTTTTGTTTTGCTCTGCTTTTGTGCCGTTTATTTGTTGTACAAATCCGGCATGCCGCCGATTATGCCGCCAAGGCCGAAGCCCAGCAAAACCGGATTATCCCCCTGGAAGAAGTGGCGCGGGGAGATATAATGGATAGAAATAAAGTGCCTCTAACGGGAAGCGGTTTTGTACCTAAAGTAGTAGTCTTACCCTATTTGATGAAAGACAAGGTGACCACAGCTCATCGTCTGAGCAGCATACTGCAGGCGGATCCCCAGGTTTTGTTGGCACGGTTTGCCGGCCGGCCGGGAATGCTTCCGAACGAGATTTCATTAAGGCAGGCCCAGGCTATAAAAAGGATGAGGCTGGAGGGTGTACAAGTATATTATATAAAGAAAAGATATGACGTAAATCCCCTGGCCGTCCACCTGATTGGCCATTTAGGGAAAATTTCCGGGGCGGAATTGGCCAGGTATGCAAGCAACCCAATGCAAAAAGCTTACTCCAGGACTGATTTGGTAGGGAAAATCGGTTTGGAACGATATTATGAACGCTGGTTAAAAGGTACCCGTTACGAAACGTACCTGCAAATTCCAACTGATGCTAAAAACAGGCCGCTTAAAGGGCTGGACGTGAAAGTTAACAAGGTAAAAGACCCCGGAAGAAATCATTTAATATTAACCATAGATAAGCGCATCCAGTTGATTGCGGAACAGGCTCTGGACAGGCATAAAATTGCGGCAGGCGCCGTAGTTGTAATGGATATCCGGAGCGGCGATATCCTGGCTTTGGCCAGCCGACCTGTATTTGACCCGAATAACATAAGTTCCGCTTTACAAAACAATGATCAGGGGAATGTTTTTTTGGATAACTGCCTCCAGTTTTTACAGCCGGGTTCTGTCTTTAAACCTGTTGTCGCGGCAGCGGCGCTGGAATTGGGAGCTGTCAGGCCCGATTCCAGGTTTTTGTGCCTGGGTGAACGAGATGAACCGGTTAAATGCTACCGTAAGGAAGGCCATGGGCTGATCAGTTTTGCGGAAGCAATGGCTTATTCCTGCAATCCTGTTTTTGCCCGGGTAGGACAGAAAATCGGCGCCGCTAACTTGATTGAGTATGCCCGCAAATTGGGCTTTGCCGAGAACGGGATCATTGGTATCCCACACGCCGGGGATGCCGGTGAAAACCTGGCCAAACTGACAGAACCTTACACCATTGTTAACAGCAGTATTGGACAGGGGCCTGTGCTGGTTACGCCTGTCCAGGTGACGGCCATGATGGCGGCTATTGCCGGGAACGGAATATACAAAAAGCCGCGCCTGGTTATGGGAATTCTTGACAGCAATTATAATTTGACAAAGGCCTTCGCGCCTGATGCAGGTGAACGGGCACTCAGTCCGGAAACCAGCCGTACCCTACGGGAGATGTTTAAGGGTGTAACTACTATGGGAACGGGAAAACTGGCGTATGTACCCGGATGGGGCAGCGCCGGTAAAACAGGGTCGGCTCAGGTTGACAAGAACCAGGGCATCGTTGATGCCTGGTTTACGGGATATGCTCCCCTGGATGCGCCCAGATATGCAGTAACAGTGCTGATTAAAGGCGGCGAGAGCGGAGGCAAATCGGCGGCGCCGGTATTCAGGGAAATAATGGAAACCATGTTGTTGTTGAAATAAGTTTTTTTCAATGTTTATAAGGGTTAAACAACTGTTCCCAGTACTGATGAATTTTAACGTGTCGTTTTATGTAGAAATTTGTATCAAGGAAAATAATGTATAATGTCGAATAGTAAAAATGTCAATTATGGTAAAATGATTACAGAGAAGGTATCCAACTTTTGCATTTATTATTTCATCATTACAGCGCTAGTGATCTTGCGAAAGGTGAGTTGATATTTTTGAGTAACTATTGTAAGAATGGTTGAAATAAGCAAGAGGTTGGTGTTATGAATTATTATGCGCATTCTGACAGCCAAAAGAACAAGAAGGAGTGGCACTTGCTAAAACGCCATTTAGAGGATACGGCACAATTGGCTTCCGTTTTTGCAGGGAGCTTTGGAGCGGAAAAGCTGGGTTACCTGGCCGGTCTTTTACACGATATTGGCAAGTACTCAAAAGAATTTCAAAGACGTCTGGAAGGGGACAAAATAAGGGTCGATCATTCTACGGCGGGAGCGATTGAGTCAGACAAGCGCTATGGAGTGTATGGTAAGATATTGGCTTATGTAATAGCCGGCCATCATTGCGGGCTTCCAGATTGGGGCAGTGTGGCAGATGAGACTTCGCTGGAAAGTCGGTTGAAAAAAGAATCATTACCGGATTATAGCGCATATATGAATGAAATTAATTTAATGGAGCCGGAAGAACTGGTTTTCCCAATAAAAAAGGCTCCTGTGGGATGTGGATTCAGCGCCCAATTCTTTATCAGGTTCCTGTATTCGTCACTTGTAGATGCTGATTTTCTCGATACGGAACGGGCGTTGGATCCTGGGAAATCGGTACAGCGTATTAACAGAGCCTCCTTGGCTGAAATGCTGTCAATTCTTGATACCTTTCTTGATAATAAATGCCGCAGCGCACCTGTTACACCAGTTAATCGGCACAGAGCAGAAATACTGGCCAACTGCAGGGAAAAGGCGGTTAATAGTCCGGGGCTTTTTACATTGACAGTACCGACAGGAGGGGGCAAGACCCTATCCTCTATGGCATTTGCCCTTAAACATGCAGTTACCCACGGCATGGATAGAGTTATTTATGTAATCCCATATACTAGTATAATTGAACAAAATGCTGCGGTTTTCAGGGAAATTTTTGGCGAAGAAAAGGTTCTGGAGCACCACAGCAATTTCGATTATCCTGAAAATGATATTAGGGAAACGGATTCTGAAAACTTTACGAGGCTTGCAGAAAAATTAAAATTGGCCGCTGAGAATTGGGACATGCCTATTGTAGCAACAACGAATGTACAGTTTTTTGAATCATTGTTTGCTGCCAGAAGTTCCCGTTGCCGAAAACTCCACAATATTGCCAACAGCGTAGTAATAATTGATGAGGCTCAGATGATTCCTACCGGTTATCTCAAACCTTGCATCAACGCATTGGTTGAATTAATTACCAACTACCATACGACAGTAGTCTTGTGCACTGCTACACAGCCTGCCATAAAAAAGTTCCTTCCATCGGAGATAAAACCTTTAGAGATAATAGATGATTCCAAAAAACTGTACAATGCTTTTCAAAGGGTCAATGTTAACTACCTTGGAGATTTGCCATTATCTGACGATTTACTGGCGAAAAAGTTACTATCCCATAATCAGGTGCTTTGTATAGTCAACTCCAAAAAACACGCCAGGTTAATATTTGAAAAAATTCAGGGGGAAGGGGTCTTTCATTTAAGTACGCGCATGTGTCCTGCCCATAGATCTGAAACCCTGAGAAACATAAGGGAGCGGTTGACAAAAGGAGAAATATGCAGAGTGGTTTCTACCCAATTGATCGAGGCCGGTGTTGATGTAGATTTTCCTGTTGTTTACCGCAGTTTGGCGGGAATCGATTCAATTGCCCAGTCTGCCGGTAGGTGCAACAGAGAAGGCTTAAAAGAAAAAGGTGAGGTGTACGTTTTCAGACCTGAAAAGCACGGGCTGCCCGCAGGCTGGCTATCCAGAACGGCATCAGTTGGTGGCAGTATAGTCATGCAACATGAAGACCCACTCAGCTTGGACGCAGTCAGGGATTATTTTTTGATGCTCTATGACCTCGAGGGAGAGGAATTGGACCGAGAGATGATAATGGCGGAAATAAAAGAACAGGAAAGGATGCTGAAGTTTCCTTTCCGGAGAATTGCTGATAAGTTTATATTGATTGATAAAAATACGACTGCAGTGGTCATTCCATGGGATGAAGCTTGTAGGAAACTGCTACAGGAGTTACGGTGGAGACATTTTCCTGGCCAATATGGCCGTAAGTTGCAAAAATACACAGTGGATGTGTACGAAGAAGAGTTCAGGGAAATGCTCCGGCTAGGAATCCTTGAAAATGTTGCCGACATGTTTTATGTGCTACGTGAGGATGTTTATAGATCATATTACAATAAGGAAATGGGGTTGCTTCCATGCACAGAGAGTATGTTTCTTAATGATACATTAATTGTTTAGCTTGATAAGGAGGTGAAAATATGGGTTATGGTATTCGTCTGCTGGTCTGGGGGGATTATGCTTGCTTTACCAGGCCGGAAATGAAAGTGGAGAGGGTTAGCTATGATGTCATGACCCCTTCCGCTGCCCGGGGAATCCTGGAGGCTATCCACTGGAAACCGGCAATCCGGTGGGTGGTGGACAGGATACATGTCCTTAATGAAATACGGTTTGACAACATACGCCGTAATGAAGTTGGGGGCAAAATACCGGCAGGGAACGTTAAAAAGGCTATGAAGGGAGAGACTGTGGTACTGTGTCAGTATGCGGCTGACGACAGGCAGCAGCGGGCTACTCTTTTACTGAGAGATGTAGCTTATATCATTGAAGCGCATTTTGAGATCACGGAAAATGCCGGTCCGGAGGATTCAGCGGAGAAACACTACAATATAGTCCTGAGACGGGCCAGGCAGGGGCAGTGTTATCATTATCCTTATCTTGGATGCAGGGAGTTTCCGGCCAGGTTCCGCCTAATTGAGGAAGATGAACCACTTCCGCGCTCAATACATAAGGGAGATAAAGACCTGGGTTGGATGTTGCTTGACATTGATTATAAGAATAACATGACATCAAAGTTTTTCAGGGCAGTAATGAAGGAAGGAGTAATTGAAGTGCCCCGGATGGAGGAAGGGGGGATAGCGAAGTGATTATCAATTCTTTATATCAGTACTATGAACGTTTACTGGAGGATGAAGGTTCAGGAGTAAGCAAGCCTGGGTACAGTAAAGCCAAGGTTGCATATGCTCTGGTTCTATCCTGCAAAGGTGAGTTGGTTAATATTTTGGACCTGCGGGTGGTAAAGGGGAAAAAACTGGTTTCCCGCGAAATGGATGTCCCGGAGCAGGTGAAAAGGTCTTCAGGGGTGGCGGCAAATTTTTTGTGTGATAATTGTAAATATGTCCTTGGCCTGAACCCGGAAATTAAAAAGGAAAAAACCCAAAAGGACAGAAGCAGAGAGACATTTCAGGCTTTTGTCAACTTGCACAAGGAGATACTGGATGGGGTGGATGACCAGGGCGCAGAAGCAGTACTAAGTTTTTTAACCACCTGGGATGTGACAAATGCGGCTAATCACCCAAAAATAGTAGAAAACATTGAAGGACTCGCTGAAGGGGGAAACCTGGTTTTCCGGCTGGAAGGCTCAGAAGGGTATATTCATGAACGGCAGGCGATCATTAATGCCTGGGATAAATACCGATCGGGGCAAGTCTCGGAGGTCACAGGCCAATGCATGGTAACCGGTAAAATTTCACCCATAGCGCGGCTGCACCAGAATATTAAAGGAGTGGTTGGTGGTCAATCGACGGGGACTTCTTTGGTATCCTTTAATTTTAAAGCGTCTGAATCATATGGTAAGGAGCAGAGTTATAACGCACCTGTTGGTGAAAATGTAGCATTTGGCTATACCACAGCTCTAAATTATTTGCTCAGCAATGAAAAACATAGAATACGAATAGGCGACACCACAACTGTATTTTGGGCTGAGCGTTCAACAGACGGCTTAGAGGAAGATCTGCTGGGAGCTTTGTTTTACCCGATTGTTCAAGGCGATACTGAAACCAATGAAAGAATAGACGATGAGCAGAGCAAGGTAAGGCGCGACCCACAAACAGTACGTCTTTTGCATGATATTTTTACCAAGGTTCGGGCTGGAGAACCAGTAGATGAAGGGCTTGTTGGTATAGACCCAAACGTTAACTTTTTTATTTTGGGACTGGCACCTAATTCTGCCAGGCTTTCGGTAAGATTCTGGCATGTAGACCGGTATGGAAATTTTTTGGACAAAATTGGTCGCCATTATTCTGATTTGGCGATTATAAAGGATTTTGATAAAGCCCCGGATTTTATTTCCGTAAGCATGCTTTTAAAAGAGACGGCGCCTTTGGGTGATGCCAAGCGAATTCCTCCGCTGCTGGGAGGTGTGCTGATGCGCTCCATTCTTACAGGGATGCCTTATCCCCAGGCGCTTTACAATGCAATTCTTTCAAGAATCAGGGCAGACCAAAGAGTAAATTATGTCCGGGCGGCCATAATCAAAGCCTGCCTGGTAAGAAGCCAACGCTTTTATAACAAAGGAAATGAGGTGAATGTGTTAATGTCATTAGATGAACAAAACACAAATTTGGCCTACAGGTTGGGACGATTGTTTGCCCTTCTGGAAAAAGCGCAGCAGGATGCGAATCCGGGTTTGAATGCTACTATAAGAGACAGGTATTTTGGAGCTGCTTCTGCGACTCCGGGTTCTGTATTCCCTATATTGATGAGACTTGTTCAGCATCATCTTGCTAAAGCCGAATATGGCCGTATCACGGACAAGCGTATAGAGGAGGTTATGGGCGGGATTGGTAGTTTTCCGTCTTACTTGAACCTTGAGGAACAGGGCTTATTTGTGCTGGGATATTATCATCAGCGTCAGGCTCTTTATGCAAAAAACGAAAAGAAAGAGGGATGATTTATGGCAGATGTAATTAAAAACAGGTATGAGTTTGTTCTTCTTTTTGATGTAGAAAACGGTAACCCCAACGGGGATCCTGATGCCGGCAATATGCCCAGGATAGACGCGGAGACCGGGCTTGGATTGGTGACGGATGTCTGCCTGAAACGAAAAATCAGGAATTACGTGGATATTGTTAAAAATGGGATTGAAGGCTATGACATTTATGTGCGCGAGGGTGCAATTTTAAATGCGCAGCACAGGAGAGCATATACCGCGATAGGGATTGAGCCTAACACCAAGGATAAAAAGCTTCCCGCAGATGTCCAAAAAGCAAAAGAAATTACTGACTTTATGTGCCACCATTTTTTTGATATCAGGGCTTTTGGTGCAGTCATGACAACGGAGGTTAATTGTGGTCAGGTCCGCGGACCTGTTCAGCTTAATTTTGCCAGAAGTATAGATCCCATTGTTCAACAGGAAGTAACCATTACGAGGATGGCTGTAACTTCAGAAAAAGACGCGGAAAAGAAGGATAGGGAAATGGGACGCAAACATATTATACCTTATGCTCTTTACAGGGTAGAAGGTTACATATCTGCTCACCTAGCAGAGAAAACGGGATTTTCTATGGATGACCTTCAACTACTCTGGGATGCACTGGTTAATATGTTTGACCATGACCGTTCAGCCGCAAGGGGAAAAATGGCTTCGCGCAAGCTAATTATATTTGAGCACGAGTCACCCCTGGGGAATGCACCGGCTCACAAATTGTTTGATCTTGTGAAGGTATCCAGGAAGGACCTCGGTCGTCCTGCCCGCTCATATGAGGATTATCAAGTTGATCTCAACAGTTCGGCGTTGCCGGCCGGAGTTAAGATAATAGAAAAATAATGATTACCGGGGCTTATGACGATGAAAGCCTCCTCCCCTTGTCCGGTATCCAGCATTTTGCTTTTTGTGAACGGCAGTGGGCCCTAATCCATGTTGAAAAACAATGGGCGGAAAATATACGGACTGTTGAAGGCAGACAACTGCATGAGCGGGTTGATGATCCATATTTTACGGAAAAGAGGAGCAACATAAAGGTTGTGCGTTCAGTACCGCTGGTGTCCAGGCGGCTGGGTCTTTACGGAGTGGCGGACTTAATTGAGTATGAACATAATTCAGCTGCAGACAGGTCTCCGAAAATCAGAATTGTAGAATATAAAAGAGGTAAGCCAAAACCGGATGAGAGGGATGAAGTGCAATTGTGTGCCCAGGCTATGTGTTTGGAAGAAATGCTGGGAATAAAACTGGATTATGCTTATTTCTATTATGGAGAAACAAGACACAGGCACAGAGTAGATTTTCACGAAAAACTGAGGGAAAAGGTAGAACAGTTATCAGGTAAAATGCACGAATTGTTCGAAAAAGGTATAACTCCGCCGCCGGTTAAAAGTAAAAAGTGCAAGTGTTGTTCCCTAAATGACCTGTGTTTGCCGGTTCTGGGAAAGAAAACAAGAGAAGCCTGCCGTTACATTGACAGTTTAATAGCGGAAATTGAGAGTGAATCAGCGGGAGATTAATGCTATGAGAAAAATGCTGAATGTTCTTTATGTGACAACTCCCGAGGCATTTTTGGCCAAAGATGGGGAGAACCTTGTTGTCAAAGTGCAGGACAACGAAATATTTCGGACGCCTATACATTACCTGGAGGGAATAGTAACCTTCGGTTACATGGGAGCCAGTCCGGCTCTGCTTGGGTTGTGTGCGGAACGGGGTGTATCCCTAACATTTCTAAATGAGCACGGAAAATTTCTGGCCAGCGTTTCCGGACCTGTCAAGGGTAATGTATTGTTACGGCGAAAGCAGTACAGAATGGCAGATTTTGCGCCTGAGTGTACTAAACTGGCATCCAGATTTATTATTGGCAAGTTGGTCAATTGCAGGGCGGTTATAAGACGTTTTATGAGTGACCATGGCAATAAGTGTGGTGTTGACAATATTGAGCCAGTATCAAAAGAATTGGCGAGAAGTATTATCAGATTAAGCAGGGCTTCATCCCTGGAAGAAATCAGAGGAATAGAAGGAGAAGCCGCAAGATACTATTTTTCGGTTTTTGATGATATGATATTGTACCAAAAAGAATCGTTTTATATGAAAGAACGAAGCCGTAGACCGCCTCTAGACAACATAAATGCATTACTGTCTTTTCTGTATACCCTATTAGTACTTGAAGCCAGGTCCGCTCTTGAATCTGTGGGGCTTGATCCTTATGTGGGGTTTTTGCATCGCGACCGGCCAGGAAGACCCGGCCTAGCCTTGGACCTGATGGAAGAATTACGTCCGTATTTAGTGGACAGGTTAGTTCTGACCCTTATTAACCGTCGGCAAATTACAGGGAATGATTTTATTAAAAAGGAATCAGGTGGGGTTGTCATGAAAGAGGGGGCAAGAAAAACTGTTTTGGAGGCCTGGCAAAGGAGAAAAAGAGAAGAGATTACTCATCCCTTTCTGACTGAGAAAATACATATAGGGTTACTACCATATGCCCAGGCATTGTTGCTTTCCAGGTATTTAAGAGGAGATCTGGACGACTATCCACCTTTTATTTGGAAGTAGGGGGGTAGATGTCAATGATGGTATTGATAACTTATGACGTTAATACCACCACAGAAGCCGGCAGAAAAAGATTACGACGCGTCGCAAAGCAATGCGTAAACTATGGACAAAGAGTCCAAAACTCCGTATTCGAATGTTTGGTTGATCCGGCCCAGTTTGCTCAGTTACGGCACAGGCTGGAAGAGATAATAGACCAAGAAAAGGATAGTTTGAGGTATTATTATCTTGGTAGTAATTGGAAAAACAGAGTGGAGCATGTTGGAGCAAAATCCACTTTTGATCCTGAAGGGACTTTAATAGTTTAGTACAAAAAGCGCGAACCATATGTGAACATGTTTTTTCTGCAAAATCGCACCGCATAAAAATCTAGGGTTAATAGTTAACATCCGGTTTTTGGGGAACACTGTTTTTATTACCTAAATCCGGGATTCGCTATAATAAACCGCTTAACCCTTGAAGTGTCTTGCTTTATTTTAGGTGCTGTCGCACCCCATGCGGGTGCGTGGATTGAAACTATTAAACGGCTCCAGGACCAATTTGAGCAAGACGGTCGCACCCCATGCGGGTGCGTGGATTGAAACCTGCTATGTCCGGCCCACTGAAATGCCCAGTATAAGTCGCACCCCATGCGGGTGCGTGGATTGAAACTTCCGGTCACAGGGTCTTGGCCCACATCAATTGTAGTCGCACCCCATGCGGGTGCGTGGATTGAAACCTGAAGCGGCTTATCCTCGATGTCCGCAGACATCGTCGCACCCCATGCGGGTGCGTGGATTGAAACCCGTTTACAACAAGCTTGATTGGGTCTGCGGCAATAGGTCGCACCCCATGCGGGTGCGTGGATTGAAACTTGGTTCATACTTCAATATTCACCCCCAACACTAAAGTCGCACCCCATGCGGGTGCGTGGATTGAAACCGGTCCGGCAGTAGATAATCTTTCCGGAGCCAATCGTCGCACCCCATGCGGGTGCGTGGATTGAAACTAATCTTTTCCCATGTACCGACCAGGGAGGTAGAAACGTCGCACCCCATGCGGGTGCGTGGATTGAAACCTGGAGCCCCGTTTTCGGTTTTTTTACTGGCGGCATTGTCGCACCCCATGCGGGTGCGTGGATTGAAACGACTTAGATGATGCGGTTTTACTGGCTTCTTTTTGGTCGCACCCCATGCGGGTGCGTGGATTGAAACCTTTGGGTATTACCACATCAACCGGCTGCGCAGAGTCGCACCCCATGCGGGTGCGTGGATTGAAACACCGCCAACTGCCTTAACACATCATCGATTAATTCACGTCGCACCCCATGCGGGTGCGTGGATTGAAACATCATCTTCGCCAGTTGGTGTTTTAACTTTAGCCTGCGTCGCACCCCATGCGGGTGCGTGGATTGAAACAGGAGGGGCCTCATTAATTTTAAGAATTTTAAGTTGTCGCACCCCATGCGGGTGCGTGGATTGAAACCCTGACCTTTGTTACGTGGGGGGAAGTAGTCGTTGCGTCGCACCCCATGCGGGTGCGTGGATTGAAACTAATAATTGTTGCCAATCGATAATTTTTTGAATCAAGTCGCACCCCATGCGGGTGCGTGGATTGAAACTAATGGATGTGGATAAGGAATTAAAGAAATTAAGGTCGCACCCCATGCGGGTGCGTGGATTGAAACCTCCTCTAAATAATACATAAAGTAATTTCATGAATAAGTCGCACCCCATGCGGGTGCGTGGATTGAAACACTAGGGTTGTTAAGCAGTTGCGTGAGCAATGTTGTCGCACCCCATGCGGGTGCGTGGATTGAAACTCGGGCAATCACCAGTCCTTTAACACCCACCGGTTGTCGCACCCCATGCGGGTGCGTGGATTGAAACAAAATATCCAGGATTATTACAACCATCATCTTCAGTCGCACCCCATGCGGGTGCGTGGATTGAAACAATAAATATGAATAAATCCAGGCGTTTATTATTGCAGTCGCACCCCATGCGGGTGCGTGGATTGAAACTAATAACATTAAACACACATCCCTCATACAATAAAAGTCGCACCCCATGCGGGTGCGTGGATTGAAACATGATAACTACAGCCGGTTTTGTTCGAGAATGCAGTCGCACCCCATGCGGGTGCGTGGATTGAAACCAATTCTATCTCTCAAACCTGTTGCAACCTGGATAGTCGCACCCCATGCGGGTGCGTGGATTGAAACAGGAAGTCAAGGCAACGGCTCCCAAAAACACTGGCGTCGCACCCCATGCGGGTGCGTGGATTGAAACATTACCTACCAGTTCGCATACAGCAACGATATGAGTCGCACCCCATGCGGGTGCGTGGATTGAAACTTTGGATTTTTTACCTTGTTAAATACCTCTTCTGAAGTCGCACCCCATGCGGGTGCGTGGATTGAAACCTTGAGACCATCAACGGTTTTCGCAAGACCGTTTAGTCGCACCCCATGCGGGTGCGTGGATTGAAACGGGTTATTGTACAATGATTATCAATAAGGGAAGAGGTCGCACCCCATGCGGGTGCGTGGATTGAAACTTTAATTTCGGTAGAATATTACAAAAAATACTAAGTCGCACCCCATGCGGGTGCGTGGATTGAAACCTTGCTACTACAACCAATTAAACTAATGGCAATGAGTCGCACCCCATGCGGGTGCGTGGATTGAAACATATAATCTTCATCAAGCTTAACAAGAAACTGGCGTCGCACCCCATGCGGGTGCGTGGATTGAAACTGTATCAAATGCGGCAAACAACTCAAAGAGAATCCGTCGCACCCCATGCGGGTGCGTGGATTGAAACTCTGAATATAACTGCGGATCATGCCACGGTGATTGTCGCACCCCATGCGGGTGCGTGGATTGAAACGGTCAGAAAAAAAATAATCACGCAGCTTAGGCATGAGTCGCACCCCATGCGGGTGCGTGGATTGAAACTATAAGAATGACATCGCTGTTTTGCCTGGCGTATGTCGCACCCCATGCGGGTGCGTGGATTGAAACCCAAGCGGTGCCCTACCTGCTTGGACAGGGCGCAAAAGTCGCACCCCATGCGGGTGCGTGGATTGAAACCCTAATCTGTAGAGCCAGCCAGAGCTTCGTCAACGTCGCACCCCATGCGGGTGCGTGGATTGAAACGAGCATGGCCTGGCCTCTGGTGCTGGTTATCGGGGTCGCACCCCATGCGGGTGCGTGGATTGAAACCCCTACGAAGCCTACATACCCTGCGGCCGGTCCCAGTCGCACCCCATGCGGGTGCGTGGATTGAAACAGACTTCCACGCCAACGGTTAAAAGCGGGAATATGTCGCACCCCATGCGGGTGCGTGGATTGAAACGCGGCTACCAGTGCAGCCAAGAGATACCCACTAAGTCGCACCCCATGCGGGTGCGTGGATTGAAACTTTGATATACCGGCGGTACAACTGTTTGCCTCCAAGTCGCACCCCATGCGGGTGCGTGGATTGAAACTTTATACCAGGGCAATGGCCAGTCTAAAACAAATGTCGCACCCCATGCGGGTGCGTGGATTGAAACTGTACTGCGGCCACGGCAAGGCTATTGTCAGCTTGTCGCACCCCATGCGGGTGCGTGGATTGAAACTACGACCGATACACCAGCATGTTATCAGAGAATCAGTCGCACCCCATGCGGGTGCGTGGATTGAAACCGCTTGTTTGGGCCACAACATAAAAGGGACCGCTAGTCGCACCCCATGCGGGTGCGTGGATTGAAACATGTATGCGGCAACGGGTGCGGCAAGTGCCATAAGGTCGCACCCCATGCGGGTGCGTGGATTGAAACCGTCCAGTCATCCCCTTCATGGTGGGCGGCAATGGTGTCGCACCCCATGCGGGTGCGTGGATTGAAACACCGTTGCATATGGTCGTAAGACTGGCTGGAACAGTGTCGCACCCCATGCGGGTGCGTGGATTGAAACACGAGACATCAACCGCAGGTGAAGGCTCAACCTCGTCGCACCCCATGCGGGTGCGTGGATTGAAACACCGGGGGTACTGCTCCCACTATTCAGTTGGCTACGTCGCACCCCATGCGGGTGCGTGGATTGAAACTGATATCGTCTACATCCATATCACCTGCCTTATAGTCGCACCCCATGCGGGTGCGTGGATTGAAACAAAATATAAGGTTCCTCCCACGCTCGTTTGGCTCGCTGTCGCACCCCATGCGGGTGCGTGGATTGAAACGCAGCACCGATGAAATTATCTCAGTTTATGCTGAGTCGCACCCCATGCGGGTGCGTGGATTGAAACAATGAGGAGCTGGAAGAAGTAAAAAACTAATCAAGTCGCACCCCATGCGGGTGCGTGGATTGAAACCTATTTTTCGCAAAGAGCACAGCGGTAATGCGGTCGTCGCACCCCATGCGGGTGCGTGGATTGAAACAGAATCATAATTCCATGATGTCACTTCTCCCGATGTCGCACCCCATGCGGGTGCGTGGATTGAAACCTTTGAAATAGTACCAGTAAAGAAAAAATCCCAATGTCGCACCCCATGCGGGTGCGTGGATTGAAACTTCAGCGCTGTAACTATTCCGAGTGGGGTGTAATGTCGCACCCCATGCGGGTGCGTGGATTGAAACTGTTTGCTTCTGCGGCTACAGGGTTAAGCCATAAAGTCGCACCCCATGCGGGTGCGTGGATTGAAACTAACCCGATACTGCAAGATTAATGGTAATCGGCTTAATTTTATTTTTAACCATAATATAAGAGCGGGTATGACCGTTTGCGGAGGGCTTCCATTGGGCGGCATCGTCAGGAATCTTGCTGTAAAGCGGAGAGCAGCAAATCGGGGAGTCCCCGCATGTCCGCAGACGGCGAGGGCCGCCGGGAAGTTTCGTTGGCAGTAATAGCGAAACGGGAGGCGGCCATCATATAAGGAATACCCGGTGAGCCGTCAAGTTCGGGGACGCCGGCTTGCTGCCGGAGCTTAACAGCTTAGATGACTGGATGCCGCCCTGGGAAACCGGAGTAAACGGTCATACCTGCGGCAGAATACGGTGAACTAAAAGTTGAATGTGAATTTACCCAAAAAATCTTGACAGCATCCGAATGATTGTTAAGCTTGACTTTTACTTTGAATCAGCTATAATATATATACGTGGTTCAAAAAAATGGGCATATAGTTCAGAGGGAGAACGCTTCCTTGACACGGAAGAGGTCCGTGGTTCGATTCCACGTATGCCCACCATAGAAAATCAAGGCTTCGGAGATTTCCGGAGCTTTTATTTTTGTCATTTTTTATTCCATTCTTCCCCTGAAAGGCTACTGTATACAAAAAAAATCTTACACATATACTAGTAGCAAAGATGGGGGTGGTGATATTGATGTCGGCATCATTCTGTATTGGTGCTGCTAACCATATAGATTATGTAAAGGAAAAACTGGATCAAGAATTTCGATTATTGGAAAATGACGGTATAAAAATTTCCTGTGAAGAGGGAAAAAAGGGCGACTACGTATTCCTGGAATATAATATTGCTGATTATGGAGAAGCCGGTTACTCTGAAGAAGACACAAAAAATATTTTCAAGCATTATGTGGCTAATGCTGTTTCTGATATTATTGTAAATAACTGGGAGCGCACCCTTTTAGAAGAAATAATTAAGGAGAATTATTATTATTTTTCCAAGGAAGAACAGCAGACTATTTCTGAATTTGCCCTAAAACATTTAAATTTAGGTCACGAAAACGGAGAAACCATGTATGAGCAATTAAGTCGGAAGAGTCTCATTTTAAGACGGGTTCTGGAATACCTGCAGACGAACAACAACATAGTTATCGAAGGTTTTATCAGGTTTCGCTTAAAAGAGTATATTGAGGAATTGACGAAAATCGCGGAAAAAGCTGCTGACGATTATCTGTTGGATAAAGAGTATAAAGAATTTCTTCGCCTGCTCAAATACTTTGTAGATATTCAGGAACCCCGGCTGGATGTGGTACAGGTGCTTATCCAACCTTCAGGTATGTTTAAACTGCTGGATGCATCAAACAAAAGCATTAACTGCGAATACCTGGATGGATTTATTGTCGAGCTTGGGGACAGTGAACTTAATTATGAAGACCTGCTGATAAGCGCCTTAATAACAATAGCGCCTACTACCATAATCCTGCATTGCCGGGAAGAGGATAAAATGTTAACCAGTATTGATACAATTGTCGGTGTTTTCGGGGAGCGGGTCAAGTATTGTGGTGGTTGTGAACTTTGCCGGGAAAACGAGGTGCATTTGCAGAAACATTGACCGATGCCGCATATTTCTAAATAGGCACTCAACATAAGTTGAGCGCCGGACTTCCCGGCGGCCTTCGCCATCTTCAAACATGCGGGAACTCCCCGCCTTCCTGCCTGCGGTTTTGCGAACGCAGTCGCTTCTTAACGGTAGCCTCAGCACCCCACCCACCCTTCCGTTCCTGTGGGTAGCTGCTTTATTAGTGAAACAGCCAGTGTCTTGTAGTCGCAGATAATCGCTGTAGAGGTAAAACAATAAGTTGCGACCTGGCGGAGGGAGGGTAGACAGTGTTAACGACAGTGAAGGTTTGAAATCACTGGAAACCCGGCCATTGAGTCACGGACGACGATTTGGCCGGGTTCAGTGATTTCAACTGAACGGAGTTTACACTGTCTTTGCCCGGAGCCTCGGAGCAACGGTTGTTTTACCTTCACAGCGGTAATTCTTTTGGTTTGTTTCGACATATTGCACGGTTTCTGAATATCTGGTATAGTTTAGTCAGTATCGGAAGCCGGAGGAATGGATATGGACTGGAAGCTTTTAACGATACCCGTGATCAGCGCCTTAATCGGCTGGATTACCAATGTTTTGGCCATAAAAATGCTGTTTTGGCCATATAAGCCTGTTAAAATTCCTTTGACTAATTGGGTCTTTCAGGGGGTTATTCCCAAAAGACAAAAGGAGATGGCCAAAAACCTGGGCGAGATAATTGAAGGACAATTGCTCTGTGTTGAAGATGTACTGGCCCAGTTCAGCAGCCACCGGGTAACGGCCAATTTTGAAAAATCGGCTAAAGAAATTATCAAAAGCCGTATCATGCAAAAGATCCCGAATTTCTTGCCTATTTCAATCCGCCATTTGCTGGGACAGGCGGCCGAGGAAATTTTGGACAGAGAAATGCCGAAAATTATTGACCGTGTTATGGATAAAATGGCGGAGCATCTCAGGGAGGATTTACATGTGGCTCCGATAGTGGAGGAAAAGGTGAACAATTTCAACCTGCAGGAACTTGAACAGCTTATTTTTGGCATTGCTTCCAGGGAACTTAAACATATTGAAGTTTTAGGCGGAGTACTGGGCTTCTTTATTGGGTGTTTGCAGGTTATTTTACTGCAGATACGAGCTTGACAAGCCCTTTGACCAGAGATTATAATGAAGGCGTTGAAAGTGGTTGATAAGTAATCAAATGCGAGGAAGAGGAAGAGTAGATATTTTTAACCTTACAGAGAGCCGGGGTCGAGGCTGGAAGCCCCGGTAGGGGGGAAATATCGAAGAACCGCCTTGGAGCATCCCGGTGGAAATAACACTAATCCGGGACGGACAGGCCGTTATCCTGTGATGAGCGCTTAATAATCCGCAGGGGTTATTAGGAAACCTGGGTGGAACCGCGGGAAACATACCTCTCGTCCCTGGAATTATAATTCAGTGGCGGGAGGTTTTAATATTTTCATTATTTGAGGACCTGGAGGTAGAAAAATGGCGAAAATCAAAATTTCTTTAAAAGACGGTAGTATAAGAGAATATGAAGCCGGCACAACTATTACCGATATAGCAGGTGATATCAGCCCCCGTTTAGCCAAGAACGCTTTGGTTGCCAGGCTTAACGGCAAATTGGTGGATATGTCCCGACCGGTTAACGAAGACAGTACCTTGGAAATTCTTACTTTCGATGACGAAGAGGGGCGGGAGGTATTTCGCCACAGTTCTTCCCACGTGTTGGCACAGGCAGTCAAGCATTTGTTTCCTGAAACAAAACTGGGAATCGGCCCGGCTATTACCGACGGATATTATTATGATTTTGATGTGAAAGAAAACTTTACTCCGGAAGATTTAGAGAAGATAGAAAAAGAGATGGAGAAAATCGTTCAGCAGGACCTCCCCTTTGAAAGGTCCGAACTGTCCAGGGAAGAAGCCCTGAAGCTGTTTAACGAAATGGGGGAACCCTATAAAGTAGAACTGATTAATGACCTCCCGGAAGACGCCGTTATCAGTTGCTATAAACAGGGAGATTTTGTTGACCTGTGTGCCGGTCCGCACGTACCCAGTACCGGAAAACTTAAAGCAATTAAACTCATGAGCCTGGCGGGCGCTTATTGGCGCGGCAGTGAAAAGAATAAAATGCTGCAACGGATTTACGGAACTTCCTTCCCCAAGAAAAGTTTACTTGATGAATACTTATTCCGCCTGGAAGAGGCGAAAAAACGTGATCACCGCAAACTGGGCGCTGAGTTAGACCTTTTCTCCATTCAGGAAGAAGGGCCCGGCTTTCCTTTTTTCCATCCCAAGGGGATGATTGTCAGGAACGAACTGGAGAAATTCTGGCGCGAACAGCATGAAAAGGCCGGATACCAGGAAATCAGGACTCCCATAATCCTGAACCGGTCTTTATGGGAACAATCGGGTCACTGGGACCACTACCGTGAAAATATGTACTTTACCAAAATTGACGACATTGATTTTGCTGTTAAACCCATGAACTGTCCCGGCAGTATTCTGGTTTATAAAACCAGGCTGCACAGCTACCGGGATTTCCCGATCAGGCTGGCAGAATTGGGTCTGGTGCACCGGCACGAAATGTCCGGCGTGCTGCACGGTTTGATGCGTGTAAGATGCTTTACCCAGGATGATGCCCATATCTTTATGCTGCCGAGCCAGATAAAAGATGAAATCATTAGGGTTATTGATCTGATAGATAATTTTTACAAAGTATTTGGTTTTAAATACCACGTGGAGCTGAGTACCAAACCGGAAAAAGCAATGGGTTCCGATGAAATTTGGGACCTGGCCACAAATGCTTTGAAAGAAGCACTGGCAGCCAAAGGTATGGATTTCAAGATTAACGAGGGTGACGGTGCCTTCTATGGACCCAAAATAGACTTCCATCTGATGGACTGCCTGGGCAGAACCTGGCAGTGCGGTACAATCCAATTGGATTTCCTCATGCCGGAAAAATTTGACCTGACTTATGTAGGTGAAGATGGACAGAAACACAGGCCGGTCATGATTCATAGGGTTGTTTTTGGCAGTATTGAGCGCTTTATCGGGATTCTAATCGAACATTTTGCCGGAGCTCTGCCTGTCTGGTTGTCACCTGTTCAGGCAAAAATCATGACGGTAACAGACAGGAGTAAACAATACGCCGAAAAAGTAGCCGACCGGTTAAAAGAAAAGGGCGTCCGGGTTGAGGTTGATGCTCGTAATGAAAAGATCGGGTATAAAATCAGGGAAGCTCAGGTGGAAAAAGTACCCTACATGCTGGTTGTTGGGGATAAGGAAATGGAAAACGGGACTGTTGCCGTCAGAAAACGTGGCGAAGGCGACAAAGGCGCTGTAAATGCAGATGATTTTGTGGCCCTAATAACCAAAGAAATAAAAGAAAAAGTCAGGTGACAAAATATTTGACAAGTAATGGGAGCAATGCTATAATAACAAAGTAAAATTTAATAAATAATAATCATTTTAAGCAGAAGCCATCCGCTTCTCACCTTATGACGCCTGACGGTTGTTAATAAGGTTCGTACAGCATTTGTTTAGTTGTAACTGTTGATTTGCAGCGGATGGAGTATGTCCATCCGTTTTTAGTTTTGGATGGGTAATAATCCAGGAGGTGACAATTATTAGCAAGGATTTGCGAATTAATGAAGAAATTAGAGCTAAAGAGGTACGGCTGGTCAGCTCTGACGGGGAACAGTTAGGGATAGTTCCCCTTAAAGAAGCTTTAAGGTTTGCCCAGGAAAAGGATCTTGACCTGGTCGAGGTAGCTCCCAGCGCTAAGCCTCCTGTTTGCCGAATCATGGATTATGGGAAATATAAGTATGAGCAGAGCAAACGCGAAAAAGAAGCCCGTAAGAAACAAAAAATTATTAATGTTAAGGAAATCAAGCTGAGGCCCAATATTGAGGCCCATGACTTGGTCACTAAAACCAATAACATCGTCAGGTTTCTCAAAGACGGCGATAAGGTGAAAGTGACTGTCATGTTCAGAGGCCGTGAAATGGCTCATACTGATTTGGGGAAGCAGCTTCTCGATAAAGTGGTTGATCAGTTAAAAGATATCACCATTGTGGAAAGACAGCCTAAGGTGGAAGGCCGTAACATGGTAATGATTCTAGCACCAAAACAAGACTAGAGAGGAGGAAATTTTATGCCCAAAATGAAAACACACCGGGGCGCAGCCAAAAGGTTTAAGGTTACCGGCTCCGGAAAGGTGAAAAAAGCGAAAGCTTATAAAAGCCATATTCTGGAAAAGAAATCCGCCAAGAGAAAGCGTAATTTGCGGCAGCCTGGTTTGGTGAGCGCTGCAGATACCAAAAAGGTAAAACTTCTGCTTCCTTACGCTTAATCTCGCGGCTTAGAAGGGCATTGTTCCGGAAATAATCTGTACAAAGGAGGTAATAGAATGCCGAGAGTTAAAGGTGGGGTTACAACCCGTAAAAGACATAAAAAAATACTTAAACTGGCTAAAGGTTACCGGGGTGCAAAAAGTAAACTGTTCCGACCGGCCAACGAACAGGTGCTTAAATCTTTGGCTTATGCTTACAGAGACAGGCGGACCAAAAAGAGAGAATTCCGCAAGCTGTGGATTGCCAGAATTAACGCGGCAGCCAGAATTAACGGCATCTCTTACAGCAAACTTATTAACGGCTTGAAAAAGGCAGGCATTGAAGTAAACCGTAAAATGCTTGCGGACCTGGCTGTGAACGACCAACAGGCTTTTGGGAAGCTCGTGGAAGCTGCCAAAGCCAAAGTTAACGCGTAAATTCAAAAGATCAGAATGAGGCATGGGATATATTACCCATGCTTTTTATTATTCCTTTTTCCAAACAACCCGGTGGACATCTTCCGTTTAAAAAGCTATGTTAAGTAAAATGATGGAATAATAAGTATTGCTAAGAATATCTCCTTAAATTGCCAAAGGGTTGCTTAATGCTGAAAATTGTGAACAATTTCGCTGAAATTAAGATTGGACATTTTAAATTATACGATTTATGATAAACTAGATTTTATTTTTTTCGACTTATGACAATACTTACTTATTGAGAGTAATTGAAAGGGGACCTCCAGATGGATCTTAA
This sequence comes from Thermincola sp. GK-1, assembly GCF_059412445.1. Classification (NCBI taxonomy): domain Bacteria; kingdom Bacillati; phylum Bacillota; class Clostridia; order Eubacteriales; family Thermincolaceae; genus Thermincola; species Thermincola sp. GK-1. The sequence goes on from NZ_JBSQAT010000002.1 coordinate 74,858, forward strand.
TAAACCAAAGATAAAACTAAGTCCCCCCCAGGTCCTGGTAATCGGTTTTGCTACAGTCATATTGATGGGCGCCATACTTTTATCATTGCCTGCAGCGGCAGCTGACGGTAAACCTACTCCTTTTCTGGATGCTTTGTTTACCGCTACATCGGCCGTTTGTGTAACAGGTTTGGTTGTTGTGGATACAGGAACCCACTACTCTATTTTCGGACAGTTGGTTATCATGTTTCTTATCCAGATAGGCGGATTGGGGTTTATGACCACAGCTACTTTATTTGCATTGCTGATGGGCAAGCGCATCAAACTCAAGGAACGCCTGATTATGCAGGAAGCTTTGAATCAGTTGACCATGGAAGGTGTGGTCCGGCTAACCAAGTACATTCTTATTATGACCTTCTGTTTTGAAGGGTTTGGCGCGATTGTTCTCGGTCTAAGATTCATGCAGGATATGAGCCCGGCCAAGGCCTTCTATTACGGGTTATTTCACGCCGTATCGGCTTTTAACAATGCGGGTTTTGACTTATTTGGCGAATTTAGAAGTCTGACGTCTTTCGCCGACGATGTTGTGGTAAATTTGATGATTGCTGCCTTGATTATTTTCGGGGGTCTTGGTTTTACTGTACTGGTGGACATATTTACCAGACGTAGGTGGAAAAAATTCAGTCTGCATACAAAATTGGTCTTAACCATGACGACCTTGCTGCTGGCCCTGGGGACGGTTTCGGTTTTTGCTTTGGAATATTCTAACGACCATACTTTGGGACAATTGAATATGGGAGGTAAACTGCTGGCTTCGTTCTTTCAGTCAGTGACACCGAGAACGGCCGGATTTAACACCCTGAATATTGCTGAACTTCGTAATGCAACGCAATTTTTGCTGGTAATTCTCATGTTTATCGGTGCATCGCCCGGTTCAACGGGTGGCGGAATTAAGACGTCCACTTTGGGGACCCTTTTTGTTGCCGTATGGAGTATGATCAGAGGCGACTCCGATGTGGTAATTTTTGAACGCCGTATTCCCAAGGATCAGGTGTATAAGTCGCTGACGGTTATGTTTGCTGCTTTGACTCTTGTCATCGGGGTTTCCATGTTGTTATCCATAACGGAAAAGGCCCAGTTTCTGGCCGTTTTGTTTGAAACCACCTCAGCGTTTGGTACCGTGGGTTTAAGTATGGGATTAACCCCGGAGCTTAGCACCATAGGCCGGATTGTGATCATCTTGACCATGTTTATGGGCCGGGTTGGGCCTCTCACTCTGGCTTTTGCGATAGCCAAGAAAAATCGGGGAACTGCGTTTCGGTATGCGGAAGAAAAAGTCATGGTCGGTTAAACAATCATCGGTTAGACAAAGGAAATGTTGTGCTTCCAAACAAATAAAAATGGGAGGGAAAGGCATTGAAACAGTTTGCTGTTATCGGGTTGGGCCGTTTTGGTTCCAGTGTTGCCAAAACTTTATACAACATGGGACACGATGTCCTGGCTATTGACAGTGATGAAGAACGGATCGAGGAAATGGTAGATTCTGTTACCCACTGTGTGCAGGCTGACGCACTGGATGAAGATGCCCTGAAAGCCTTGGGCATAAGGAACTTCGAAGTGGTTATCGTGGCTATCGGCAAGGATATCCAGGCCAGTATTCTTGTAACCGTAATGCTAAAAGAAATGGGCGTAAAATGCGTCGTTGTAAAGGCGCAAAACGATTTGCACGGAAAAGTGCTGGCTAAAATAGGAGCCGATAAAATAGTTTATCCCGAGCGCGACATGGGAGCTAAAGTTGCGCACAGTCTAGTTTCCTCCAACGTTTTAGACCACATAGAATTATCGCCGGTACACAGCATTTTGGAAGTGGTTGCCCCTGACTTTTTAGTGGGTAAATCATTGCGCCAGTCCGAGCTTAGAGCCCGTTATGAGGTTACGATAATGGCGATAAAAAGAGATGGGGATATTCTTGTGGCACCGCAGCCAGATGAGGTAATACGGGAAAACGATATCCTGGTTGCCATCGGTAAAAACGAAAAACTTCGCAGGCTGGAAAGGGAATAAGGAGATGAAAGAGACTATTACCAGTGCGAAAAACATGCGCATCATGTACCTGCAGTCTTTGCTACAAAAAAAATACCGGGACCGGGAAGGGAAGTTCCTGGTGGAGGGTTTGCGTTTTGTTCAGGAAGCCCTTCAATCGGGAGCGGATATTGAAGAGTTAATTCTGGCTGCCGGCGTTTTGGAAAAAAATCCGTCTTTTCAAAGTATAATATCTGATAAAATCCCCATTACCATTATTGCCGACCAGTTGTTCAAAAAGATAACTGATACGGAGACCCCGCAAGGGATTGCGGCTTTGGTCAGGAAGAAGGAATTCCGCGCGGAGGATTTATTTGTGGTAGCCAATCCCTTTTTACTCATTATCGATAAGGTTCAGGACCCGGGAAATCTTGGTACTATTATCAGAACAGCCGATGCGGCGGGGGTGACGGGGGTGGCCCTGGTGAAAGGGACGGCTGATTTATACAACCCCAAAACATTAAGGGCTACTATGGGGTCTGTCTTCCATGTGCCCATTATTAATTTTGATTCTATAGAAGAAGCTTGCCACCTGGCGAAAAAACATGGATTAAAACTGATAGTGACTGATATCTCCAAAGATTCATCCTCGTATCTGGCAGTTGATTATTCGGAGCCTGTTGCCCTGGTAGTGGGGAATGAAGCCAGCGGAGCAAGCTCCTTTGCCATTGAGAATAGCGATTACCGGGTGGCAATTAAAATGCCGGGCAAAGCGGAATCCCTGAATGTGTCGGTGGCGACAGGAATAATCTTATTTGAAGCAGCGCGGCAAAGAGCTTGCGGACAGGCTTAAACCGACTTGTAAAACCGGTATTCATGTGATATAATCAGAGGCAAGGTCCCCCAAAAACCGCTGAAAGGTTGTGGTTAAATGTTTTTAACCGCCGAATTTTTTTGGAGGATATTTGAAGCTACTGGTTCTATCACTGCCTACATTTTATACAAAAGGCTGGCTGTTCATTAATGGCAGCCGGCATATATATACAGAAAAGCGTTGAACGGGAAAAGTACCTTAAAAAGTTGCCTTACAGGGACAAAAGGCCGGAGACTGGAAGCCTTTTGAAGGCAATTTTAAGGGAAGTTCACCCGGGAGCAGCCGCCTGAAATTTACAGTAGGGTGAGCCGGCGACTTCAACCGTTATCTTGAAGCAGGTATCAGCAGTTAAATTTTGCTTGTACCTGGTGGAGTGAGTAACCTTGTTGGATACTAAATAGGGTGGTACCGCGGAATATAACTTTCGTCCCTGTGGGCGAAGGTTTTTTTTATGTTCAGATATCTTAAAGTAAATATCATGCCGTGATTATCGGCATAATTTTCTTTCTTTTAAGGCTCAAACAAAGGAGGAGGACTATGCAAGAGGATTTACAGCGCATGCAGACCAAAGGTTTGGCGGAAATAGCCGAAGCTGCAACAATGGATGAAGTTAATGAAATAAGAATCAAGTACCTGGGTAAAAAAGGGCTATTAACGGGTATTCTGCGCGGAATGGGAAGCCTGTCACCCGATGAGAGGCCCAGGGTAGGCCAACTGGCCAACGAAGTCAGGGCCAAGCTGGAAGAGGCCCTGGCGGCCAGGTTGATAACTTTGAAGGAGGCTGCCAGGCAGGAACGTTTGCGGGCAGAAAAAATCGACGTGACTTTACCCGGGAAGGTCGTACAGGTAGGGAAAAAACATCCGTTAACGGCAGTGCTTGATGAAATTAAAGAGATTTTTGTCGGGTTAGGTTATGAGATAGCCGAGGGCCCAGAGGTAGAGCTTGAGTATTATAACTTTGAGGCGCTGAACATTCCGCCGGATCACCCGGCCCGGGATATGCAGGATTCCTTTTATATAAGCAAGGGAGTTTTACTGCGCACCCATACGTCTCCGGTTCAGCCCAGGGTAATGGAGAAAAAGGCGCCGCATGTGCCGGTGAAGATTATTGCTCCGGGAAAAGTATACAGGCGTGACGATGATGCTACCCATTCACCGATGTTTCACCAGGTGGAAGGTTTACTAATTGACAGGAATGTTACTTTTGCTGAGCTAAAGGGAACTTTATTATCTTTTGCCCGCCAGATGTTTGGGGAAGACCGGGAGATTCGCTTGCGGCCGAGTTTTTTCCCCTTTACCGAACCCAGTGCTGAGGTGGATATTTCCTGTATGGCCTGTGGCGGCAAGGGCTGCCGGGGATGCGCCAATACCGGTTGGCTGGAGATACTGGGCGCCGGCATGATTCACCCGCGGGTGCTGGAAATGTCCGGTTACAATCCTGAAAAGGTTACCGGGTTTGCCTTCGGCATGGGTGTGGAACGGGTGGCTATGCTAAAATATAACATTGATGATATGCGGTTGCTCTATGAGAACGACAAGAGGTTTTTGGAGCAGTTCTAACGTTGCTTTTTAAAAAAATTACCGGCCGTTGGCTGTTAATCTGAATAAAGGAGGAAATTTATGCGGGTTTCATATAAATGGTTACAGGAATACGTTGATATACCTGTAAGTCCGGAGGAACTGGCAGAACGGCTTACTTTTTCCGGTGTGGCTGTCGAAAATATTGAATACCTGGGGAAAGATATCGAGAAGGTAGTCACTGCCAAAGTTGAAAAAATAGAAAGGCACCCCAATGCCGACAAATTGGTGGTTTGTTCTGTAAACTGCGGACAAGCTGAAAATCTGCAGATCGTGACCGGTGCCCCCAACGTTGCTGAAGGACAGATTGTAGCATTAGCCCTGGTTGGCGCCAAACTGCCAGGAGGAATCAAGATCGGTAAATCTAAGCTGCGGGGGGTGGAATCGGCAGGGATGGTCTGTTCAGCCCAGGAATTGGGCCTGGACCCAAAGGGCTTTCCGCCCGACCAGCAGGAAGGAATTATCATTCTGCCTGAGGGAACACCATTGGGAGAGGACATAAAGAAAGTTCTCGGCTTGGATGATGTTATTCTTGAGCTGGAGCTAACCCCCAACCGGGCTGACTGTCTCAGTATGGTCGGCGTAGCCCGGGAAGTTTCCGCTGTCCTGGGGACCGATTTCAGGCCGCCCAGGATTTCGGTGCCTGAAACCAGTGAAAAAATTGATGGCCTGGTGAAGGTGGTTATAGAGGCTCCGGAACTCTGCAACCGCTATATCGGGCGCCTTGTGCGCAATATCAAGGTTGCCCCGTCGCCGGAGTGGATGCAGCAACGGCTGCGGGCAGCGGGGGTGAGGCCAATCAGCAATATCGTAGACGTTACGAACTACGTGATGATGGAATTGGGCCAGCCGTTGCATGCCTTTGATTTTGATAAAATACAGGAGCAAATCATTATTGTTCGCCGGGCCGGTGAAGGGGAGAAAATAGTCACCCTGGACAATCAGGAAAGGGCATTGAATTCCGATATGCTGGTGATAGCTGACGGTTGTGTCCCGGTAGCTGTCGCCGGGGTTATGGGTGGGCTTGATTCGGAAATCACGGAAAATACCGTTAATGTGCTGCTGGAGTCAGCATGTTTTAACGGGCCCAGTGTACGGAGAACTTCCAGGGCTTTAGGATTACGGTCTGAGGCTTCGCTGCGCTTTGAAAAGGGCGTTGACCCTAACGGATGTTTAAGGGCTATCGACAGGGCGGCCCAGTTAATTGCCGAAATGGGAGCGGGAGAGATTGTAGCCGGGGTGGTCGATAATTACCCCTGCCCCGTCGAAAACCTGCAAATTACGTTACGGCCTGCCAGACTTAACCGGGTAATGGGCACCGATATTCCGACAAAAACCATGGTTGACATCCTGAACAGGCTCCAGCTTCCCGTCGAGGCTAAGGATGAAGTGTTGCTGGTTACGGTACCTACCTTCAGGGGAGACATTGCCCGTGAAGTAGACCTGATGGAAGAAGTGGTCCGGTTATATGGGTATAACCGGATTCCTACCGAATTGCCTTCAGGCCGCTCAACCCAGGGCAAAAAGACCTTTGAACAGGGCATGCAGGACAAGGTAAGAAGTATTTTAACAGGTTTTGGATTAAACGAAATAATTACTTACAGTTTTATCAATCCGAAAGCCTTTGATATGCTGAATTTACCCGCTGAGTCGGAACTCCGCAACACCGTGGTGGTGCAGAATCCTATCAGTGAGGAACAAGGGGTTATGCGGACAACTTTGCTGCACGGTATGCTGGAGGTTGTAGCCAGGAACCTGGCCCGGAAAAACAAGGACCTGGCATTGTTTGAAATGGGCAATATCTTTATTCCTGTGGCCGGAGAAAAACTACCCAGGGAAGAGCTTACTTTGGGAGCGGTTGTTACAGGTAACCGGCCGGAAAACTGGAATCAAAAAGCCGAACCCATGGATTTCTTCTACCTGAAAGGAATTCTGGAGACTTTGTTAGAAGAGTTGGGTGTTAAAGAAACGTCTTTTGTTCCTTTCCCGGGACATCCGGCTCTACATCCGGGCAGAACGGCCCAGGTGCTGCTGGCTGGCCGACCGGTAGGATTTATAGGCGAAGTGCACCCTGAAGTTATGGAAAATTACCGCCTTTCCGGTCGCGTTTATGTGATGGAGCTGGCCTTAGAAGAAATCATAGCTGTATCAGTAAAAACTAAAATGTACAGAAGCCTGCCCAAGTACCCTGGGGTAGAGCGGGATATGGCCGTAGTTGTAAAGGAGGAAGTTTTGGCAGCCGACCTGCTTGCGGAAATCCGGCAGCAGGGGGGGCCCCTTCTGAAAAACGTCCGCCTTTTTGACGTCTACCAGGGTGAACAGATTCAGAAAGGGTACAAGAGTTTGGCTTATGCCTTCCTTTTCCAATCCAATGACCGGACCCTGACGGATGAAGAAGTTAACGATTTGTACGAAAAGATTCAGAACGCTTTGCAGACCAAGTTTGGCGCTCAATTGAGGGCATAAGCAGGAGTTGCAAGAAATTGAGGGATTTGGAAGGAATTTGTCGCCTGATGCCGAATTATTCTACCAAAGATAGTTCGGGAGGGTGGCCTTATGCAGGGGAAAAAAACCAAAGTAGCGGTGGAAATCTTTGGCGAAGAGTATAAAGTGATTGGCGATATGCCCGAAGAATACATTGAAATGATTGCAGAATATGTGGACAAAAAAATGAAACAAATTGCTGCGAAAAATTCCCGGCTGTCTGTTACCAAGGTGGCTGTTTTGGCTGCTTTAAATATAGCTGATGAATTATGCAAACTGCAGGAAGATTATGATACTCTGGTCAAACTGATGGATACCGAAAAAAAGCAGGCCTAAATAGTACACGCAGTCAAGGCTCATGGTTTAAGCTTCCATGAGCCTTTTTAGGTATTACTTGCTTTCTTTTCTGGGTAACCTAATATAGCCGGTACATGTATGGGAGCGGTGGAAAGGTGAAGAAGTTCGGAAATATTGAAGTTGCCTGGGTATTGGACGAAATAGCCGCGCTTTTGGAAATTAAAGGAGAAGATATCTTCAAGATAAGGGCTTATCAGCGGGCCGCCCGGGCAATTGAAAACCTGGATGTCGATATTACCGATTTATTTATACAAAAGAAATTGAACGGCATTTCCGGGGTAGGAAAGAACATAGCGGCCAAATTAGAGGAACTTCTGTCGACGGGGCGGCTGATCTACCTGGAAAAATTGCGGGGCGAGATTCCGCCCGGTTTGGTTGAAATGATGAATGTTCCCGGTGTCGGACCCAAAATGACCAGAACTTTCTATGAAAAGCTTGGCATAAGCAGTTTAAAAGAACTTGAGGATGCGGCTCGCGGCAAAAAGATCCGTTCTTTGCCGGGAATGGGCAGTAAAACGGAACTGAATATATTGCGGGGCATCGAAATGCTGAAATCCGGCGGTCGGGGCCGGATTACCCTTGGGTTGGCCTGGACTGTAGCTGATAGTCTATTGAATTTTTTGCGCAGTCTGCCCTGGGTGGTGGAAGCGGAAACAGCCGGGAGTACACGCCGCATGAAAGAAGCTATTGGGGATATTGATATTGTGGTCGGCACCGAAGAACCCGAAAAGGTGGCCGAGGTGTTTGTTAAACACCCTCAGGTGAAAGAAGTCCTGGCCCACGGCAGTACGAAAATCAGTGTTTTGTTAAAATTCGGGGTACAGGTTGACCTGCGGCTTGTACGACCTGATGAATTCTGGACGGCCCTGCATCATTTTACCGGCTCCAAGGAACATAACGTCCGACTGCGGGAAAGAGCCCATAAAATCGGTATAAAGATAAATGAATACGGTTTGTTCAAAACGGATTCGGACGAACGAATTCCTGTATCGGGGGAAGAAGATATCTATACGGCGCTGGGACTGGCCTATATTCCCCCGGAATTGCGGGAGGACAGGGGCGAGGTGTTCGCTGCGGAGGAGGGTAGGCTGCCGCAGGTCATCGGGTACGATGACATGAAAGGCGATCTGCATTTACACAGCAACTGGAGCGATGGAGTGAACAGCATAGAACAGATCGTTGAGCAGGCCAAAAAAATGGGCTACGAATATATTGCCATAACAGATCATTCCAGGTCCCTTGGAATTGCGCGGGGGTTATCGACAGAGAGACTGACTGAACAACAGGAAGTTATTAACGCGCTGCAAAAAGAAGAAGCAATTCATATACTGACCGGCGTGGAAGCTGATATTTTAGCCAACGGGGATATGGATTACCCCGATGAAGTTTTGGCCGAAAAAGATATCGTCATCGGGTCAATTCATTCCGGTTTCCGGCAGGATAAAGAAAAAATTACAGAACGGATCATTTCAGCCATCAAGAACGAACACGTTGATATTATTGCGCATCCTACCGGACGCCTCATCGGGCGTCGGGATCCATACGAAGTAGACATGGACAGGATTTTCGAGATGGCGGCCAAATACAATACGGTACTGGAAATCAATTCTTCACCGGACAGACTTGATTTGAATGACCTTTATGTCCGGCAGGCCAAGGAAATGGGCATTAAAATAGCTATCAATACCGACGCCCATGAAGTTATCAGAATGCACGAAATCCGGTATGGTATTGGGACCGCCCGCCGGGGCTGGCTTGAAAAAGAAGATGTTATCAATACCTGGGATTACGACAAATTAAGGAGGTTCCTGAAGAACCGGTAAAATACACACTTCTTTATAAGGGTATAATTATTGTAAAAGAGCAGCATCAAAGTTGGAAAAAATGCTACCTTAAAAAGGAATTTTTTGTATTTAAGAGAATATAGAAAAAATATGTGCTTGTTCATAGCAGTTAAAAATAAATTAAGTTTAGAGGAGGATGTGGGTTGAAGTTAAGGGACATATACGAATTGGTGGTCCGGAAAGGTATTGAGAGTGATCCCCGGGGAAAAAAAGAGGTCGAAAGGGACCTGAAAAAAGCCAAAGAAGCCTTCAAGGAGCTGAAAGGTACCGAGAAAAAAGAATTTGATCAGGAAGCTCTAACCAACCCGTACAGCGATACCCGTATATTATACGGTGACGGTGACAGGGAGGTAAAGACAGCTCTTGTCGGTATCGATATTGAAGCGGCCGAAATCCTGTTGGCAGACCGTCTAAAAGAAAAGGGACGGAACATTGACCTGGTCATCGCCCATCACCCGGAAGGTAAGGCTCTTGCTGCCCTTTCTGAAGTCATGCATATGCAATCAGAAATATTAGAAAAATTTGGCGTGCCCATCAGCGTGGCCCAGGGCATCATGGTGTCCAGGATCAGCGAAGTTAAAAGAGGGCTCTTGCCCTTAAATCATAATAAAGCGGTAGATGTGGCGAGAATACTGGACATTCCTTTTATGTGCTGCCATACTCCCGCCGATAATATGGTTACTACTTTTTTGCAGAACCTTTTTGATAAGAAAAAACCGGACACCGTAGGAGAAGTAGTGAAGATACTCAAGGACCTGCCCGAATACCAGGAAGCCGTTAAAAACAGCGCAGGACCGACGATAGTTACGGGGTCCAAGGAACGTAAAACGGGTAAAATTTTCGTCGATATGACGGGCGGCACAGGCGGTTCCGAGGATGCCTTCAGCAAACTGGCTCAGGCCGGCGTCGGCACGCTGGTATGTATGCACATTGGGGAAAAACATCGTAAGGAAGCGGAAAAAAACCATATAAACGTTGTTATTGCGGGACATATGGCCAGTGATTCGCTGGGGATGAACCTTATCGTAGACAACCTGGTTTCGCAGGGGATTGATATCATCCCTTGTGCGGGATTTACTAGATACCAGAGAAGTTAAGGCAAATGTGGGAAGCGTGTCTATGGGGCTTGCCGGTCAAGCTGAATAGCCACGCTTTATTGGTGAAGGAGAGATTTCTGCATGTTTAAGCCTGAATTGTTGGCTCCAGCCGGGAGTTGGGATGCTTTGGTGGCTGCCGTGCAGAACGGCGCCGATGCTGTATATGTGGGCGGCAGGATGTTCAATGCCCGGCAGTATGCCAGTAATTTTGACAGGGAAGAGCTGATCCGGGCAGTAGACTATGCTCATGTAAGAGGGGTCAAGGTATATGTTACCGTAAATACCCTGATAGCTGACAACGAAATATCGGAACTGGTCGCCTATTTGAAGTTTCTGTACGAGACAGGCGTAGATGCTGTCATTGTGCAGGATTTGGGCGTGCTGCGCCTTGCCCGTTCTGTTTTTCCGGAACTTAATGTACACGCCAGTACCCAGATGACACTGCACAATACTCCCGGAGTTGAATTGGTTAAAGCCAGTGGTGTAAAACGGGTGGTTTTGGCCCGGGAGATGTCCCTGGATGAGATAAAGCAGGCGAAACAAAGGACAGGCGTAGAAGTAGAAGTTTTTGTGCACGGGGCTTTGTGTATATCCTACTCAGGTCAGTGCCTGATGAGCAGTCTGATCGGGGGCCGCAGCGGAAACCGGGGACGTTGCGCCCAGCCATGCCGGCTGCACTATACCCTGGTTGACGAAAGGGGCAAGATATTGCTGGAACCCGAAGAGGTGGGGAAATACCTCTTAAGCCCAAGGGATTTGCGCCTGTTACACCATATTCCGGAACTGGCGGAAGCGGGCATAGATGCTTTGAAAATTGAAGGGCGCATGAAAAGGCCCGAATACGTGGCTACCGTTACCCGGATTTATCGGCAAGCCCTTGACCGGTATGCCATGGCCCCTTATAATTTTGAAATTACGCCTGAAGAGGACAGGCAGTTGTTGCAGATTTTCAACAGGGACTTTACCACGGGATACTTTATGGGACCCCCGGGCGCCGATTTGATGAGTTATAAGAGGCCCAACAACAGGGGGATCAGGGTCGGCCGGGTGGTAAATTACAACCGAAAAAAAGCAACCATGAGCATACAGCTTGATGAGCGGCTGAACCTGGGCGATGGTATAGAAGTCTGGGTTTCTGAGGGAGGACGGCAGGGTACCGTCGTGGACCAGATTCTTTTGGCAGGTAATTCGGTTGAATCGGGTTTGCCCGGCCAAACTGTCACCGTTCCCGTCAAGGGAAAAGTCAAGCCGGGTGACCGAGTTTTTAAAACCCATGACGCCCTGTTGATGCGCCAGGCGCAACAGAGTTTTACTTCCCCTAAAGAATTGCGGAAGGTAAATATTGCCATGAAAGTCCGGGTTAAAGCCGGCGAACCTCTCCGGATAATTGTTGAAGATACGGAAGGCAATAAGGCGGTGGCCCGTACGGAATTTATTGCCGAAGAAGCCATCAACCGGCCTCTGACCAAAGAAACTATTCGCCGGCAGGTGCAGCGGTTGGGCAATACCCCTTTTAATTTGGCGACGCTGGAGATAAAGATAGACGGTAATATAATGGTGCCTTTGAGTGAAATAAATGAAGCCCGGCGTAAAGCGCTGCATTTATTGGAACAGCAGCGCATAATGCTCAAAAGGCCTGTTGCTATTCCGGAAACCCTGGTGGCTGCCAGATTGGAAGAGGCTGATTATTACCGGAAGGATAAGGAGAAACGGGTGCAACGGAAGATCATGAGACTTTCGGCGGCTGTTGGCAATAAAGAAGCGGCCCTGGCAGCCTTTGAAGCCGGAGTGGATGTGGTCTATGTAGGCGCCGACGGACTTAATGGGACACCGGTCCTAAAGGTTGATGACCTGCAAGAATTGGCTGCCAAAGCTGAATCTCAGGGGGCCCAGCTTGTTTTTGCCCTTCCCAGGATTACTAAAGACAAAGATTTGGCGGTTATTGCTCCTTTTCTACAGCAGGCCGGGAAACTTAACCTGGGTATTTTGGCAACTAACCTGGGAACGTTAAAAACTGTGCGGGATATAGGCTTTAGCAACATATATGCCGATTATTCTTTAAACGCCTTTAATTCCCAGGCGCTGCTTTGGTTGCAGGACAATGGCGTATCCCAAGTAACGCTGTCGCCGGAACTTACCCTTGAGCAGATTGAAAGACTGGCTGCCGAGTTTAATGTAGAAGTAGTGGGGCACGGGGCTTTGCCTTTAATGATTTCGGAGCACTGTGTTGTCGGCAGCGTTTACGGTGGGTTTAAAGAGGCCCAAAAATGTAATCAGCCATGCCGGGGGGGCGAACAATTTGCATTAAAGGACCGGCTGGGGATGTTGTTTCCGCTGGTGACTGACTGTTTCTGCAGGTCGCATATTTTTAATCCCAAAGAGTTATGTCTGATCGAAGACCTTAAACCATTGTACGAAGCAGGTGTATGCACGGTCAGGCTGGAGTTAAGAAAAGATTCCCCGGATTACGTGAAAAAAGTTGCCGGTTTTTACCGGCAGGAGATAGATAAACTTATGGAAAATAAAAATACTTATGCCCCTGATCCGGACGCTAAAGAAACACTGGTTGCGATGACGGCCCAGGGTGTTACCAAAGGACATTTGTACCGCGGCGTGCTTTAATCAATGGCTGCTAACCTTAATTACGGGCTACTAAAACAGTAAGGATTGATCGATTGTGGAAGATAAAATGTTGCAGAGGTTGGAATTTCATAAGGTTATTGAGCTGCTTACGGAATGCGCTACCTTCAGCCTGGGCAGGGAATATTGCGCGGAGCTGCAGCCCAGTACTGATTATGCAGAAGTATTGCGCAGGCAGGAGGAAACTGCGGAAGCTGCTGAAATTTACAGAAAAGAACCTGATGTACCTTTGGGAGGAATGCGGGATACCAGAGGAATCATCAGAAAGGCCAATATCGGTGGCATATTGGAACCGGCCGAGCTCCTGGACGTAGCCGGGAACCTGGTGGCGGCCCGGCGCTTGAAAAGATTTTTCAGTGACCGGTCCCATCAATACCCGATTATGGGTGACCTAGTAAAAAACCTCTTTATCAATAAAGAACTTGAAGAAAAAATCAGCCAGGCTATTGACCCTTCCGGAGCTGTTGCTGATGAGGCTTCCCCGGAACTGAGACGAATTCGGCACCGGATAAGGGAAACGGAAATAAATATCAAAGCCAAAATGGAAGGTATCATCAGGTCACAGGAACATCAAAAATTTTTTCAGGAACCTATTATTACTGTACGGGGCGACCGTTACGTGGTTCCCGTCAAGCAGGAGTACCGGGGGCAATTTCCCGGTATTATTCATGACCAGTCGGCCAGCGGCGCGACCCTTTTTATTGAACCCGTGGCGGCCGTGGAATTAAATAATGAGTTAAGAAAGCTGTACAGTGATGAGGAACGGGAAGTCTTGCGTATCCTGACCCAGCTAAGCGCCTCGGTCAAGGCCTTTAGCGAAGAATTACTGTCAGACGCCAAAATCCTGGGCACCATCGACTTTATTCTGGCCAAAGGTAAATTAGCTCACCACATGAATGCCAGTAAACCGGTCTTTAATAAGGACGGCTATATAAACCTGCGGAAGTGCCGCCATCCACTGATAAAAGGCCATGTTGTTCCGATAGACATATACCTGGGCCGGGATTTTCATGTTTTGGTTATAACGGGGCCAAACACAGGCGGTAAGACTGTTTCCCTGAAGACAGTGGGTTTAACAGCCGCGATGGCCCAGGCGGGCCTGCATATTCCCTGTGAACCCGGTTCGCAGGTGCCTGTATTTCATGACATTTTTGTGGATATCGGAGACGAACAAAGCATCGAACAGTCCCTTAGCACATTTTCGGGGCATTTGAAAAATATTATACATATACTTGCAAAGGTCAACGAGTCTGCGCTCGTATTGCTGGATGAACTGGGGGCCGGAACTGACCCCGTTGAAGGGGCGGCCCTGGCTATGGCTATTCTGGAATACCTTTATCAGAAAAAAGCCCGGACAGTAGCAACGACCCATTACAGTGAACTCAAGGTTTTTGCCTTTGAGCGGCAAGGCGTGGAAAACGCTTCCGTGGAATTTGACAGCAAAACTCTCCGGCCCACATACAAACTGTTAATTGGCCAACCAGGTCGCAGCAGCGCTTTTGAGATTGCTTTGCGATTGGGTTTGCCCGAAGCCTTGGTAACCAGGGCCCGCAGCTTCCTGACCAGTGAGGAGATCCAGGTGGCGGACCTGGTAGAAGAACTGGAGACCAACCGCAGGAAAGCTGAAGAAGAAAGGAGGAAAGCTGAGCGATTAAGGCGCGAGTTGGACGAAATGCGGCGGGATTATGCAGCCAAATTGGAGGCCCTGGAAAACCGGCGGAAAGAACTGGTGGAAAAGGCGAGAGAGGAAGCCGCATCAATAGTGAGGCAGGCCCGAAAAGAAGCGGATGAACTGGTTAAAGAGCTTAGACGGTATGTGCAGGAAAAACGGGCTGAACAGTTGGCGGAGGCTGAAGAAGCAAGAAACAGGCTGAAGGAACTGGAAAATAGCAAAGATGAAGAACTGATGCAGGAAAAAGCCGCAGCCGGTGAAATACCCAAAGGATTAAAAGAAGGAGAACCGGTATTTCTGCCAAGGTTTAACCAAACGGGATATGTGCTTACCACTCCTGACGAAAACGGCCAACTTTATGTACAGGCCGGGATACTTAAATTAGCGGTTCATGTAAGTGAAGTACGGCGGAAGCAGGAGAAGCCGGCCGTTTACACAGCGCCAACGGGAACAGGAAAATTAGTTGTCGGCAAAGCTAAAGAAGCCAGGACCGAGCTTGATATTCGCGGCAAGACTGTGGACGAGGCCTTACCTGATCTGGAGAAATTCCTTGATGATGCTTACCTGGCAGGTCTACAGCAAGTTCAGATAATTCACGGTAAAGGCACCGGCGTGCTCAGAAAAGCCGTAAACAGCTACTTGGCGAAGCACAAATATGTGCAGGAATTTCGCCTGGGCCATTACGGCGAAGGCGGGACTGGAGTGACCGTGATAAAATTAAAATAGGGGCTGTCAATAAATCAAAGTAGGGTGTTAATCTTGTATTTGAGTACGAGATTGCGACACAGAGATTATATCCATGGGAGGTTATACGGTTATGATTATCAGACAGGCTGAAGCAGAGGAAAAAGGTTTGCTGCAGGTGGCCGAACTCATGTGTCTGGCCGCCCGGACAGCGCCGAAGGGAAAAGGGAGAGACCACCTTGAGACCCTTATCATCACTGCGGAAACCAAGACAGAAGTGGCTGCGTACATGAGAAAACTGGCCGATTCACCGAGAGCGGAGTTTTTTGCCCGCGATGCCGAAAACCTGGAAAAGGCGGGAGCGGCTGTTATTTTGGGTACGGAGGTAAAACCGTTAGGGCTTCCCCATTGCGGGTACTGCGGCTTTAAAAACTGCACGGAAATGAATGAAACCGGAGGTATCTGCGCTTTTAATGCAGGTGACCTGGGTATTGCGGTGGGATCGGCAGTGGCAGTCGCAGCGGCCCACCATGTGGATAACAGGATTATGTTTACCGTCGGCAGGGCGGCCATTGATCTGGGGCTGTTCAGTGGCAACATCCGGATTGCTTACGGAATACCGCTGAGCGTGTCCGGCAAGAACCCATTCTTTGACCGCAAGTAAGTCAGGGCTGCCTCAGGGCAGCCCTTTCCGCTTATCCTTTTCCTGGTAATTTTGTGTAGTTATTTCAGGCTGAGCCGGTAGATTTACTTTACCGGGTTTGGCCGGCTTTTCCGGCTTTTGGTTAATTTCCGGTTGAATAATTCCTGGGTTATCCGGGGATTTGGGGTAAACCTGATGCTCCGGAATGGGGCAATGTTCTAAGGGCGCGGTCTCTCCTGCCCCCAGAGTTTCTTTGACAACATACTCGGGCGGACATCCTCCGGTTTCACCCGGACCCGGTATGTTGGCCAGGTACCTGGTTCCTCCGTGAGACGGGTCGGTACAAATGCTGATTACTCTGTTATTAGGACCGTGAATATTACAAGTTTGCGTTGGTACATATATATCGGAAGAACTGTAAGTATGTTCCTTATCCCGTTTCAGGAAAGACCTGGTAATTTTATTGGGACAGTATTCTGTTGCTAAAAGGCCGGAGTCGGCACAAACTTCCACCGAAACATAAGTATGGTCGTTGCATATTTTGGAAGGCGCTGTGCCTCTAACAAACCAGTCCGACCTGATTTCCGACTGTGGGCAGTTTTTGCCGGCGCGTTTGCCGGATAGAGTACAAATAGCTACTTTTACTAAGCCTGCCGGTTTGTCGAAATCTTTAATCTCTATGTCTTTCAGGGCTTTAGACATCACTTCTTTCCAGAGCTTGGCTGGATAAGTACCGCCGTAAGTGCGGGGCATAGGTTTGGGGTCGTCATGTCCCATCCATACCACGCCCACTAATTCGGGGGTATAGCCGGCGAACCAGATATCTTTGCCCTGGTTCGTAGTTCCGGTTTTGCCTGCCACCGGTCGCTTGCCAAGGCTTGCCCTGGTACCGGTGCCGCGTTGTACTACTGATTTCAACATATCCGTTATAATATAGGCTGTTGTGTCTTTCATGGCTATTCTTTTGCGGGGTTTGAATTCGTCTATGACCTTACCGTAACGGTCTTCTACCTTGATGATGGCCGTCGGCTGTATGTATATACCTTTGTTGGCAAAAGCCCCGTAGGCGCCGGCCAGTTCCAGGGGCGTTACTCCATAGTGGAGGCCTCCCAGGGCGAGAGCCAGGTTTTCATCTTCTTGTGTTAAACTGGTAATGCCGAGTTTTTTGGCAAATTTAACAGCGTTGGTGATACCCGTATCTTTGAGAACCTTCACCGCAACCACGTTTACGGAATGAGTAACGGCTTCCCGGAGCGTAATTGGTCCCCGGTATTTACCATCGGAGTTTTCCGGTTTATATTTGCCGAAGGTTACAGGTTCATCAACAACTACCGTACCGGCGCCGGCTCCTTTTTCGATGGCCGGTGCATAAGCAATGATCGGTTTAAAGGCGGACCCTGGCTGACGTTTGGCGTCCGTAGCCCTGTTAAACTGTAGTTTTTGTGAATGTTCCCTGCCACCGACCAGGGCTTTGATATAACCTGTATGAGGGTCTAAGATGACTAAGGCTCCTTCCGGCTGTTTTAACCCGTTTTTATCGGTTTTGGACCTGGGAAAATTATTGGGATTGGCCATGGCCTGTTCAGCAATGGTCTGAATCTTGGGATCCATAGTGGTATAAACCTTTAAGCCACCCTTGAAGACCTTGTTTTCCCCGTATTTTTCCAGGAGAACATCAGTTACATAGTCGACAAAATAAGGATGCGGGTACTCCTCTTTTTTACCGTCCTCTCCTGAGTTCTTCAAGGTAATGGCTTTATTTTTGGCTTCCTCGGCCTGGGCCTGGGAAATAAAATCATACTTGGCCATCATGTCCAGAACAACATTACGCCGCTTTAAAGCCGCTTCCGGGTTTCTGTACGGGTCATAAGCAGAAGGGGCCTGTGGCAAACCGGCCAGTACGGCTGCTTCATCAAGGGTAAGTTCTTTGACGTCCTTATTGAAATATATCTGGGCGGCGCTTTGGAGACCATACGCGCCATGGCCGAAATATATCCGATTAAGGTACATTTCCAAAATTTGGTCCTTGGTGTATTCACGTTCCAGTTTAATAGCCAGCACCACTTCCTGAATTTTTCGCTTAATATTTTTGTCTGGGTTCAAAAAGGCTTTTTTGACCAACTGCTGGGTAATAGTACTGGCTCCCTGGGCAGCCCGGCCTTCCTTAATGTCTACAATAGCCGCTCCTATTATTCTCCGCAAATCAATTCCTTTGTGGTCGTAAAACCTGACATCTTCAATGGCTAAAAAAGCATTTTTAACCAAGTTGGGCACATCTTGAATTTTAATAGGTTCACGATTTTCTACATAAATTTTGGTGACCGGGTTTTTATTGATGTCGTAGATATATGTAGGCAGATTGGGTTCCAGGGCCTTGGGGTCAAAGGCGGGTACATCTTTTATGCTGGCCAAGACGATTCCCGATACTGCCCCGACCAACAGGAGCCCGGCGACAATGACCAGGAAGAGGAACAGTCTGAACAAGTTAAGTTTACGTCTTTTTTTAGGTTTTGGTTTTTTGTTAACAGGTTTACTGGGTTCTAACGTCATAAAACACCTTCCTCCCGCAAGGGATATAACTCTGTTATTATACCATAAACTCCTGCCAAAGTTAACACCGCTTATCCGTCCTGGAGTCAGATTCCGGAAATATCATACGAAATCACTTTAAAAAAGGTTCCGGCAGCCATCTTTTGTAGGGCTTGTTGCTAATTGGAAACTATTTTGTTATAATTAAAAAATAAATTTTGTTGTGTATTCTATGGAATCTGTAGAAACGGTAGGAAGGAGAATCAGGGTGGTATTGGACATACAGGAGCAATTGGAGATTATTAAAAGAGGGGTTGCGGAAATAGTCCCTGAGAACGAGTTAGTTGAAAAACTGAAAAAATCGATTGCCCGTAAGAAACCCTTACATATTAAACTGGGTCTGGATCCTACAGCTCCCGATATTCACCTGGGACATACGGTGGTTCTGCAAAAACTGAGGCAATTTCAGGAGTTAGGTCATAAGGTGACCATCATCCTGGGTGATTATACAGCCAGAATAGGCGACCCTACCGGGAAATCGGAAACCCGCAAACAATTAACAGAAGAAGAGGTCAGGAAAAACGCTGCCACATATAAAGAACAGATTTTTAAAATTCTCGACCCGGCAAAGACCAATGTTGTTTTCAACAGCCAATGGCTGGCATCTCTTTCGTTTGCAGATATTATCAACCTGGCAGCAAAGTATACGGTAGCACGGATGCTGGAACGGGACGATTTTGCCAAGAGGTTTGCAAATGAACAGCCCATCAGTATCCATGAATTTTTTTATCCTTTGATGCAGGGCTATGATTCTGTAGCTTTGGAAGCTGATGTGGAATTGGGCGGCACAGACCAGAAATTCAATCTGTTAATGGGACGCCACCTGCAGAAAGAATATGGCCAGGAGCCACAGGTTGCTCTAATGATGCCTATTTTAGAAGGGCTTGACGGGGTTCAGAAAATGAGCAAGAGCCTGGGAAACTATATTGGCATTACGGAAAGCCCCAGGGAAATGTACGGGAAAACCATGTCCATAGCCGATGAACTGATGATCAGGTATTTCGAACTTGTTACTCCTGTATCACTGGCAGAGATTCGGGATATTGAAGAGGGAATGAAGAACGGCGCTCTGCACCCCAGGGATGTAAAAATGCGGCTGGCCCGCGAGATAGTTACTATGTATCACGGGCGTGAAGCAGCATTAAAAGCAGAAGAAGAATTTAAAAGTATTTTCCAGAAGAAAGAGCTGCCCGATGAAATCCCTGAATATGTGTTGGATAAGAATCAACTGGAAGAAGGGGAAATCTGGTTGCCTAAACTCATGGCGTTGGCCGGATTGGTATCGAGTTCCAGCGAAGGCCGCAGATTGGTTATTCAGGGTGGGGTCCGGGTAAATGATAAAAAGGTTGTCGATCCTGCCGCAAAGGTACAACCGGATAACGGTATGATAATAAAAGCAGGTAAACGCAAGTTTGTAAAAATTGTCGTTTAATAAAGAACCTTGTAGGGTTCTTTTTCTCTTTTGCTAAAGGAATTTTTATACTGCCCGTCGAACTAATAAATAGAGGAAAATACAGGGAGGTGCTTGTTGTGCCTTTAACCCCACTGGACATTCGTAACAAGGAATTCAAGAGGGTATTTCGGGGTTACGACGAAGAGGAAGTTGATGAGTTTTTGGACCAGA
Source organism: Thermincola sp. GK-1 (assembly GCF_059412445.1). Classification (NCBI taxonomy): domain Bacteria; kingdom Bacillati; phylum Bacillota; class Clostridia; order Eubacteriales; family Thermincolaceae; genus Thermincola; species Thermincola sp. GK-1. Next base: position 94,945 of record NZ_JBSQAT010000002.1, read on the forward strand.
TAGTGGAAAGCTACGAATCCATATACAAGGAGAATCTCAGCCTTAAAGAGCTGGTTGCTACCAAAGATTCTGATGTCAGTAAGTATAAGGATTTAGAGGAAACTTTGAAACAGACTTTGGTTGTGGCTCAACAAACAGCTGATGAAATGAAGCATAATACTGAAAAACAAGTAGAGGTAATGCTTAAAGAAGCTGAATTGAAGGCTGCCGAGATAATTGGCGCTGCAGAAGAAAAAGCAAGAAATATAATAGCCGGGGCAGAAGAAAAAGCGAATAATACATATAAAAATTTGGAAGACTTGCAGAAACAGGTGCAGGTTTTTAGGATCAAGTTTAAATCTTTTCTGGAAAGCCAACTTTCCCTTATTAATGATAGCGAACACGAGCTTTTTGGAGAAATTTCCATCAACCAAAACGCCGGGAAAATTCAATTGAAGCCGCAAACCGAGATGTTGAGAGCTGCCCACGAGGCAGCGGCTTCCGATGCCGGACAGGTGCCTGGCGAGGGCGCTGAAGAAATTGTCGGGCGGGAAGAGCCGCAGACCATAATTAATAAGGGGGTTCTATTCTGATAATAGAACAGCATTCTGACGGAATAACTTTTAAAATCAAGGTTCAGCCGAAGGCTTCAAAAAACGAACTTAAGGGAGTCCAGGGCGACTCCCTTAAAGTAAAACTTACTGCGCCGCCTGTCGAGGGAGCGGCTAACGAGGCGTGTATTCGCTTTTTTGCTGAATTATTTTCTGTTGCCAAAAGCCAGGTAGAAATTATTACCGGGCATACATCTAGAACAAAACTCCTGAAGGTTAAAGGATTAACCAAGGAAGAAGCAGAGAAAAGGCTGAATTTATAGGACATGATTTTTAAAATGCGAAGGTTGAGTTAAGAAGAAGATAAATAATTTTACTAACTAAAATTGCAGAATATTCCAAAAAATGTCGAAAATTGTTGGTGATGGTGAAGGAGGCCTTCGGTTGCAATGAAACTGGGGATTATAAGCCCTTCTAAAGTATTAACCGTTTTCATTAAAGAAAATATGTCCTGTGGTTTATACAGTGAAAATGAAGGTATCAGGGTTACCCATGGGAAACTGTGGGGAAAAGTAATTTGTCTTTTCGAACTTTCTGAGAAAAATGAAAGATTTAGAGACAAAAAGGTTGCCGGCTTACTTTCGGAATACAGGGTGGGTCAGTTATTATCCTTTGATATAGGCAGGACAAATGAACCATGGCTGCAGGAGGGAGATATCGTTTTATCATCGGACGCGCAGTTGTGGCAGGTTGATTCAAAGGGGTTATTGGTGAATGCCAAATCTCTTGCTGCCCATCCCAAACTGATGGACAAGGTACTTAGTGCTTTGGAACGTTATAAGACAGAAGAAGTTGATACTAAAGCCGTAGTTGGTAGCATCAGTACTTACCAACCGGGCGCTGTTGCACCCAAAGGCTTTATCCCGCCACCCAACACTAAAACAATTAACTGTTGGGACATGGACGGGTATTATCTAGCGGAGTTTTGTGAGCAGGCCAAGATTCCATGGGTCTTGGTCCGGTTAGTACTTGATTCGGATCATGAAATTGAGGAACTGCCACCCAACTTGAAGTGGGATATGGCTAAAAAGTGTTTCTGGATAGTTAAAGGTGTAGTGGATAGCACCAACCTGGCAAAGGGTGCAAAAAAAGCTCGAAAGTTGACTTAAGTGCCCTGTTAAAGTATAATAAATAGATGTAATTGGAAAATAAAATCTGAAATACTATGAACGGGCCAGTAGGTTAACTTCCGAGGAACAGCGATTCCGGGATTGGTGGAAGCCGGAACCAAGGATTTAACTGAATATCACCCGGGAGTAGTACAGCCTAAAGGTACGGACCAAGTGATCAGAACTGCCGATTAAGCTGTATCGGTTGCACACCGTTAAAGTGCAGGTAACAAGTGTCCGGGCATTTGGGTTCGGAAATTAGGGTGGTACCGCGGGAATCTCCTCTCGTCCCTTGGAGGCGGGAGGAGTTTTATTATGCTTAAATAAATTTTACTGCACGTTGGTCAAGAGGAGGATAGTGATGGATTACAGTAAAACTCTAAACTTACCGCAGACAGAATTTCCCATGCGCGCGAATCTTTCTGAGCGGGAACCGGAGATTCTGAAGTTTTGGGAGGATAACTCCATTTATAAAAAGGTTCAAGAAAAAAACGCAGGCAAAGAAAAGTTTATCCTACACGACGGTCCGCCGTATGCAAACGGTGATATCCATTTGGGGCACACTTTAAATAAGGTTTTAAAGGATATAATTGTCAAATTTAAGTCTATGGACGGTTTTGACGCGCCCTTTGTACCCGGATGGGATACGCACGGGCTGCCTATCGAACAGCAGGCAATCAAAGCTTTGGGTATTAACCGTCATGAAGTAGGACCTGTTGAGTTTCGAAAAAAATGTAAAGAATACGCATTAAAATATGTGGATATTCAGCGTGAACAGTTTAAACGCCTTGGCTGTCGCGGGGACTGGGACAACCCTTATCTCACCCTGCAGCCCCACTTTGAAGCAAAACAGATCGAAGTTTTTGGGGAAATGGCCAAAAAGGGCTATATCTATAAGGGGTTGAAACCGGTATACTGGTGTGCCAGTTGCGAAACTGCCCTGGCTGAAGCGGAAATTGAGTATGCTGAGAAGAAATCTGCATCAATTTATGTCAAGTTTGCCGTGAAAGACGGAAAAGGGGTACTACCTGAAGATAATACTTTTATTGTAATCTGGACCACTACTCCGTGGACGATCCCGGCAAATGTGGCCATAGCTGTTCATCCTGATTTTGAATATTCATTAGTAGAGGTAAAAGATAGCGAACGCAAAGGTGAAAGGTATGTAATAGCCAAGGAAATGCTGGCCGGGGTAATGGATGTATTTGACATCAAGTTTTACGACGAGATGAAAACAATCCGGGGCCAGGAACTGGAATACGTAGTTTGTAAGCATCCCTTAATTGAGCGGGATTCATTAGTCATTCTCGGTGAGCATGTTACCCTGGAAGCAGGTACCGGTGCGGTTCATACGGCTCCCGGCCATGGCTTGGAGGACTTTGAAATCGGTAAGGTATATAATTTGCCCGTTATCAATCCCATTGACAACAAGGGAAGGTTTACGGAAGAAGGCGGTATATTTTGCGGTCAGGATACCAATGAAGGCAATAAAAATGTAGTTATAGAACTGGATAAAGTTGGTGCCCTGCTAAAACTGGAATGGATCAGACACCAATATCCTCACTGCTGGCGCTGTAAGAATCCTATTTTGTTCAGGGCTACTGAACAGTGGTTTGCTTCCATTGACGGTTTCCGGAAAGAAGCCCTGGAAGCAATAAAAGAAGTGCAGTGGATACCTACCTGGGGCGAGGACAGAATTCATAACATGATTGCTGACCGGGGGGACTGGTGTATTTCCAGGCAGCGGACATGGGGTGTGCCAATACCCATTTTTTACTGCGAAGCATGTGGTAAGGACTTGATAAACGATGCCACTATAAAACATGTTGCCGGGCTTTTTAGGAAGTATGGGTCTGATGTATGGTTTGCCAGGGACGCCAAAGACCTGCTGCCTGAGGGAACTAAGTGTCCTTCCTGTGGCCGGACCGAATTTCGTAAGGAAACCGATATAATGGATGTTTGGTTTGATTCCGGTTCCAGTCACAAGGCTGTTTTAGAACAGCCGGAAATTTGGCCTGATCTGCGGTGGCCGGCAGACCTGTACCTGGAAGGAAGCGACCAGCACAGAGGCTGGTTTAACTCTTCCCTATGTACGTCAGTTGCAACTACAGGGAAAGCCCCCTACAAAACTGTACTGACCCATGGTTTCCTGGTAGATGAGCAGGGGCGGAAAATGTCCAAATCGCTGGGTAACGGTATAGATCCCCTGGAAGTAATCAATAAAATGGGCGCCGATATTTTGCGATTGTGGGTTTCTTCGGCTGATTACAAGGCTGATGTTGCCTTGTCATCCAATATCTTGAAGCAGATGAGCGAAGCTTATAGAAAAATCAGGAATACTGCCCGCTATATCCTGGGCAACCTTTACGACTTTGATCCGGCTAAAGATACTGTACCTTACGAGCAAATGGAAGAACTGGATAAGTGGGCTTTGCTGAAGTTACACAAACTGTCCATGAGGGTATTAAATGCATATAGAAATTATGAATTTCATATTTTGTACCATGCTATTCATAACTTCTGTGCCGTTGATATGAGCGCATTTTACCTGGATATTATTAAGGACCGGCTGTATACCTCTTTACCTTCTTCTGTTGAGCGGCGTGCAGCCCAGACGGTCATGTACGAAATTATAAATACCCTGGTCAGGTTGATTGCTCCGGTATTGTCTTATACGGCCGAAGAAATATGGCGTTACATTCCCTATAAGGAAGAAAACCTGATCAGTGTACAGCTTGCAGATATGCCCAAAGTGAATGAAGCTTACCTGGACCAGGCTTTAGAAGATAAATGGGAAAAAGTCATCAAAATCAGGGAAGAAGTGGCCAAAGAACTTGAGAAGGCCAGAAGGGATAAGGTTATCGGCCATTCTCTGAACGCGCAAGTGCACATTTATCCCGACGAAAAACTGAGAGCATTTCTAGCGCCGTTACAAGAACAACTGGCAACAATCTTTATTGTGTCATCGGTACAGATTCACGAACCCGAAGAGGTGTTACCTGAGGCGGCCTCTGTATCAGAGGAAGTGCCGGGGCTTGCCGTTACAGTAAACCAAGCTCCGGGAGAAAAATGTGAGCGCTGCTGGGTTTACTCGCCGGAGATCGGTAAAAATCCCGACCACCCTAGCATATGCCCGCGCTGCGCTGAAGTCGTCGCCCAGCTTTAATAAAAAGGGAGTGTCCCATAAGTAAAAATCTTATGGCGCGCTCCCTTCATTTTGTGACCGTAAATTCAGGGAGTGGCAGATATGTTTCGGAACGACGAGTCTGATGTCCGCTTGTCGGCGATCCGCGTATGCGGGAGCCGGTAACAAGCTGAATTGTTGCCGTCGTGGAGGAATATGTCTGCCGCTCCTTATGCTTTCATAGCTAAAAAGGGGGGCCCATTTACTTATGGGACACTTCCTTTTTGCCGGTCAGGCTGATTTTGGTCATGTAACCGCCGATCTTGCCGGTCTCAGCGGCGGTAAGCCCGGCCCATCCAACTTCTTTAATTCTGTCCCAGAGACCGAGTTCTTTGGCCACCTCATACTTCAATTTTTCTTGAGGGGTAAGGGGGCTCTTTTTTTTCAAGACTCTTACCCGACTCTTGCTTTGTTTCTTTTTCATCAACCATCACCTGAATTTAATATTGCCCTGTGGAAAGTAAAAGATACCAATATATAAACTAAATGATGCCAATATAATATAGTTAATTTTGCTAAAAAAGTACCTATTTAGCAGGAAAGGGGGGGGATTTGTCGAAAAATAGTATTGTGAAATTGTAAAAAAATTAAATAGATTAATTCAACACTGTTGGGGCCAAGCGGCAAAGAAGGTGTGTATAGTATGATTATAGGCAATATTAGATTATGGGCATTTAATGCAATTGTATTTGCCGTCAGTGTTTATTTGCTTAATCACTATGTTCCGACAGACCTTGGTTTGTGGGTCGTAATTTTGTTTTTTGCTGCTGCTGTCCTTTTATTTTCACTATTAAAGACTTATTTATCGATGGCTGGGGCTTTATCACTGGAAAGCGCCGTTATCATTATTTATGTTTTGAGCTATGGCTTTTCCGCAGTTTGGGTTGTTGCTATCGCTATGTTAGGATTTACCCTGTTCACGAAGCAGTCTTTACAGGATTCTATTCTGATTATCGGTGGACAAGCGCTGGTTGTTTGGGTGGCCGGTTTTTTGTTTGTTGTGGCAGGTGGCAACTTTGGGGCATTGGATTTGCGCGCCGATTATTTACCTGTACTGAGTTTTGTGGCCGGTTACCTTATTTTGGTTTCCGCCTTTAAGGCCATTTACAGGACTATAGTTGCCGATAAACCGGTAGAGGTGTTAATTACAGTTCCTGACGATAGTTTAACCTTGACCGTAGCCGTATTAACAGGCATTGTGGGTACCATAGTTTTGCAAAGCAGCGGGTTACCGGGAATTATCATGATTTTGTTTTTACTTGCTGCCATATGGAAAATATTTAAGGATTATCATTATTCCGAACAAAAATACCTAAAAACGGTGGAGACCTTTTTAAATGTCTCTGAAAACAAAATTCCCCATTTGCGGGGCCATTCCGAAAGAGTAGTCAAGTTTTGCCAAATTCTCTTAAAACACCTGCGGGTAACCAGGGAAGAACGCATTACCATAGAATATGCCGCCTTACTGCATGATATAGGGAAACTGGGTATGCCTGAAAAACTGTTGAAATTGCGCAATTATCTGACCAGCGAAGAAATGCAGCAATTACAGGCTCATGCGGAAATAGGCAGGAACCTGATTCAGCAGATACACGGTTTGAGTAATGTGGCCGAATTAATTTATTGCCACCATGAGAAATACAATGGAACAGGGTATCCCAGGCAGTTGGCGGGTCAGGATATTCCCTTCGGGGCCAGGGTCATCGCTATTGCCGACAGGTTTGACAATTTTATGTTTCGTGATGGGTTAAAGTTAGAACAGGCTTGCACGGAACTGAAAAACATTGCCGGAACAGAGTTGGACCCTGAATTGGTTGAGACCTTTTTGCAAGCGCTTATGAGTGATAAGAAAGTGATTACTCTCGATAATGACCGGCTGACTGAGCGCTTGGAATCGGGGGCGAAAGACGTAATTGAGCAGTTAAGGTATTACCTGGATAAATCCTGGGTACTGGAGTCTTTGCAGATGAATTATGTAGCGCTTTATGAAGACGGCCAGATAAAAAACCTGGGGCGGGAAGAAGTGCCTGATTCTATAAAAAGCTATTTGTTGGACTATCTGAAAGAGGGTATTGACAGATACGGCAAGGAATTTATTATCGATTCTGCATCTGCTAAGATTTTTGAGACTTATTTTATCCCGGTTTCAGAGCGTTCATGTTTAATAACGGTTTTTGATATGACGGAAATATTAAAAACCGAAAAAGCCAGGGATGAAAGGGAAATTAATATTTACCGGGATGTCATTATGGCTGTTACCCAAGGTAAGCTGCTCCTGGCTGCCAAGGAAGAAATACAAACCTATCATGATGAAGATAAGGTTCATTATCAAATGGAACTGGCAGAACCGCAAGATGTAGCCCGTGCACGGGCATTAATCAGGGAGGCGCTCCAGAAGGCACCCCTGCCCAACCGGCGAAAAACGCAAATGGTCCTATGTGTTTCTGAGGCAGCTACCAATGTTATCAAACACGTGGGGAAAGGCAAGGTTTTCATTTATTTGCTGGATCATGCCATTCGCGTTATTATCCAGGATAACGGTCCGGGCATAGATATTTCCCAGTTGCCCCAGGTAACCTTGAGAAAAGGATACTCTACCAAGATTTCTTTAGGTTACGGATTTACCATCATGTTGGATTATTTGGACCGTTTAATAATGTCTACTACAGGCGGAACAACCCTGGTTCTGGAAATGGTTTACGGTATCGGACAGAGTAATAGCAGCCCCAGCAGGGTATTAGAAGAAAAGGTGGTGCCGAGAAATGCTAGTTGAGAATACCTGTATCACTACCGAGGGGGTTACTGTTGAGGAGGCGGTAAACAAGGCCCTCAAAGCATTGAGAATTTCCAGGGAACAGGCAAAAATTGAGATTTTGGATGAAGGCAAGCACGGCTTTCTGGGCATGGGCGCAAGGCCCGCAAAAGTTAAAGTATGTGTCAGAGAAGACGCAATGGCTGAAATTGAATTAACAGATTTATTGATCGCTCTTGATATAAAGGATGAGACCGGGCAGGAAAACTACCGATCAAAAGTGGTTTATAAAGACTTCGGTGTTGCGGCGGTAAAAAAGGGAGAACTCATTATTACCAACCCCGTGGCGGAAGGTAAATATGCTACAATTACGCCCGGGAAACACGTGAATTTATTGATTAACGGTAAAAAAGTTGAAAATGAAACTTATGTTTCAGAAGAAGACAAAGTACATATTGATATAGTTAATGACGAACCCGTAAATACTATTGAATTAAAACTTTCAGAGGATAAAGTGGAAGCCCGGATAAGGCTGATTAGACACCCGGGGGCCAATTACCGGTTGAAGGACCAGCCCCGGACCAACAAGCTGACTTTGCTGACAGAAGTAGCCGAAGTAGTTGAGCCGCCGCCGGTTACACCGGACGATATAAAGAGATTCTTGCAGGAGAATAACATTATCGAAGGAGTTTATCAGGATGTTATCGAGCAGGTTATAGCCAATCCCAATAGCAAAGAGAGTTTTCTGATTGCCCGGGGGCAAAGGCCTGTAGATGGGGTTGATGCTTATGTCAGGTGCCTTTTTCTGGAAAATAAACCGGATGAGGAGGAAGGACTGTTTGGACGGAATAAACTGATTTCGGTAAGCAAAGGTGACGTAATTGCTGTCAAGGTTCCTCCCCAGGAAGGAGTGGACGGACGGACGGTAACCGGTGAAAAGATTAAAGCCAGACCCGCAGTGGATTGTTCCATTATCGTTAAAGGCGGTTGTGAACTGGTGGATAACGGTCGGAAAGTTGTGGCCAGTATCGACGGCAGACCGGTAGTGGAGTACAACGGGCAAAACGCAGTACTCACGGTTGAACCTGTGCTGGAAGTGACAAATGTAGACAGTACAACGGGAGATATAAAGTTTTCCGGTGACGTTCGGGTTACGGGCGAAGTCAGGGAGGGATATAAAGTTGAAGCCACAGGCAATATTGAGGTATTTGGCGATGTAACCAGGGCAACGCTTAAGGCCCGGGGTAGTGTTACAGTACATAAAATGGTGCTGGGAAGCACTATAGTGGCCGGTGGGCTGGCAGCTTTATATACATCGATTTTGCCTTTATTAAAGGAAATAAGGGACCTTGTGGATAAAACTTATACTGTGGCCCTGCAGTTAAAACAAGTGCCGGGGTTTAAAACTTCGGACCTGCAGACCAGAGGTGACGGGCAGTTAATTCAACTGCTTATAGATTCCAAGTTTCATAATGTGCCCAAGGCAGTTAGTGAGTTGGTCGCGGCCGTATCAAGTGAAGAACAGGTTGTGCACGAAGAGGTTATAAATGTAGTTACCCTTCTTCAGAAAAGTTTATGTGGTCTGGGTCCGCTGCACCTGGATAAAATTGATTATCTCCTGATTCTTATAAAGGGATTAGACCAGGTCACGGATTTTATAAATAATTATATGCGGAAAGCAGAATGTATTACTGTAAGATATGTGCAGAATTCCACTCTACTGTCCAGCGGGGATGTGATTATAGAAGGTCAGGGGTGCTACATTTCTACGGTAACAGCGGGTGGTGAAGTTATTGTTGCCGGAAACCCAGGTATTGCGAGGGGAGTAAAAATTACAGCCGGTCGCAGTATAACTGTTAAAGAGCTGGGTTCGGCATTCGATACCCAAACTTCCGTGGCTATTAAAGGAACCGGTAAATTTTCTGCCGAATTAATACATCCTAATGTTATAGTGCAGATAGGAACCGAAAAGTATAGGGTGGATAATTTATATAGGAATTTTAATGCTTATGTAAACCATGAAGGGCGCTTAATTACCGATAAACTTAAAGCATAAGAATATATGAAAATGCGGTGAGGGGGGTAATGATGTTAGAATTACAAACGATTGTTAAGGGTACTGACAGAATGATAGAATTAATCGGGGAACTCGATATAGCGACGGTAGACAAGTTCAAGACCGGTGTGGAGGAAGCCCGGCAGGGGGCCACAGCTTTGACCTTGAACATGGAAAAACTGAGTTTTGTTGATTCTACCGGTGTTGGTGGTTTACTTAACGTTATTAAGAGCTTAAAAAATGACAACATTGATGTGAAAATACGCAACTTGTCTGCCGAGGTTTACGAAGTCTTTGACCTGTTGGGGCTACCCATGCTGCTGGGCCGTGAAGTGTTTGAACAGCGGGAATAAAAACCAAGGCTTCTTGGCGAAGCCCTGTTTCAAACAATTTGTTTTTCCATGATGATTTCATCAACAAAACAGCCTTTGGCAGGAAAGGCTGTTTTTTTCTTTTGCACAGGTTTAAAACCAAATTTTTTATACAGTTGAAGCGCTGCGTTATTATGCTCCCAAACAGTCAAGCGGATTTTGGAGATATTGTTGGATATACACCACTCGATGACCCGGTGTATAAGTGCGCTGCCGACGGATCTGTTGCGGTGTTCCTTAAGCACTCCAATGCCCAGTACGGCAGTACTGCCTGAATTTCCTGTTTCGAAAAATTTAACGGCGCAGGCGATGCCGATGATTTTGTTATCGACTAAAGCCACGAGCCAACAATGGGGCCGTTCTCTCATCTTTTCCAACATGGTAATTGTAGCCGGTTCCTGGGTTAGCATAGGTTCCGCACCAAGAGAATTTTCTTCTCTGGCTATTCTGGTGATGACATAGGCAATATCAGTTAAATCATTTGTGGTAGCCGGCCGAATGACAAACGGGTATTCGGAATAAAAAGGTAGGGACAACTGACACTCCTCCATAGCTTTATAATGTATTAACAATTAATTTACCAGCAACCGGCTATATTCCTGCTCATAAAAATTAACTTTTTTTATCACTCCTCCAAACTGTCGTCAGGATTATCAAGGCTTATCAGACTGGCATTATCTCCTGTTTGCTTGGTTAAACTGTCGTCGGGATTGTTCATGGTCACGTAAAGGTTACCTTCCTTGTGATGTTTGAGAGACGGTACCTTGTTTAATGTATCTGGCTTTTTCTTTTGCTCTGTCAATATATTTACCTCCTTAAAAATAAGTTTCGCCGTCTTTATTATTGTTTGCCGCTCCCGGCGGCAGATATACCTCTACATGGGAGCAAATTTGCCGATGATTTCGACAATATCGCCGTCTTCTATTACAGCCGCATTGGCTTCATCGGTATCAATGTGCATTTCAGTATTAAATTTATCGCTTACCCGAACCAGAACTTTGGTAAATATCAAATCCCTTTCACCATCAATGAGGACCTGTACCCTGTCTCCGTTTCTAAGGTTCAGTCGTTCGGCATCAGAGGTATGCATATGAATGTGAGTGGCTGCCAGTATAAGTCCCTCTTTTAAATTGACGGCCCCCTTTGGTCCAACCAAAACGATACCCGGTGTTCCCTCCAGGTCACCGGAATCACGCACAGGTGGATCTACTCCCAGATGGTAACCATCGGTACCGGATATTTCTACCTGGGTTTTGTCTCTTAAAGGCCCAAGCACTCTTACGCCTTCGATAACTCCTTTTGGCCCCACAACGGTGAGGGTTTCTTTGGCGGCAAATTGGCCTGGTTGATTTAAGTCTTTGTATTTATGGAGGGTATAACCGGGACCGAATAATGCATAAAGGTCGGCAGGGCACAAATGAATGTGCCGGCCTGAAATTCTTACCGTTACCTGATTAGTAGCTTTGGTTAAGGGCTTAAATGCCAGGTGTTCCGGCATTTCTAGCGGCTTTTGATATTCATGATATTCAGTGATATTTGGATTGTTGTGCTCAAGCATTTGAATGCCTCCTGGTTAAAGTAATAGATTTGTGGTAGTCGGATATATTTTCAGTCATATTTTAACCGGAAAGAGCATATAGTTATTATTTTGTTTATTTGGTAGCAGATTATAAAGTTAGGTAATAATATATTGACCAAAAAGAAGCTATTCGTTATACTTAAAGAACATAAAAAATTCCATTTTTCACAAACTATTTTTTACGAGGGGATGACGTAAATGAACGATTATAAAATCGCTACAGCAGGAGGTACATCAGGCAACAAAATTGTTGTTACAGTCCTTGGACAGGACAGGGTAGGTATTATTGCGGCCATTTCCACTATTTTGGCGGAAAATAACGCCAATATTTTGGACATCAGCCAGACTATATTAAAGGATATTTTTACTATGGTAATGGTGGTAGATATCAGCAATTGCTTTATAGATTTTGACCTGCTCAGGGAAAAGCTGGAAGATAAGGGGCGGGAACTGGGCTTGCAGATTAAGGCTCAGCACGAAGATATCTTTAAGTTTATGCATAGGATTTAGGAAAGGGGAACAGTTGATGTTAACCATACAGGAGATAATGGAAACAATCCGGATGGTCCAGAATGAAAATCTGGATATCAGGACTATTACCATGGGTATCAGCCTACGTGACTGCGCTCATGCCGACCCCCGCAAGGCGCAGCAAAAAATCTATGATAAAATAACCAGGTTGGCGGCTAATCTGGTGGAGGCAGGAGAAGAAATTGAAAAGGAATACGGTATTCCTATAGTGAACAAGCGGATTTCTGTAACGCCTATTTCTTTGGTTGCCGAAGTTTCCGAGACAGATGATTATGTAGGTTTTGCCGAGTGCCTCGAACGGGCAGCCAGGGAAGTGGGGGTTAATTTTATCGGTGGTTTTTCTGCATTGGTACATAAAGGATTCACTAAGGGTGATGAAAACCTACTTAACGCCATACCTGTAGCTTTGAGTACCACGGAGCGAGTTTGCTCTTCCGTTAATGTGGCCACCACCAAAGCGGGAATCAACATGGATGCCGTATATCGCATGGGCGGCATTATCAAGGAAACAGCAGAGAGAACAGCCGATAAAGGTGGTTTGGGCTGTGCCAAGTTAGTAGTATTTGCCAACGTTCCTGAAGATAATCCCTTTATGGCGGGAGCTTTTCATGGTGTGGGTGAGCCTGAATGTGTGATCAACGTGGGAGTCAGCGGTCCCGGAGTAGTAAAAAATGCTGTGGAAAAGGCTAATGGGGCCAGCTTTGGTGAATTAGCCGAAATTATTAAACGTACGGCTTTTAAAGTTACCCGCATGGGTGAACTGGTAGGCAGGGCAGCTTCCCAAAAGCTGGGCGTGCCTTTTGGTATTGTTGATTTATCCCTGGCGCCGACACCGGCAATTGGGGACAGTGTGGCTGAAATATTGGAAGCTATGGGCCTGGAAAGGTGCGGCGCTCATGGCACTACGGCAGCTTTGGCGCTGCTTAACGATGCTGTAAAAAAAGGGGGAGCTATGGCGTCATCTTATGTAGGCGGCTTAAGCGGGGCCTTTATTCCCGTCAGTGAAGACGCCGGGATGATCCGGGCAGTGGAAGAAGGGGCCCTTACCCTGGAAAAGCTGGAAGCCATGACCTGTGTTTGCTCGGTGGGGCTGGACATGATTACCGTTCCGGGCGATACGCCTGCGGAAACAATAGCGGCCATCATTGCTGACGAGGTGGCTATAGGTGTAATAAACCAGAAAACCACTGCCGTAAGGATTATACCTGTTCCGGGCAAACAAGTGGGGGATAGGGTGGAGTTTGGCGGCTTGCTCGGTGCGGGGCCGATAATGCCCGTAAACAAATATAATTCCGCAGAGTTCGTGAAAAGAGGCGGGCGGATCCCTGCGCCTATCCACAGTCTTAAGAATTAGCAAGGGCAAACTAAAGGCCGTTGATAAAGTTCATTCTGAGAAATTCGGGGAGGTTAGATGTTTTCCGGAGCGGGGCTAAAATCGTCCCGTTTATTCTCCTTGTGTCGGGAGGGCATATTATTCTGGAGCGGGGACTAAAATCGTCCTCCGGCCCGCAATCCACGAAGTGGGAGCGGCTGCCGGAGGAGATTTCGTCCGTGAGCGGAAGAATAATATGTCCTCCCTTTTTTTGATTTCGCCCAGAGCGGAGGAATCATTTAACCTCCCCTTTGCCTTATCCTTATTATGTAACTTTGTCTTTAATCTGAAGTTTGCCCGCAGGGCAAACTAACCTTTTTACCCCCGAAGGCCATAGGCCGAGTGGGGTTAAAGTATCTGTATTACCAAAATCTCAAAAGCAACCTTTGACCCCTTCGGATTTAGATAGAACAGGGGATTAATGAACCTACAGAGATTTTATGCAGGACATGATATTTCCGGTGGCCTTTACGTTTCGGAAAAGGGGCGAATAAACGAAACAGTACGTCCGGCCTGTTTATTCTCGGCAGTAATTTGTTCATCGTTAGTGGTATTCTTTTGTATTAAAAAGACTGCTGATTTCTCAGCAGTCCTTAAAGAGACTGAAAAATGCTGGATTTACTGACCTAAATCCTTGTTAGTGTTAAAAGCAGATTTTCCAGTTGGTTGTAGTTCATTTGAAGTTTCAAAAGTACCGAATTGACCACTTTGTCCAACAAAGGCGTTACTTGTGTTTACAGGTCTGGTTGACCAATTTCCGTAAGTTCCTGCTCCGGCTCCGGTAGTACCATACTGACCAGATGTGAATTGAGCGCTGAGTTGTTGCATCTGTTGAACTGCTTGCTGGCACAGTTGAACACATTGCTGTAATTGCTGGGCTGCGGTTCTTTCCGCTTGAACCATTTGCTCCAGTTTTGATACATTCCATTGCTCGTTTTGGCTCAACTGTTGACAAATTTGAGCGATTTGATTAAGGTTTTGCTGTAATTGTTGATGAAATGGCAAGTTATGTCACCTCCTGAATTTTAATTTCCCGAACGAGTATAGGATTTGCTGGATTGATTCAGATTATTCTTCTGATAACAAATTCCGCAAAAAAAAATGAACAGTATTTCCCACAATATGCCTCTTCCTGGATGATTGAACTGGAAATTCAATCAACGAATACGGAGCAACCAGCGGCGTAATTTTCTAACTGTTCCATTAATTACACAAAACAAATTTATAAATATTAAAAGGGATTTATATTTACATGTCGAAAAGTATGGTATCTTTAGTAATAATGTATATTTACTTAGGCTATTGTACGATACCATGTAATACTAACATTCACAATATGTTCCAAAACAGAAGATATACGGGGGTATGTAGAATGGCTAAACCTAAAATTTTTATAGCTGACAGCCACGAAGTTGTACGGCTTGGAATCAGTTTCATTATCCAATGTTCCCATGAGTTTGAGGTAGTTGGACAAACAGGTTCCTGCTACGAAGTGCTGAGAAAAGCTGAAGAATTACAGCCTGATGTTATTATAATGGAAGCCAGGATGACTGACGGCAACAGTATTGAATGCTGCCGGAAAATAAAAGAGTCGGTACCGAAAATTAAAGTCATTATGCTGGTTACCGGTAATGATGATGAAGCGATTTTTTCCTGTATTTCCGCCGGTGTAGACGGGTTGCTGCTAAAACAGTTCAACAGTGAAGAACTGATTAGGTCAATTCATATGGTTTTGGAAGGAAAGGCGTTGCTGGATCCTTCCATTACCAACAAGGTTTTGGACAGGGTGAAAAACGGCCAGCCAAAACCTCAGCCCAAGGATGTTGCCCTACTTAATCCGCAGGAAAGAAGGATCCTGGGCTTGATTGCGGAAGGTAAGACCAACAAGGAGATTGCCCAGATTCTGACATTAAGTAATAATACAATCAAAAACTATGTCAGCGGCATTTTAAGCAAACTTAATTTCAGCAACCGGGCAGAAGCGGCAGCTTATGCCGTACGTAACAACCTCATGGCATATTCAAAAGCGGTAAATGACCGCCGCGGGAACTAATCCCGCGGCTTTTTTTCGGCTTTTTTACCCGGCATGTACTTTTGTACATGCTCCTTTTACTGTTGTCAGAATATTGGTTCAGTACATTTCGACAGGGGTAGATAGTAAGGAAGGACCGAGAAAAAGCAGGACTTATGGCACGTGTTTGAACAAGTTTCCTGTGATAACATTGTCATTGACCGGGATAACCGGGGCAATGAGCGCGCGAGTTCCAAGGGTCCTACATATGGGTATGATCCAAATCCATTAATCAAAGCCTTATCACAGTAATTTACGCTGTATCACATTAAAGGATACCCAAGGCCTAGGGGGAACTGCAGATGCAAATTAATATAAAAAAATTAGTGCCGGAGGGGAAGGCTGTTGCTAAGTATGTTCTGATTTTAACAGGGGTACTGTTGTTTCTGTTTGTCGGAATGTATGGAGCTACCGCATTGACTTCTACTCCGGATTTTTGTAAGACCTGCCATATTATGAAACCGGAATATGTGACCTGGCAGGCATCTTCCCACAGCCAGATCAGTTGTGTAAAGTGTCACGTTGATTCCGGGCTGGTAAATGAAATGAAGCACAAAGTTGTGGCTACTAAAGAACTATACATGTATCTTACAAAGACCTACGAATTACCGATAATCATGACCGAGGAATTACCTGATTCCAGGTGTTTGCAGTGCCATTCACTGAAACGGAAAATTACTCCTACAGGGGATTTATATATACCGCACGATAAACATGCCAAACAGGGAGTTCCATGTATTAAATGTCACCAGGGCGTGGCTCACGGCAAGATAGCCACCCGGGGTGAAACTATGGGAGGCGATTTCTCCAACTGGGATTTGAAAAAGGGCCGGGAACTGATGAGCCAGGAATACACTCAGCCGAAGATGGAACTGTGTATGGACTGCCACCAGCGCAGAAATGTGACAATTGCCTGTGAGGCATGCCATACGGGCAATATCATGCCAGATTCCCACCGGCGTAAAGATTTCAAAGTAAACCACGGCCAGTTGGCCCGAAAATCGATAGATTATTGTGCTACCTGCCATGATTTCATTACGGCTAATGGCGGTAAGTCTCTGGAACTGGAAAACAAAGAGCAGGACATTGTTTCCCAGTACCTGGACCGGCTGATTGGCGCTGAAAAGAAAACCACTGCCGCCAGTTATGCAGCCAATAACTCTTATTGTTCCGACTGCCACAGGAAAAGGCCGCCCAGCCATAACGATAACTGGGCCTTTGACCACGGTACAGCGGCTAATAAAGGGCCGAATACCGAGAAATGTATGGTTTGCCACAGTCCACGTACCGATGTGCCGGGAACAACCAGTAAAGGGGCTTGTTCCTCCTGCCACCCCAGTATCCATAAATATGACTGGCGCAAAAGCCATCCGATACCCGTACCGCCCAGGTACGGCAGATTGGAGAAAAAATGCTTGCAATGTCATGTGCAAGACCTTTGTGGAAGCTGTCACCGTACTTCCTAGATTCCAGCTCAGATTGTCCTGGAACCAAATTAATCAATTAAGGGGGATAACAAATGAGTTCTGTTGCACCAGCTCAGGGATTTCAGCAACCGTCGGAAAAAACTTTTACCCTGTTCCAAGCCATAGCTATTGTATTGCTCGCTGCAACTGTATTTATTGCTGCAGGTTTCCTGATTGGTAAGAACTTTTTCTGGAATAACCTTGACCAGGACCGTATCAATCAGCAGTTGGCTTACTTTGAAGCCAAGGTCGAGGCTGAGCCTAGGGTTCCTGAAAATCGTGTCAATCTGGGATATACCTACTACCTGAAAAAAGATTATGATATGGCTTTAAAGCAGTTTCAAATTGCTGTAAATCTTGACCCCAAGTATGCTGATGCTTATTACAACATGGGTTTGGTTTATAAGGACATGAAGCGTTATGACGATGCCCTTGAGGCTTTGGCTAAGTCCACCAAGCTGGCTCCTCTTGATTACAAGAACTTCATGATGATGGGCATTGTTTATACCGATATGGGCAAATATGATGAGGCTTTCAAGGCTTTAAACAAGGCTAATCAGAACCGTCCCGGTTCAGCCGACGTGCTCTATTATATCGGTGTAGCCGCAGAAAAGAGCGGTGATAAAGAGGGCGCCGCTTCCATGTACAAAGAGGCGCTGAATTACGACCCTAATTTCAAAGATGCTCAGGAAGCTTTGAACCGCTTGAAGTAGTGTTTCTCTCATTTTTCACAAATAAAAAAGAGAGGTGAAGACTGGTCTACAAGGGTAGGCCAGAACAATAAATGACTACGATTGCCGAGAGAAGACCGATCCAAATTAAACGTAAATACGTTTATTGGTTGATTCAGTTGATGTTTATGATTGCCGTAATTGGTTTCGGTTATTCTTATCTGATGAATAAGTCGCCTTTTGAAATAGTACCCAAAGTGACCCAAAATCTAACCGGGCAACCGACTTTTCTAAAGGTTATCTACGGTAAATTCGGCGGTGGGGAATTTGAAAAGCCGATGGCAGTAACCGTTATGGATAACAAGATTTATATCAGTGATACCAATAACCACCGTGTACAGATTTTTGACTATGAAGGGAACCCCTTAAAAATATTCGGCGGATACGGCTCTGAACCCGGGAAATTCCAGTTTCCTTACGGGTTAGCCGGTAAAGACGGAAAGCTCTATGTAGCAGACCTTTATACAGGTGCAATTTCTGTAGTTGATGCTGATGGCAAATTTCTGAATTACTTTGCCGAGAAAAAACCTTCGGAAAATATAATCGCCGCCCCGGCAGGGTTGTTTATCGATGACAACAAGCTCTATGTAACAGATGTGAAAAAACATGCCGTACTGGTCTTTGACTTGCAGGGCAAACTCCTAAAGACTATCGGTAAGCCCGGCAGGGAACCCGGACAGTTCCTGGCTCCCAATGCCGTTACTGTCGATAGGGATGGCAATATCTATGTAGTTGATACGGGTAACCAGCGAGTGCAGGTCTTTGATAAAAACGGCAAATTTATGAAGATTATCAACGGTTCCAAAGATGGTAAAGGCGACTCTGTTTTCGTTAACCCGCGAGGTATTGGTATAGACAGAAAAGGCAATATTCTGGTAGTCAGCAACCTGACTCACTTTATCTATGGTTTTGACAAAGACGGTAAAAAGATATTCTCCTTTGGCGGCCAGGGGGAGGATAATGAACAATTTACCCTACCAAACGGCCTCTATGTTGACGACCAGGGCCGCGTGTATATTACCGATACCGCTAATGCCCGTGTAACAGTATACCAGTCTTAAGGTTTATATATCTGTCCTAATCAATTTCAGCTTCTTCCTCCTGCTGATAATTTATACCGGGGTTTTCCGGGATTTAGGGGAAACCCCTCTTTAATCACTTACGCTGTTATGTGGCTTTGCCACTGACAGACTTGCCTAGCCTGTCAGAGAAAGGGGGTGAAAGGTGGCATGACAAAGGTCAAGTCCTCAGAATTATCTTTAAGTACTAAAGGAGGAAACACAAAAGTGAAAAAATTTGGTTTAGCTTTGGCATTATCTGCGGCCCTTCTTTTTACAGTGGGTTTAGCTGCAGCTATGGCTGCTCCTGGTAACTACCCACCAGATTCCACGTCTGACAAGTTTACCGCCCAATTAAATGAGACTAGTGGTACTAAGTTCACTAATTCGTGGGATCTCTCCAACGGCCTGGTTAACGCCAACAAAACCGGTGAAGGCGCTACCGGTACTACTGAAAGCTTTGCAACTGTAATTAAGAACAAAAACGGTCAAAGAACTCACGGCGAATATGCCAACGATACCAACTCCTGTGCTTCCTGTCACCAGACACACACCGCTTCCGGCCGGCAATTACTGTTCAGGAACGGTATCTACAACACCTGTACTGCATGCCATGACGGTACTTTAGGTTTCTACAACGTATTTGCTGATGGCGCTATGGCTTCTAATGCCGGTACCTTCGGCGGTGATCCTGCTAACGGTGCTTCCGTCCACCTGGCTACCGGCGCTATGAAGGTAAGTGCAGCTCCCGGTGGTAACAGAACCAGCACTGATCCGAACACCTGGGGCAAGGACTTCACTTGCGCTAGCTGCCACAGCCCACACGGTTCCTACAGTGATAGGCTGCTTCACTACAACCCGAATGGTCTCGGTACCCGTACTCCTGACCAGGGTGGTACCAAGATAGTTAACGCTACTGTTGCTTTTGATTCAGCTACCGGCAAATATACTGCCAAAGATTCTGCCGGTAAGGCTATTGCCGGTCCATGGCTCTACGGTTACACTTATGGTAAGCCGAAAGTTTACTGGACCCAGATCCGTGTTAAGGATCCGGCAACCGGTCAATTTTCTTACAAGTATCCGGGCGACCCATCTAAGTCCTGGAACGATGTACTGGAAGTTAACTACCGTGGCGGTTTCTTCACCGACCCCAACGGTGTACTGAATGGTGTCAACCCTGCTGACATCCAAATGGACATAGCTCCTGCTACTGTTGTTAAGATGAATGAAGAACTGCTGCAAACTGTAGCCGGTATTCCTGTAGTTAAGGTAACCAGCTATCAGAAAGGCGTAAACGCTTACTGTGCTGCTTGCCATACCGACTACAACTCCAACAGCGCTCAGACTGAAACCGGTACCTTCTCCAAGGCATTCCGTCACAAAATCGTACAAGGCCTCAAGGCCGGTATGATTGGCGAGCCGGATGCTAACGGTACTCCTAACGCCAACATGGTATGTCTGTCCTGCCACTATGCACACGGTACAGACAACAGCATCATGAAGGATGCTCGTGATCAACAGGGTGTAAGTACTGACGTTAACGCATCTTCTGCTCTGAAGCGTTACTACAACATGGCTGTCTGCTACAAGTGCCATACTGACTCCAAGGCTGAACAACTGAAGAACAACGACTTCTACTGGAATACTGTTGACGCTGGTACTAACCCCGTTCACTAAAATTAAATAAATTGTGATTTGGTAAAGTTCATTAACCGGTAGCCACTAAAAAAGGGAGCCTTAACAGGCTCCCTTCAGATTTTAGACAAAGTCTAATTAGTACGATTGAAGAGAGCTTAAATGATTCCTCCACTCCAATATTTCCAATTCAGTTCATTAGAAGGGTGGGTGGGGTTTTTCGCTACCCAGGAGCTTTATGCTGCAAAACCACAGCCGTGAGTTGCTGTAACCGCTATGAAGGTAAACAACCGTTGCTCCAAGGTTACGGGCGGAGACAGTGTAAACTCCGTTTGGTTGAAATCACTGAACCCGGCCAAATCGCCGTCCATGGCGTTTGAGCCGGGTTTCCGGCGTCCGTTCCGGAAACAGTGATTTCAAGCCCTCACTGTCGTTAACACAGGCTTGCCGCCCTCCACCAAGTCGCAACTTATTGTTTCACCGGGGCGGCCTCTTTCTCACCCTTACCCAGGGAAGGGTAGGCAGGGTTCTCCGCCTACCGTTTGGGAGCGACTGCGCCCGCAAAACCGCTGCCGGGCAGGCAGAGGAGTTCCCGCATGTTTGAAGATGGCGAAGGCCGCCGGGAAGCCCGGCGCTCAACGCAGGTTGAGTGACCGGACGGGAGGCGGCCCGGCTTTTAAGAAATGCTATATGAGCCATCGAGTTCGGGAACGCTGCCTGAACGGCAAGGGTTTGCAGCACCAAGCTCCCAGGTAGCGGAGACACCCTCCTACCCTGCCGCCATTCTCCAGCACAAAGCTCCGGGGTAGCCGGGACACCCCACCCACCCTTCCAAAATGCTGCTTCACCTACCCCTCCATAAAAAACCGGTGGATTAAATTAGAGCCTCCGGAACATATTTAAGCTCCACAAATTTATCCGAGATATCTTTGTCAACGGCCTGAAGGGAGCCTTAACAGGCCCCTTTTTTTTACCACAGGTTATTTTTTCAACCAACTCTTGCATAGTGATTTACGCCTGTCAAATAATAAGAAAAAAGGAATTTGGGGATGATTGCTATTAGCGGTCATGAAGCCATAGAATTTGCCGGATTGGCCGGAGAACTGCTGCTGAGAAACGGTGCGGAAACTTCCCGCGTGGAGGATACCATTAACCGCATTTGTAACCGGGCCGGTTTTCATAATACAGAAGTAATTGTTTTTCCTACAGGAATCATCATAAACGGAGAACTTGACGGCGTCAGGTTAACAAGAGCTAAACGTATTTACGCCAGAGATATTAACCTGCACGTGGTCTCAATAATTAACGATATTTCCAGAAAATATGCTGCCGGGAGAATATCTCTGAAAGAAGGCTTAAAAACAGTTCGTGATTTGGAACAGCCGACACCTTCACGTATGTCTTTTTTGGGCGTGTTATTTGCCGGAGCGCTGGCTTCCGGGGCTGCTACCATTCTGTTAGGAGGATGCGGGGCCGATTTTCTGCCGGCTCTGATGGCAGCGGCCTTGGTCAGGGTGATTATCGGTATCACGGCTTTTAACCTGGCCTATGTTTTACAGATTTATGTAGGCGGTTTGGTTGCCGGTTTATTGGGAGGTTTTTTTGTTGACCTGGGTTTTGGTCAGCACATGGGAAGAATTGTGGTTGGTGCACTGCTTCCGCTGGTTCCCGGGGTTGCCCTAACTAACGCGGTAAGGGATTTTATTACGGGCGACCTCTTATCGGGTATTTTAAGAATGGTTGAAGCCATCCTTGTTTCGGCAGCTCTGGCGGGAGGTGTGGGTTTAGCTCTTGCCCTTTATTTTGACCATCTTAGAAAGGTATTGTTTTAGGAGCGGATGGCTGTTGGCAACAAAAATGGTTCTGGCTTTAATTACGGTTTTATTTACCGGGGTAACTTTGCGAATACCCCCATCAGCCTTATTTACAGCAGGAATTACGGGTATGCTCGGCTGGACTGCTAACAAGGTGGCAGTCGGTAGCGGCATGCCGGAGCTGGTCGCTGTGGTCATCGGCGCCCTCGTTGTAGGGACTTTGGGGGAATTTTTTGCCCGGGTTCAGAAACAACCTGTTACGGTCTATGTGGTATCAGGCATTATTCCGCTGGTTCCCGGACTGGTGGCTTACAATTCCATGTTGGCCTTTTTGGAAAACAGGTTTATTGACGGGTTAAAGTTATTTTTTCAGGCTTTTCTCATTGCTTCTTACCTGGCAACGGGGTTAGCTTTGCCTCCTTTAGTGGTGCGCAACTTAAAAATTATCTTGCGCCGGGGTAGGGAGGATGTTAAGTGAGACTTATCAGTATATGTGAACCCATATTTTTTTGTCGGAGTCCGTAAAGAGGTCCGGCTATTTTTTTCCCTTGTGAAATAAATTAGTAAAGACTATTCCTTTGGGGTAAATTATAATTTAAACGGGGGAAAGTAGATGGAAACTAAAAAACCTCCTGAAGATATGAATTATCTGAATAAGAAAATTGAAGAGCTGGGACTGGCCATGGAAAAAATGAAGCTGGCCGAGTATGTGGAGTTATTAAATAAGCCGACGCGCCTGTTTTTTATTAATTTCTTTGCCGGGATAGCCCGGGGGCTGGGTATGGCAATAGGTTTCACCCTGTTAGGCGCTATATTGATCTATACTTTGCAAAGATTACAGGTGCTTAATCTTCCGGTTATCGGGGACTTCATTGCCGACATTGTAAGGATTGTGCAGGCTCAGCTAAAAATGCAGTAAAGGGTGGGATACAATGACAAGAGACGTAATTGAAGCGATATTGGAACGCCGCAGTATAAGGCGATTTAAAGATGCGGAAGTTCCGGCCGCTACTGTTGGCCGGTTGCTGGACGCAGCCCGGTGGGCTCCCAGCGCCGGTAATATACAGCCGTGGAAAATTGCTGTTGTTTATAGTAAAGATAAGAAGCAAGAGCTTGCTGCGGCTGCCTTCGGCCAGCAATTTGTGGCTCAGGCGCCGGTTGTATTTGTGGTCTGCGCTTTGCCGGAAAAATCGGCTGCCCGTTACGGGGACCGGGGAAGAAATCTTTACGCCATTCAGGATACTGCTGCCATGGTGCAAAATATTATGCTGGCCGCTGCGGGTTACGGATTGGGCACCTGCTGGGTCGGAGCCTTCGATGAAAAAGCCGTGTCGGAAACCCTGGGACTGGCCTTTGATCATAGGCCTGTAGCCATCATTCCTATTGGTTATCCCGGCGGCGAAGTAAAAGCCCCGGCCAGGAGTTCAGTAGATGACATAGTAGTTCTATATGAATAATTAGTTAATGAGGGGGATTTGACTTGGACCGGCAATCACTACAGTATTTTGAACAAAGGTTACAGCAGGAAAAACAAGATTTGTTGACAAGAATAGACCGTATGGAATCAACCTTGGATACTTCTCTGGGGGATTCTCTAAGTGAACTTTCTGCTTATGATAACCACCCGGCCGATATAGGCGATGAACTTTTCGAGAGGAGCAAAGATATAGCGTTAAGGGAGGCGACCCGCATCCAGTTGGATCAAGTTGAGGACGCCCTGGAGAGGATCAGGGAAGGTACCTATGGCAGGTGTGAAAGATGCGGTAAGGAAATACCGAGGGAGCGCCTCGAGGCTATGCCTACTACTACTTACTGTATTGAGTGTAAGGAGAAGGATGAGGAATTGCCGGACCGGCATATCAGGCCCATTGAGGAGGATGTGATAGCTCCGCCTTTTGGTATGCGGACCCACGATGATTCTCAGTTTGAACTGGGCGGTGCGGAAGACGAGATAGAATTTGACGGAGAAGATGCATGGCAGCAGGTGGCTCGTTGGGGAACTTCCGAAACCCCCCAGGATATCAGTGTCCATGGGATAACCGATTACGACCACATGTATATTGATGCCGACGAAAATGTAGGCACTGTGCAGGATGTGGAATCAATTCCCTATGAAAAGCATAAAGACGGGATGTTTTACCAGGACTTCGACGGGCAGGATGATGAATTGTTCGATGATAATGTAAGCCTTTACGGAGACGATGTGCGGGCAGATAATGATAAAAAATAATACACCCTTTTTAATTTCCCTGGTTTCTCAAAGGAAAATTTTATGCTATACTGAGTTTGGCATGGGCCGATTAAGCGAGCCAAAAGGGGAATTCAGATGTATTTTTGGTTAATTGCCATAATTGTCTTTACCGTTGACAGGCTTACAAAAATATCGGTGCAGAGATATATGGAGCCTGGCCAGTCTATCCCTCTTGTACGCCCTATTTTTCATCTTACTTATGTACACAATTACGGAGCTGCTTTTGGGATGCTGGCGCACAAAACTACCTTTTTTATAGTGGTGACCGTAGTAGTATTGTCGGTAGTGGCTTTTTTTTACAGGCGAATTCCAAAGGAAAAGAAGCTGTTGCTAATTGCTTTAGCCCTGCAGTTTGGCGGAGCCATCGGTAATTTAACGGATAGATTAATTTACGGCTATGTAATAGACTTTTTGGATTTTCGGGTATGGCCGGTTTTTAACATTGCTGATTTCGCCATTGTAATTGGGGTTGGATTGCTGTTCTGGGAGTTTTGGCGTTCCGACAAGCAAGATCAGCCTGGTATCGCTTCGGGAGGTGAGTAGGGTGGGAGACCGGGAAACTCTCGAATACGATAAGGCTGAAGATGAAGAAGCAGTGGAAGAAATAGTTGAGGAAATCATTTCGTCTGAGAATGCGGGCACAAGGATAGACGTATATCTAGCCGGCATATTTGACCATTTATCCCGCAGTTACATACAGAAGCTGATTGGGGACGGATATATAACCGTTAACGGTACCCGCGTAAAAGCTAATTATAAACTGAAGGCAGGAGAACTTGTCCGGGTGGAAATACCTTATACCGAAGAACTGGAAGTATCGGCGGAACCCATCCCTCTGGAAATCTTGTATGAAGACCGAGATGTGATTGTAATCAATAAACCCCAGGGAATGGTAGTACACCCTGCGCCGGGTAATTATTCGGGAACTCTGGTCAATGCCCTGTTGTGGCACTGTAAAGATTTATCGGGTATAAACGGGGTGATGAGACCGGGAATAGTTCACCGCCTGGACAAGGATACCTCCGGTGTTATTATGGCGGCAAAAAATGACGAGACACATGCAAGCCTGGCCAAGCAAATCAAAGACCGCACCGTAACGCGAAGGTATCTAGCCCTGATTCATGGGGTTATCCCGGAGCCGGCGGGCATCATTGAAGCACCAATTGGGAGGGATCCGAAGGACCGAAAAAAAATGGCCGTAACAACCAAAAATTCTAAACCGGCCGTAACTCATTATAAAGTTTTAGAAAGATTCAACAAATATACATTTATAGAATGTAAACTGGAGACCGGGCGCACCCACCAAATCAGGGTACATATGGCTTACCTCAAATATCCGGTAGTGGGTGACCCTGTTTACGGGCCGGCCAAAAACGAGTTCGGCCAGACGGGTCAACTGCTACATGCGCACATTTTAGGTTTTCACCATCCTCGCACGGGTGAATACCTGGAATTTAAGGCTCCTTTGCCGGAATACTTCAACAATATCCTTAGTAAATTGCGGGGTTAATGTGCACCGGAAAATAACGGTTTCTCGAAAAATGGAAAATTTAGTCTGGACAACTTGGGTTTATGGCTATTATAATATATTTGGAAAATAAATATTGGGTCCCGAAACGGCAAACCAGGTGAAAATCTGGGACGCAAAGCCACGGGTCTACGAATTGGTGACTAGTGACCAGTGACCGGTAAATAAAAAATAAACCGGTTACTGGCTGTGGATCACTGGTCGCTGATTTACGACAGCCGGGTTACCGAAGGTGTTCTCGCACAATGTGTTTAACCTGTCCTTGGTAACTGGATAGGTTTTTTTATTGAGAACCTTGCCCGTTTTGCCCCAAATAGCCCTCATCCAACTCAAGTCACCGGCAAATGAATTTGGTTTAATCCCCCCACCAGGATTACCCGGACTAAAACTTATAGTCCTGAACCAAATCGCAGGAAAATCCTGCACCGGTGATTTGGGTCTTTTTTTAGTTTTCGACCTGTGCCTCCGGGGCGGGAGGCACTACCAATTCGCTGTAAAATATACTATAATATCATTAGAGGATTTAACAAAGGAAGCTCCTTAAAAAAGGAAGCAGTCTTCCTTTAAAGGTGTGAAAAATATGGTAAGTTATGCTATTACCGTTTACGATTTTGTATTGGTATTATGGACGATAGTGCTGTCGGTTTTTCTGATGTTTGGAGCCGGTATTTATTATACAAGGTACCTTCGTTATAAGCAGAGATATAAAAATATTCGTTCCGCTGATATTTATCAGATAGACCATTTGGCAGAGGAACAGTTTGTCCTCCTTTTAATTAGAATGTTTGAATGGCAGGGGTTCCTGGTGAAAAAAATAGGCGGAGAATCAGCCGGCCAGGGGGGGATAGACCTTATTCTCCATAAAGGCACGAAGAAGATAGCCGTAGTGATAAAACATACTTTGCCCCGTTACAGAGTCGGCAGCAGGGCGGTCCTGACGGCAGGCAACGGCAGTGATGTGTATGGCTGCACAGAAGGAATGGTTATTACAAACGGCTTTTTTACTCCCAAAGCTCAGGAGGCGGCGCAACAATTGGAAGTATTGCTGTTCGACAGGGGTGATTTGCTTGGACTGCTCTCGTATTTTCGTGCTAACAAGTCTAAGATGCCCGGCCGGAGTAGCAAGGTCCAGATGCAGCAGGTGGGAAAGGAGCGAGTGGCATAAAAAAGCTAGGGTATCACCCTAGCTTTTCCTATCCTCGTTATCTTCTGGCAGGCGGGAAATAACCCATTTCTTCCCATCTTTCAACAGCAGCTATAGCTTCCGTGGGCGCATAGCCCATACCTGCCAGGTAAGCTGCGGCGGCAACTTCTCTCAAAACATGGCGTATGGGAACGCGAGCCTTAAGCTCTTTCATACCGTGCTGAACTATCGGGTCGGTACAGGCAATTATTTGACTCGGATTTTCTCCCATGGGGCTGTATGGATAACTATAACCTGGGTAGAAACCCGGGTGGTAAGGGTGAAAATACATTTGCTTCTCCTCCTCCATATAATAATTTTCTATACATTAATATGACCGGCGATAAATAAAGGTGCAAAAATGCTGGTGCAGTTTTCCTTGACATTCTCCGGCCGATTTGGTAAACTAACAGAAGAATAAAAAGTCCCTTTAAATTAGTCCGAGAGGCTAGTAAGGAGTATACAGTTTTTTGTTAATTGGGGAAACTATGCCTGCTTGCCGCTTGGTACGCAGGTATTTTTATATATCCGCCTGGCCACAGGCATAATTAAAGGGGTTCAAAAATATTAAAAGCGGAAGGTGTTGTAAAATGAAACTTCAGGAAAAGACCCAGATTCTCGATGCGGAAGCCATGCGTAGGGCCTTAACCCGTATTGCGCACGAAATCATTGAAAGGAATAAAGGAATTGACGATGTGGTTCTGGTAGGCATCAGGCGCCGGGGTGTGCCAATGGCCCAGAGACTGCAGCAAAAAATTAAGGAAATTGAAAATAAAGAGATTCCCATTGGGACTTTGGATATTACCCTTTATCGCGATGACTTGACAACAATTAATAATCAGCCGGTTTTGCAAAAAACAAACATACCTTTTGATATTGAAGGGAAGACCGTTATCCTTATTGATGATGTTTTATATACAGGCCGGACCATCCGTGCCGCTATGGATGCTTTGATGGATTTGGGCCGGCCCAGGTCTATTCAGTTGGCTGTTTTAATAGACAGGGGCCACAGGGAATTACCTATCAGGGCGGATTACGTAGGCAAAAACGTCCCTACTTCCAAGAAGGAAATTATCGAGTGTAAGCTCCAGGAAATAGACGGCGAAGAACGGGTTATCATTGTAGAAGGTGAAGCGTAACCCTTTAACTTGGTCCGGTGAGGCCAATAAGGGTGGTGAGATGGCAGCACCTCCTTATTGGCTTGCGCTGATAAGGAGGTTTTCTATTACGACCGGGCGGTCAGTGGGCAAGTGGCCCGTTGGATGATTCATGCCCTTGGTGCCACGGAGCGCCAAGCGCCGATGAGGAGGAGATACTGACGGTGAGTCTGAACCGGAAAGACCTGTTGGGGTTAAAGGACCTGACGGCTGATGAAATCACCCTGATTCTTGATACGGCTGAGCCTATGAAGGAAATTATTCAGCGCCAAATCAAAAAGGTGCCGACTATGCGCGGCAAAGCGGTGGTAAACCTGTTTTACGAACCGAGCACCAGAACTCGAACCTCTTTTGAGCTGGCCGGGAAATATATGAGCGCTGATACTATTAATATCAGCACTTCCACCAGCAGCGTGGTTAAAGGGGAATCGCTGAAAGACACGGCCAAAACCATAGAGGTTATGGGGACCGATGTAGTTATTTTAAGACATCCTGTTGCCGGCGCTCCGCATATATTGGCCAGACATGTTTCGGCCAGTGTTATTAACGCCGGGGACGGAGCCCATGAACACCCGACCCAGGCTCTACTGGATATGTATACCATTAGGGAGAAAAAGGGTACTTTAGCGGGCCTGAGGGTGGCAATTGTAGGGGATATTTTACACAGCCGGGTTGCCCGGAGCAATATTTTCGGGCTGACGAAAATGGGTTCCGAGGTTAGAGTTGTCGGCCCGGCCACCCTGATGGCGCCGGAAATTGAAAAAATGGGGGCAAAGCCTTATTACAATTTGGAGGAAGGTTTACAGGATGCGGATGTGGTAATGGTTCTGCGCCTACAGTTGGAACGGCAGCAGAAGGGATTATTCCCGACTATCAGGGAGTATGCCCGGATTTTTGGCGTTACGAAGGACAGGCTCAAGGTCGCCAGTCCTGATGTTATAGTCATGCATCCGGGTCCGATGAACCGCGGTGTTGAAATTGCTCCTGATGTGGCTGACAGCGTCGAAGCGGTTATTAATGAACAAGTTACCAACGGGGTAGCGGTCAGGATGGCTTTGCTTTACTTACTGGCGGGAGGAGGGAACCCTCATGAACCTGCTAATTAGAGGCGGGCGGGTAGTTGACCCGGCCAATAATATGGATCAGGTAGCAGATATTTATATTACAAATGGAAAAATTGCTTCCGTCGGGGCACAAATTGATGTTTCCCGGCATGACTGTGAAGTGATTGATGCCCAGGGGAAATGGGTTTTTCCCGGATTTATAGATATGCATGTACATCTGCGGGAACCTGGGTACGAAGCCAAGGAAACTATTGCCACAGGGACAAGGGCGGCGGCCAGGGGTGGTTTTACTTCCGTTGCCTGTATGCCGAACACCAATCCTGTTATTGACAACCGGGCATTGGTAGAATTTGTCAAAGCCAAGGCTCTGGCTGAGGGGGTTGTACATGTTTTTCCCATCGGCGCTATTACCAAGGGGTCCCGCGGTGAAGAACTGGCTGAAATCGGCGATATGTACCAGGCCGGCGCAATAGCCATATCTGATGACGGACAGCCTGTTGCCAACGCTCAGCTTATGCGTTTGGCCATGCAATATGCTATGATGTTTGATATCCCGATAATTTCTCACTGTGAAGACAAGCAGTTAGTTGCCGACGGCGTTATGAATGAAGGGTACTGTTCCACCCTCTTTGGCTTGCGCGGCATAACCAGGGCTGCCGAAGAGATTATGGTAGCAAGGGATATACTGCTGGCAGAAGTTACGGGAGCGAAACTTCATATCGCTCATGTAAGTACCAGGGGTTCTGTAGAACTGGTGCGCATGGCTAAGAAAAAAGGCCTCCGGGTTACTGCCGAAGCCACGCCGCACCATTTTACACTGACTGAGGAAGCGGTGGGCAATTATGATACGAGTACAAAGGTGAATCCTCCATTGCGGTCTGCTGAAGATGTACAGGCTGTGAAAGAAGGGTTGAAAGACGGCACCATAGATATTATTGCCACAGACCATGCTCCCCACACTGTGGAGGAAAAAGATGTCGAATACAATTATGCTCCCTTCGGGATGATCGGTCTGGAAACCGCTTGGGGGTTAATTTATGAGGAACTTGTGGAGAAGGGAATTTTAGACTTAAAGGAAGCTGTAGCCAAATTAACTGTGCGTCCGGCTGCCATTTTCGGGCTGCAGGGCAAGGGTTCTTTGACTGTGGGATACGATGGGGATATTACCATAATTGACCCGGCTTTGGAAGAGACAGTTAATCCCGACAATTTTGCGTCTAAAGCCAGAAATTCCGCATTTATCGGCAGGCGCTTAAAAGCTCTGCCTGTTTATACGATTGTACAGGGTAAAATTGTGATGAACAACAGGACATTGTAGAAGGAGGATAAATTATGAAGGCAGTTTTAGTATTAGAAGACGGTACCGTGTATGAAGGAAAGGGCTTTGGGGCTGTTGGTGAACAGTTTGGCGAAGTAGTTTTTAATACCGGTATGACCGGATACCAGGAAATACTTACAGACCCATCCTACTGCAGCCAAATAATTACCATGACCTATCCCCTGATAGGCAATTACGGTATAAATGACGAGGATTTTGAATCGATCAGGCCTTTTTGCAAAGGTTTTGTGGTCAGGGAATTCTGTGAACACCCCAGTAACTGGCGGTCTGGAAAAACAGTTAATGAATACCTGGAAGAAAAAGGTATCGTTGGAATTTCGGGTGTAGATACCCGGGCGCTGACCAGGCGTCTCCGCAACCACGGAACCATGGGGGGTATAATTGCCAGCGGTGATTTTGATATTGATGAACTGAAAGAAAAAGTTAAGCAGCCCCCAACTTGGACAGGGCCGGAGCTTGTTTTGGAGGTTACCACCAGAGAACCGTATAACTTGCCGAATGACGGTTATAAAGTGGTGCTGATGGATTTTGGGGCGAAGAAAAACATTGCCAGGTCTCTGTATAACCTTGGTTGCGACGTGACTGTTGTCCCGGCCCAGACCACGGCCGAAGAAATACTGGCCATGAATCCTGACGGCATTATGTTGTCTAACGGTCCCGGTGACCCTGCGGCTGTCCCCTTTGCCATAGAAACGGTGAAAAAACTACTTGGCGAAAAGCCCATATTCGGCATCTGCCTGGGGCACCAAATCCTGGGGCTGGCTTTTGGCGCCAAAACTTATAAACTAAAGTTTGGTCACAGGGGGGCCAATCATCCCGTTAAAGACCTGGCTACAGGCAAGGTGCATATTACATCCCAGAACCATGGCTATGCCGTAGACGGTGATTCTCTGACAGATAAGGACCTGGAAGTTTCCCATATAAATATGAATGACGGTACGGTAGAGGGACTCCGGCACAAAACCATGCCGGTATTTTCGGTCCAGTATCATCCCGAAGCAGCTCCCGGTCCCTGGGATTCGGAATACCTGTTTAACCAGTTTTTGGACTTGATGGAACAATGGAGGAGGTAGGAGGATGCCTAAGAAGCAGGGCTTAAAGAAGGTAATGGTTATAGGGTCTGGCCCGATTATCATCGGTCAGGCTGCGGAATTTGACTATGCCGGCACCCAAGCCTGCCGGGCTTTAAAGGAAGAGGGCTTGGAGGTCGTCCTTGTCAACAGTAACCCGGCCACTATCATGACCGATGCGAACATAGCCGACCGTGTTTATATCGAGCCCCTGACGGCGGATTTTGTAGCCAGAATTATCAAGATAGAAAAGCCTGACGGCCTGCTGCCTACCTTGGGCGGCCAGGTTGGTTTAAACATTGCCGTGGAACTGGCGGAAAGGGGAATTTTGCAAGAAGAAGGGGTTGCCCTGCTGGGGACGCCGCTCGAAACCATTAAAAAGGCCGAAGACAGGGAAATGTTCAGGGATATGATGAATGAGATAAAGGAGCCTATTCCGGAAAGCGTAATCGTGGATAACGTGGATGATGCGGTGGTTTTTGCTGAAAGAATAGGTTTTCCGGTCATTGTAAGGCCTGCCTATACCCTTGGGGGTACCGGCGGCGGTATAGCCAACAACGTGGAAGAATTAAAGGCTATTACCACCCGGGGGCTGAAAATGAGTATGATTAAGCAGTGCCTGATTGAACGCAGTGTGGCCGGGTGGAAAGAGATAGAATACGAGGTTATCAGGGACAGTAACGATAACTGCATCACTGTCTGCAATATGGAAAATATCGACCCTGTCGGGATACACACCGGGGACAGTATAGTGGTGGCTCCTTCCCAGACCCTGTCCGACAAGGAATACCAGATGTTAAGGGCAGCATCCCTAAAAATAATCAGGGCCCTGGGTATTGAAGGCGGCTGCAACGTACAGTTTGCGTTAAATCCGAACAGCTTTGAATACATTGTTATTGAAGTTAATCCGCGGGTATCCCGCTCCAGTGCTTTGGCTTCCAAGGCCACGGGCTTTCCTATTGCCAAGGTAGCGGCCAAAATAGCCATTGGTTTGACCCTGGACGAGATTATCAATGCCGTTACGGGCAAAACTTACGCCTGCTTTGAACCGGCCTTGGATTATTGTGTTGTGAAAATCCCCAGGTGGCCCTTTGACAAATTTGCTTTCGCCGACCGTATGCTGGGTACCCAAATGAAGGCTACAGGGGAAGTAATGGCCATTGACAGAAATTTTGAAGCTGCCCTGATGAAGGCTATCCGGTCGCTGGAAATCGGCCGGTACGGTCTAACAGTTAAAGGGATGGAAGAGATCTCCACGGAATTGCTGAAAGAAAAAATGGCCAGCGCCGATGATGAGCGGTTGTTTGTCCTTGCTGAGGCTATGCGGCGCGGTATGACTGTAGAAGAAATCCACAGGATTACCAGGATTGATTATTGGTTCCTGGAAAAGATAGAAAACATCGTTAAATTTGAAGAAAAGCTGGCTGCCGGTGTTCAGGCGCAGGGAACGGATTTCCTGACCAAGGAAGTTCTGGCTGAGGCCAAATATTTTGGCTTGCCTGATGTATATATGGCGGAAATTACGGGTTTGGCTGAGGAAGAAATCAGGCATGTCAGGAAGCGGCACGGGGTAGTTCCGGTCTACAAAATGGTTGACACCTGTGCCGCGGAGTTTGAAGCGGTGACACCTTATTATTACTCTGCTTACGACCAGGAGGATGAAGCGGAGCCGACGGACCGGCCAAAGGCCATTGTGCTGGGGTCCGGGCCTATCAGGATTGGCCAGGGAATTGAGTTTGACTATTGTTCGGTGCATTCTGTCTGGTCTCTCCGGGAAGAAGGTATTGAGACCATTATTATCAATAACAACCCGGAGACGGTGAGTACGGATTTTGATACTTCGGACCGCCTCTACTTTGAACCCCTTATTCCGGAAGATGTGCTGAATATCATCGAGAAAGAGAAGCCGGTAGGTGTGGTGGTACAGTTCGGCGGCCAGACAGCCATCAACCTGGCGGAACCCCTGGCCCAAGCCGGGGTAAATATTCTTGGTACGTCTGTGAAGTATATTGATATGGCTGAAGACCGGGATAAATTTGACCAGCTCCTGCAAGACCTGGGCATTCCCAAGCCGCCGGGTAGAACGGCGACCTCCGTGGAAGGGGCCCAGGAAATTGCTGAAGAAATCGGTTTCCCGGTTTTGGTGCGTCCTTCGTATGTGCTGGGTGGCAGGGCGATGGAAATTGTTTATAATCAGGATGAACTGCTGGAATACATGAAGTCTGCTGTAAATGTATCGCCCAAGCATCCCGTTTTGGTAGATAAATACCTGGTTGGCAAGGAGATTGAGGTCGATGCCATTTCAGACGGAGAGGATGTACTCATACCGGGGATCATGGAGCATATTGAGCGGGCCGGCGTTCATTCGGGAGACAGCATAGCGGTTTATCCGGCCAGGAGCCTGCCGGAGAACCTGGTCAGGGATGTGGTTGACTATACTACCAAACTGGCCCGGGCCCTGCAGGTGAAAGGGCTTATCAATATCCAGTATGTGCTTCATGAAGACCGGATTTATGTCTTGGAGGTAAACCCGCGTTCCAGCAGGACGGTACCTTATATCAGCAAAATAACCGGGGTACCTATGGTGAACCTGGCGACGAAAATGATTCTGGGCAAGAAACTCCGGGACCTGGGTTACAAACCGGGACTTTACCCGGCTCCCAGGTACTATGCTATTAAAGTGCCTGTCTTCTCCTTCTCCAAACTGCTGAAGGTAGATACTTCGCTAGGGCCGGAAATGAAATCCACGGGAGAGGTAATGGGGGTTGATGTCGACCCGTCCATGGCGCTGTACAAAGCTCTGGTGGCTGCCGGGATGGATATTCCGAGGGAAGGGACCATACTGGCCACCATAGCAGACAAGGATAAAGAAGAAGTCATCCCCATTCTGAAGGGTTTTGTAGAACTTGGGTTTAAACTGCTGGCTACCTGCGGGACGGCCAAAGCCCTGCAGGCGGCAGGGCTGCCGGTAGAAAAGGTCAACAAGATCAGGGAGGGGTCACCCCATATCATAGACCTGATCAGGGCCAACAAAATTGACCTGGTTATAAACACTTTGACCAGGGGTAAACAGCCCGAAAGGGACGGGTTTAAGATCAGGCGTGCTGCCGTTGAGCACGGCATCCCCTGCCTGACCTCCCTGGATACTACCCGGGTAATCCGCGACGTGCTGAAGTCCTTTGAAGAAGGTAAAGATTTCACGCTCATTCCTTTACAGGAATACCTTAATTAGACTTACACAAAAAGGGGGAAGTGATTTGCCGGTCCGGGAAATGGCTAAAGTTGTCAGCAACAGTCCGGTAAAACCGGGCTATTACCTTATGGAGCTTGATGCCCCAAAAGTTACCGAAGAAGCAAAACCGGGTCAGTTCGTGCATATCAGGGTTGGCAGGACCATGGACCCGCTCCTCAGAAGGCCAATCAGCCTTTACGATATTGACAAAGAAAAGGGTATTTTAAGTCTGCTTTATGTGGTAGTGGGCCGGGGTACGCGCATGCTTAGTGAGATAGAAGCTGGCGCCGACCTGGATATTATGGGTCCGTTGGGGAATGGATTTTGGCTACCTGATAGGGCAACCCGGTGCCTGGTGGTAGGGGGAGGAATTGGAGTGGCCCCGCTTTTACCGTTAATCGGCATGTTGGACCAGGCGGGTTTGGAGCAGAAGATTCTTTACGGTTTCCGGAATGCTAATGCCGTGGTGGGCATTGATGTCGTGCAGGAAAAGGGTTGGCCTTTGGCCATAGCTACCGATGACGGGTCTGTTGGCCACCGTGGCTTTGTAACTGACCTGGTTAAACAGGCCATTACCGATTTTAAACCGGATTATTACTATGTCTGTGGCCCTGAAGTCATGATCAGGAATGTGGTCTGGCTGATGAAAGAAGCGAACATCCCGGGCCAGGTATCCCTGGAAGCCCGCATGGGCTGCGGCGTGGGCGCCTGTCTGGCGTGTACGTGTAAAACAAGAAAAAGGACCGGTGGACAACAATCAGTGACCGGTGGTCAGTTGTCAGTGGCCGGTCATGAACAAAATTTTGATTACAGTCTTGTTTGTACCCATGGTCCGGTTTTTGGTGCAGGTGAGGTGATTTTTGATGACTAGGCCAAACCTGGCCGTAAATCTTGGGGGCCTGCAGATGAAAAATCCCGTTACTACTGCTTCGGGATGCTTCGGTTTTGGCCCGGAGTATGCTCCCTACATCGACTTAAACCGGCTGGGCGCCATAGTGGTCAAGGGAACTACCCTTGAGCCGCGGTTGGGCAACCCGGGCGTAAGGATTGTGGAAACACCGGCGGGAATCCTGAATTCCATAGGCCTGCAGAACCCGGGCGTAGACCACTTTATCAGCAAGGCCTTACCTTATCTAAAGGAGTATGATACTCCGGTAGTTGTGAATATAGCAGGTAATACCCTGGAAGACTACGCCGAACTGGCTAAACGGCTGACTGCCGCCGACGGGGTGGCGGCCCTGGAAGTAAATATTTCCTGCCCTAACGTGAAAAAAGGCGGCATGGTTTTCGGAACCGACTGCTTTATGGCTGCCGAAGTTATCAGGACAGTAAAACAGCATACCACCCTGCCTGTTATTGCCAAGCTATCGCCAAATGTGACCAACATCGTGGAAATAGCCCAGGGGGTAGCCGAGGCAGGAGCTGATGCCCTGGCCCTGATTAACACTCTGCTGGGCATGGCCATTGATATTCATACCAGAAAGCCGGTCCTTGGCAACACAATGGGCGGTTTATCGGGCCCGGCCATCAGGCCCGTGGCCGTGCGCATTATCTGGCAGGTAGCCCAGGCAGTTAATCTTCCTATTTTGGGCATGGGCGGTATCATGTCAGGCGAAGATGCCATAGAGTTTATCCTGGCCGGCGCTTCGGCGGTGGCTGTCGGAACGGCTAACTTTGTTAATCCCCGGGCTACCATGGACGTTCTTGAAGGGATAGAGCAATACATGGAGAAATACGGGGTGAAAGATATTAACGAACTGGTAGGCGCCGCGTGGAAATAGGGGTTTGCGTAAGCAAACCTTCCTTTACACCCCCGAGGCGAAGGCCGAGGGGGTTTGCCGGGCGGTTGGCCAAAGAAAAGGAGGCTAAACAATTGTTAGCAGCGAAGGACCGTTTGATAGTGGCTCTTGATGTGGATACGGCACAAGAAGCTGAAATGCTGGTTGCCCAACTGCAGGAGCATGTCGGAGTGTTCAAAGTCGGCATGCAGTTATTTAACAGCGAGGGACCGGAAGTGTTGAAGAGGCTGCATAGCCTCGGGACCAGGATATTCCTGGACCTGAAACTGCATGACATTCCCAATACTGTCGGGCAGGCCAGTGCTGTCCTGACGGGGCACGGGGTATATATGTTCAACGTACATACGGCCGGCGGAAAGGAGATGATGGAAGCGGCTGTCAGAGCTTCCGTTGAAACGGCGTCCTCTTTAAATCTTCCGAGACCGTTAGTAATCGGCGTGACAGTATTAACCAGCATCAATGAAGAAATACTGCGCAACGAAATGGGTATTGACCGAACCGTTGAGGAACAGGTTGTTAAGTGGGCCAAACTGGCCAAAGAGTCGGGACTGAATGGCGTTGTGGCTTCTCCCAGGGAAATCAGGGTCATTCGGGAAACCTGCGGTAATGATTTTGTCATTGTCACCCCCGGGGTAAGGCCGGCCTGGTCTGCGAAAAATGACCAAAAGCGTGTAATGACCCCCAAAGAGGCAGTTGAGGCCGGGGCCAGTTACCTGGTAGTGGGCCGGCCCATAACAGCGGCTAATGACCCGGTGGAGGCCGCCAAAAGAATAGTTGCGGAAATGGAGGAGGGGTTGAAATGTTGAGTAAGGAAGAAGTATTAAATATTTTTACCGAGGCCAAGGCGCTGTTGACCGGTCATTTCCGGCTGACTTCCGGCCGCCACAGCAACCGGTATATGCAGTGCGCCCAGGTTTTAAAATTTCCTGAGTATGCACAAAAATTATGCGCTGATCTGGCGGCAAAATTTCAGGGTCAGAAGATTGATATTGTTGTCGGACCGGCCATGGGAGGTATTATCGTTTCTTATGAAGTGGCCAGGGCCTTGGGTGTGCCTTCGATCTTCTGCGAGCGCGAACAGGGCCAGATGAAGCTGCGTCGCGGTTTTACCATTGAACCGGGCGCCAATGTGCTGGTGGTGGAGGACGTGGTTACCACCGGCGGTTCAGTGAAAGAAGTGATGAACGTAATACGTGAGTTAGGGGGCAATATTGTTGGGGTAGGCGTTTTGGTAGACAGGAGTAACGGCGCTGTTGATTTCGGCGTGCCGCTGCACGCTGAATTGACAATGGACATCCAGTCATGGGAGGCTGATGATTGTCCTCTATGTAAGGAAAGCATACCCGTAGTAAAACCGGGCAGCAGGGAAGTAAATTAAGGCAGTAAGGGTGGGTGGGGTAGCCGGGTCACCCCACCTACCCTTACTTGAACACGTAGCGACTGTACCGGTGAAACAATTGTTGCCCTTTGGATGCCGCTCTTCCGGTGAAACTACCGTTGCTCCGAGACTACGGGCAAAGACAATGTAAACTCCGTACTGTCTATCTGCCCTCCGCCAGGTCGCAACTCGTTGTTTTACCGGACAGTGGTATCCAGGTGTGATTGCCCATTGTATGTGCTACGGTTCAATCTACACAAAGAAGGAACGGTGGGAGGGGTGCTGAGGCTACCGTTAAGGAGCGACTGCGTCCGCAGAACCGCAGCCAGGAAGGCAGGGAGTTCCCGCATGTTTGAAGATGGCGAAGGCCGCCGGGAAGTACGGCCTCAACGCAGGTTGAGTGCCCGGACGGGAGGCGGCCGACTTATTAGAAATGCAATATGAGCCATCGAGTTCGGGAACACTGCCTGCCCGGCCAGGTTATGCAGCACAAAGCTCCGGGGTAGCCGGGTCACCCCTCCCACCGTTCCGTTGTTGTACCGTTGCCTCCAGGAAAGCTATGGAGTGATTTTTGTTTTTCGTTATTAAGTTTAATGAGAGAAATTCCGATGTAATATATGAAAACAGGTACCAAGTGGGGGCGGTAAATGATGCGGAGGGTTGCAGTCCTTCTGTTTATCAGCTCAATACTGTTCCTTTCGGGTTGCTCAAATAATAAACCTCCGGAAAATTCTTTCGTTACTAACCTTCCCCAGGAAGAAACCGGTAGCCGGAATAAGCCGGCAGTTTCCGATGATGCTTATACTAATGGTTTACGGGCCATGGTACACAAAGATTATTACAAAGCTATTGAGTTTTTTGAAAAAGTAGTGCCGGAGGATAAAAACTTTCAGGATGCCTGTAATCAATTAAAAGTGGCCAAAAAAGCGTTGGCCAAAGATTTGATAGATAAAGCGAAGGCCAATTTTGTTTCGGGCAACATAAAAGCGGC
Source organism: Thermincola sp. GK-1 (assembly GCF_059412445.1). Classification (NCBI taxonomy): domain Bacteria; kingdom Bacillati; phylum Bacillota; class Clostridia; order Eubacteriales; family Thermincolaceae; genus Thermincola; species Thermincola sp. GK-1. The sequence continues at coordinate 134,256 of NZ_JBSQAT010000002.1, forward strand.
ATTGGCGAATATAGAAGAAGCCTTCTCCCTTGATGGCAATATGCAAGAAGCAAAAGAACTACGGCAGCAGATTAAGGCCGCTTACGAAGCTTCACTTAGGGTAGAGATGAAAAAGAAAATGGCAGTTTATGAGGGAGAGGGAGACGTGGTGATGGCTGTTAAAGATGTCCGTTTGCAACAGGCGTCGGATAATTACGTTTTTGTCCATGTTTTGATCAGTGTAAAAAATAAGGGTAACAAATTGGTACGGCTGATTCCTAACAACTTTACCCTATCGGCTCCTGACGGAGAATCAGCCGGTATCCATTATGATACTTATGATTTGCCTGATTACTTTGGACCTGTAGACCTGCAGAGAGGGGAAAGCGCCAGCGGCCGACTGATATTCCTCATCAACAAGTCGCCTGTTTATACCCTGGAATATAACGGATTTGAAGATATGGCCGCCAAAAAAGTAGTACCGTAGTCCCCCGTTTCCTACTGCGCCTTCATCATATTGACTTGCTTATTGTACTTAGCGCGTTCATTTTTATCCAATACCTTTTTGCGCATCCTGATGTGGTTTGGCGTTATTTCCACCAGTTCATCCTCATTAATAAATTCTATGGCTTCTTCTAGGGATAAAATCCGTGGTTCTTTCAACTTTACCGTTTCTTCGGCGGTACTGGCCCGCATGTTGGTCAGGTGCTTTTTCTTGCAGACGTTGACCTCCAGGTCTTTGTCCCGGTTATTCATTCCCACAATCATGCCTTCGTAAACCTTCATGCCCGGTTGGATAAAAAGTAATCCCCGTTCTTCGGCTTGCAGCATGCCATAAGTTGTTGCCTCGCCTGTTTCCCAGGCTATCAGTGCGCCGTTATAACGGTGCTGGATGTCGCCTTTATAGGGTTCATACCCGTTAAAGGTGTGGTTCATGATACCACGACCCCTGGTTTCTGTAAGGAAGTCGCCGCGGAAACCTATCAAACCACGGGCCGGAATATTAAATTCAATCCTCACCTGGCCGTTGCCGGTAGAAACCATGTTCAGCATTTCTGCTTTTCGGCGGCCCAGGTTTTCCATGACCGGCCCCATACAATCTTCGGGAATATCTATGACCAGGTGTTCCATCGGTTCCATTAGCTTACCGTCGATGGTTTTGTATATAACTTCCGGTTTGGAAACCTGCATTTCGTAACCTTCCCGCCGCATATTTTCGATCAGGATGGACAGGTGCAGTTCACCCCGACCCGATACTTGAAAAGCATCGGGGCTGTCCGTATCCTCAACCCGCAAACTGACGTTGGAGTCCAGTTCGCGGTATAACCTTTCCCTGAGTTTGCGGGAGGTGATAAATTCACCGTCCTGTCCCGCGAAGGGACTGTTGTTAACCATAAAGGTCATGGTCAGCGTAGGTTCGTCAACAGTAATCACGGGTAGTTGTTCGGGATGGTTGGCGTCAGCCAGGGTTTCACCGATATTTACTTCTGTAAGACCCGCTACGGCAATAATATCTCCGGCTTCTGCTCTGGTAACTTCTATCCTTTTCAAACCACTGTAAATAAAAAGCTTGGCCACTTTACCTTTTTCTACGGTGCCGTCATGCTTTATAACCGCAATGTTCTCACCCTGGGAAACGATACCGCGTTTAATTCTGCCCACGGCATATTTGCCCAGGTAATTGTCATATTCAAGGTTTGCCACCAACATTTGAAAGGGGCCATCTTGAATACAGGCCGGTGGTTGAATATGGTTGATGATAGCCTCAAAGAGCGGTTCCATATTTGTATTGGTGTCTTCTATTTCTTTGCGTGCCCACCCTTCGCGGGCGGAAGCATAGATAATAGGAAAATCTAACTGTTCGTCGCTGGCGCCGAGTTCCAGAAAAAGATCGAAGACCTCATCTATGACTTCATGGGGCCGGGCGTCTGCTCGGTCCGCCTTGTTTACCACCACGATTGGATGCAGGTTGGCTTCCAGGGCTTTACGCAGAACAAACTTTGTCTGGGGCATGGGGCCTTCGAAGGCATCTACCACTAGCAGCACGCCGTCAACCATACTAAGGGCCCGTTCCACTTCGCCGCCAAAATCGGCATGGCCAGGGGTGTCGACAATGTTAATCTTGATGTTTTTGTAACTGACGGCAGTATTCTTGGCCAATATGGTAATGCCCCGTTCCCGTTCCAGGTCATTCGAATCCATAACCCTTTCCTGGATAACTTCATTATCACGGAAAATACCGCTTTGCCGGAGCAGGCAGTCTACCAGGGTAGTTTTGCCGTGATCAACGTGCGCTATAATAGCTATATTTCTTATATTTTGATTGTGACTTACCTTCATTTTTATATATCCTCCTTGTAATATCCGGTAGTCTTACAGAAATTGGAGCTGCGTTATATTTTGAGGTTTCACGCCCTTCTGCACAGCCTCGGTCATATCGCCCATGGTCATTTTATGGAGTCTACACACAACATTAATAGTATAGCAGGAGAGAAGCAAAGTAACAAGAATTAAATGAAGAATTTATGCCTTGCCGAATACTGTAATATAAGTTACAATTATTAATTAGAGTCCCGGGCTGAAAAGTATGAATTAAGGTCATAGAAAAAGGTGGTTAGGATATGATGCGTTCATTAAAACAGCAGTTGTTGTTTTTGGTAATAGGACCATTAATCTTACTTTCGATAATCGGGACTGTAATAACTGTAGCATATATGAAGGATAGAGCCATTCTGGCCACGGATACAAAAGCAAAATGCGACCTGGCCACAGCAGAAGAGATTTTGAATTTGATGTACCCGGGGTATTGGGAAGAGAGAAACGGAATTCTTTACAAAGGAGATACGAAAATAACCAATAATTTTGCGGTAGTGGACAGAATAGCTGAGTTAACCGGCGATACAGTGACCATATTTCTCGGCGATATACGGACCACGACCACCGTGCGGGAAAAGAATGGCCAGAGGGCTATAGGGACACGGGTATCAAGTATTGTCAGTACAAAGGTTTTAAAAAACGGAGAACTTTACCTGGGTGAAGCCAATGTGGTCGGACAGATGTACCGCACTGCCTACAAACCCATCCGGGACGCTAATGGCAAAATCATAGGTATGCTTTATGTGGGAATTTCCAAGAAACTTTCTGATGAATTGCTGCACAAATCTCTGTTCACAATTGTGGGAATAACGGTAATTTTAACTGTGCTGGTTGCTTTGATTGCCTGGTATTTTACTCAGCGTGTTATAATAGGGCCTTTGCAGGAAATTACCAAAAGTACCAAAGAATTGGCTACCGGCCAGTTAAACCAAAAGGTAGAAATAGCAAGTAAAAATGAAATTGGGGAACTGGCAGCAGCATTTAACCAGATGGTTGAAGGTATGCAGAGTTTTGCCATGCATATTGCCAGGGTTGCCGGTACAGAGGTGAACACTGTCACCTTTCCTGTGCACCAATCATCGTCCGAGCCGAACTTGGTTCAGGTAAAACCCGCTGTTGAAATCAATTTTCCTGCAAGTGCAAAAAACGACCCAATTGGTTTGGATACCGGGTACCCATTACCGGTTGAACTGCCGAAAGGATTAAATGAAGCAACCTTGAAACAGATTTTAGCCTTTATTGAATCAGAAAACCGTCCCATGTCGGCCGAGGAAATCGGTGAAGGTGTGAACCTGACAAGGGTTACTGCCCGCCGGTATCTGGAATTTTTAGAACAAATCGGCAAGGTAGAAGTGGAACAGAAATACGGTACCGTGGGAAGGCCGGTAAAACTTTACAAATCAAAATAGCTTGTTGGTTAAAAAAAAGAGGACATATTATTCTTCCGCTCACGGACGAAATCTCCTCCGGCAGCCGCTCCCACCGCGTGGGTCGCGGGCCGGAGGACGATTTAAAGTCCCCGCTCCAGAATAATATGCCCTCCTGACACCGGAAAAAAGTGGGAAGATTTAAGCCCCGCTCCGGAAAACATTTAACTTCCCCTTTTCCTGCTCTGTCTACAATCTGAGAGGTCTGCGGACCTCTTTTCAGTTTGAAGACAAAGTTAAATTAGCACGATTGAAGGGAGCTTAAGCCAGTCCATTAACGGAGTTTTACACCGTCTCCGCCCATAACCTCGGAGCAACGCTTGTTTTACCTCCACAGCGGCAGTTTCTTTTTCGTAGCAGCGGCCCTCTGAATTTTGGTCATTTTGAACATTAAGTAAACAAAAAGGGTTTCTTTACTTTAGTTATTTACGTAAAATTGACCCTATGCATGGAACATAAGAAAATGTAAACCGAGGCAATTTGCAGAAAGAGGGGAATTGTCGCAAAATTATGACAAAATTTATTAAAACAGGAAGGAGAGGATAAAGTGGAAATTAGTAGAAGAGATTTTTTCAAAATCAGTGGAGCTTTTGCGGCAGTGTGCGCCCTCGGGTTCGACGTTTCTCCTGTCCATGCCCAGGTTCAGGAACTGAGAATCCGTTCGGCTAAAGCCACACCGACCATCTGTCCTTTTTGTAGCGTCGGATGCGGTTTGCTGGTTCATACCGATGCAGAAAAGGGACATGTGCTGTACACTGAAGGGGACCCTGACCATCCGGTGAATGAAGGGACTGCCTGCAGTAAAGGAGCTTCAGTATTCCAGTTAAATTCCATTGCGGTAGGCAAAATAAACCCCAACCGTTTGACTAAGCCCTTGTACCGGGCGCCATATAGCGATTCTTTTCAGGAAGTGGAATGGGATTGGGCCATTGAACAAATTGTCGGGAGAATCAAAGAAACCCGCGATAAGACTTTCGTTGCCCAAAAAGACGGAATTAACGTAATGAGGACCGAGGCTATCGCCAATCTTGGCGGGGCCGGCCTGGATAATGAAGAGTGCTATTTATTGCAAAAACTGGCCCGTGCATTGGGCATAGTCTATCTCGAACACCAGGCCCGTATCTGACACAGTTCTACGGTTGCCGGTCTGGCACCATCATTTGGCCGTGGAGCCATGACAAATCACTGGATTGACCTGAGAAATACCGATTGTGCACTTATTCTGGGCAGTAATGCTGCGGAAAACCATCCGATATCTTTCAAGTGGCTGACTCATGCCCGGGAAAACAGGGGCGCCAAAATTATTCACGTAGACCCCCGTTTTACCCGAACATCCGCCAAGGCTGACATTTATGCTCCTTTGCGCAGCGGTACGGATATTGCTTTCGTGGGCGGCATGATAAATTATATTTTGGAAAATGACCTATACTTCAAAGATTATGTGGTCAATTATACCAATGCCGCTTATATAGTAGACGACGGTTTCGATTTTAAAGACGGTTTATTTTCGGGCTATGACGCCGAAAAGAAAAAATACAACCAGGACACCTGGGTATATAAAACGGGTCCTGACGGAAAGCCTTTAAAAGATATGACACTGCAGCACCCGCGCTGTGTTTTCCAGTTACTGAAAAAGCACTATGCCAGGTACGATGTCGATACCGTAGTGAAAGTTACGGGTACACCAAAGGACAAATACCTGGAGATTTGCAAGACTTATGCCGCAACCGGCAGGCCCGATAAGGCCGGGACTATTATGTACGCAATGGGGACAACCCAGCATACTGTCGGTTCGCAGAATGTCCGCATTTACGCCATTTTGCAGTTATTGCTGGGCAACATTGGCATTCCGGGTGGCGGTGTGCAGGCCCTGCGGGGCGAATCCAACGTGCAGGGTTCTACGGACTATGGCTTGCTATTCCATATCCTGCCCGGATATATCGCAACTCCGAGCGCAAGCCCAGAGCATGCGACACTGAAGGCGTTCCTGGAAAAAGAAACGCCTAAGGCCGGTTTTAAGGTTAATACACCTAAATGGGTTATTAGTTACCTGAAAGCCATGTGGGGTCCGGCGGCTACCCCGGCCAATGAGTTTGCTTATCATTACCTGCCCAAGAGGGACCCTGATAAGAACTATTCCCATATAGCTCTTTTTGAAGCTATGTACAGGGGCGAGATAAAAGGAGCCATGCTGTGGGGGCAGAACCCAGTGGTAGGCGGGCCGAACAGTTCCAGAGAAAAAGAGGCTTTAAAGAGACTTGACTGGATGGTGGCCGTTGATTTATTCCCGACGGAAACCATGCATTTCTGGACCCGTGAAGCAGGAGAGGACCCTGCCGCTATTAAAACGGAAGTATTTGTTCTGCCTGCCTGCTCTTCTTACGAAAAAGAGGGCAGCATCGCCAGTTCCGGGCGCTGGATTCAGTGGCGCTGGAAGGCTACCGCGCCTGTTGGGGAAGCCAAGGCAGACCTGGAGATCATGCACCTGCTGGCAACCAAACTGAAAGAGGCATACGCCGGCAGCGCCAGGCCAGAGGACGCTCCCATTCGGGACTTATTCTGGGATTATGGCCATGGCGAGGAGATTGACATTGACAAAGTAGTGCGCGAAATCAACGGCTATGATGTCAAAACAAAGAAACAGGTTAACAATTTCCTTGATCTCAAGGATGATGGCACTACCTGCTGTGGTAACTGGATTATGAGCGGAGTCTATCCCGAAGAAGGCAACCTGGCCAAGCGCCGAAACACGGTGGATAAGACAGGTATTGGACAATTCCTGGAATGGGCCTGGGCCTGGCCGTTAAACCGCCGCATCCTGTACAACCGCGCTTCTGCCGATTTAGCAGGTAAGCCCTGGTCCGCGGATAAGGCTGTTATTTGGTGGGATTCGACGGCTATTGATCCGAAAACAGGTAAACCGGGTAAATGGGTAGGTAAGGACGTTCCGGACTTTAAAGCAACCTGTCCGCCTACGGGCAGTGATTTCCCCTTTGTAGGCAACCAGCCCTTTATCATGCTTGATGACGGTGTCGCTGGATTATTTGCCAAGAAAGGAATGAAAGAAGGGCCTTTCCCCGAGCATTACGAACCATGGGAAAGCCCAGTCAAAAACATTATTAACCCTGTTCAGGTAAACCCTGTGGTGAAGGTCTGGAATCCCGACGAGCAGTCTGTTCCCGGCAGATTCCCGTACGTGGCGACCACTTACCGTGTATCGGAACATTGGCAAACGGGAGCCATGACAAGAAACCAGCCGTGGCAATGCGAGCTGGTGCCTGAAATGTTTGTGGAAATGAGTAAGGCGCTGGCTGACCAGTTAGGGATTGCCAATGGCGAATGGGTTATCGTAGAAAACATGAGAGGCCGAATTAAGGCAAAAGCCATGGTAACCGAAAGGTTCCAGCCGATTGAAATTAACGGTAAGAAAGTTCACCAGGTGGGCTTGCCCTGGCACTTCGGCTTTAAAGGATTTGCCAAGGGAGCAATTGCTAATGAACTGACGCCCCATATCGGCGACGGTAACACTATGATACCCGAATATAAAGCCTTTCTGGTCAACATAAGGAGGGCGAAATAATGGCAAATTTAAGTAAATTTATAGATACTTCCCGGTGTACTGCCTGCCGTGGTTGCCAGACGGCATGTAAAAACTGGAACCAATTGCCGGCAGAAATACTGGAATTTAAGGGTTACCTGCAGACCCACGAAGATACGTCGCCCCAGACCTTTACCTATGTGGTAATGAAGGAACGGTTGAAGCAGGAGAAGATGGACTGGTTGTTTTTAAAACGCCAGTGCATGCATTGCACAGAAGCGGCCTGTGAAAAGGTATGCCCGGAAAATGCCATATTCCACACTGCGGAAGGCGCTGTTGTGGTGGACCGGGAGAAGTGTATCGGCTGCGGATACTGTGCCCAGTACTGCCCCTTTGGTATACCCAAAATTAATGAAAAAGAAAAGAAAATGTATAAATGCCATTTATGTTCTGACCGGATAAGCAACAATTTACAACCGGCCTGCGCAAGAACCTGCCCTCTGGGTGCGATTCGGTTCGGCGAGCGCAATAAACTGGTTGCGGAGGCAAAGAAACGGTTGGCTGAAGTGAAAAAACAGTATCCGAACGCCAATCTTTACGGTTTGGACGACCAGTTCTTGCAGGGTACCGGTGTATTTTACCTGCTGCTGGAGGAACCTGAATTCTATGGCTTGCCTGCTAAGCCGGCAATACCGGTCGTGGCCTCAATCTGGCAAGACGTTATTCAGCCTATCGGTAAAATGCTCCCCGTTGGAGTCCTGGGGGCCATTTTTGCCAGCGCCGTTTCCAACAGAATAATGAAAAACAACCACGGAGACCATCACGAAAGTGAAGGAGGGGAAGAGCATGGACAACAATAAGAAGACCTCCGGTGAAATGATTCTTCGTTTCGGTCGGGTAGCCATCTTTGCCCATTGGGCGCATACAGTGACTTTTTTCATGCTGGCATTGACGGGTATGATTATTTATATCAAATCTTTCAGTTTTCTGGCCGTACTGTTCGGCGGTTTTCAGGGCGTCAGGCTCGTGCACAGAATTATGGCGGTGGCTTTCATTATCTGCCCGCTGATATCCCTGGCCGCTAATTTCAAAGGTTTTCAAGAATGGATGAAAGACGTTACTACCTGGGGAAAAAACGAACTTTTGTTCCTGAAGATGTTTCCCAGGGAACTGTTTGGTTTACCCGTTGAATTCCCGCCGCAAAGCCAGTTTAATGCCGGGGAAAAGATTAATTCCCTGCTGCAGGTCTTTGGCTGTACCCTGTTGGCTTTATCGGGAATTGTCATCTGGTTTAAACAGTATTTTCCCGTAGTTTTGGTGCAGTGGGCCCTGCCGGTGCATGATTTAACCTTTATTCTGACTTTTTCCGCTGCTCTTGGGCATGCTTACATGGCCTGCGGGCTGCCGGCAACCAGACACGGTATCAATGGCATGTTATCGGGTTATGTTAAGGAAGAGTGGGCGAGGCACCATTATCCATTATGGGTGAAAAAGGTGAAAGGTGACCAAGCATAACGCAGGGAGTTGAGGAAGTTGCCGAAAGAACTGTTGGTACCGAAGGAAATTCTCGATTTTTATGGCGAACTTATAAGGGTACAAGATAAATTTTCCGGGGACCTTTTACCGGTAACCTTAACAGAGAAACAAAAGGATACCTTTATCAATGAAAAGGCCCCTCTGCTAAATTTTACCGGTTTTCATCCGGAAAAAGAGAAAGTTAAACAGGCTTTGCTGGAAGTATGCCGGGTTACGGCGGAATACCGGCCGCAGGTAGCCGGTAAACTAGCCGGAATACAGGCTTTGGCTGACCTTGAAGAAGAATTGCCAAAGGTTCTGGAAAGGTTTCTTTGGCAGGATAAAAGTTATATCAGCGAGTTAGTGGAACAACACCGTCTAGACGGCAACTTGACATCCTTTGTCTTCTTTAACGTGTTGAAACCCTTCGTTGCCAATTATGCCAGAAATCTGGAAGGCCAATACGACAAAAACCGGTGGTTTGAGAGATACTGCCCCGTCTGCGGTTGGAAACCTTCATTTGCTGTTATTTCGGCGGGAAGTCACCGTAGGTTGCTCCATTGTTCCCTGTGTGAAACGGAATGGCCCTTTGCCGGTCTGGAATGTCCGCATTGTTCGAATACAGACCATGATACCTTAAAGTATTTCACCGTGGAAGATGATGAAGTCTACAGGGTAAACGTTTGTGAACGGTGCAAAGGATATATCAAGACCATTGACGAGGAAAAAATTATCACCAGAGAAAATGCACTGATAACAGACATAAAAACCATACACCTGGACATACTGGCAGAAAGAGAAGGATATATAAAAGAGGTCGGTATTTCCGAAAACAAGAAAACAAACTGAGCAAAGCAGGTGGTTTCCTTGTTTAACCTGGGATTTCCCGAACTGATTCTCATTTTGGTAATTGCCCTGATAATTTTCGGGCCGGGCAAACTACCCGAAGTTGGCAGAGCCATCGGTAAGGCTATGCAGGAATTCAGAAGGGCATCCGCCGAGGTACAGTCAGAATTGCATAAAGAGTTGCAGGAAAAAGAAAAAGGAGACTCCTGACCGAAGGAGAGCATCTTATTCTGGAGCGGGGGCGAAAATCGCCCCCTATTCTATTATTTGCCGGACAGGTATTTCTGATAATTCCCTTGGCGGGGTCACATAAACTGTCCGCTGGTTTTCGTATATTACCATGCCCGGTTTGGCTCCGTTGGGTTTATGCACATACTTACGCAAGGTATAATCCACAGGGACTTTAGCTGAATTTCGGGCCTTGCTGAAGTAAGCCGCCAATAGCGCTGCTTGGATTAAGACTTTTTCCGGGATGTCGCCGTTTTCGGACCGGACGATTACGTGCGAACCGGGGCTGTCCTTCACATGCAGCCATAGGTCGGAAGCTTTGGCTTTTTTGCAGGTTAACCAATCGTTCTGCTTATTATTTTTGCCCACCCAGATAATTGCTCCTTCTTCTGTGGAAAACTGCCAGGGCCTGCTTTCGGGAGCAGGTGTTTTTTTATTTTTGCCTGTAGACTTTTCCCGGATATAACCCTGTTCAGCCAGTTCTGTTTTAATCTCGGCCAGGTCTTCCAGGGAGGCGGCCTGGTCGATATTGGCGGAAACTGATTCCAGGTACGCCAGTTCCTGTTCGATCTCTCTTTGTAGTTCCCGGGCCGCTTTTTTACCGGCTTTGGCTTTGTTATATTTTTTAAAGTAGGCCTGGGCATTTTCTGACGGGGTTAAGGACGGGTCAAGGGCAATGGTTATTTCTTTTTGCCCGGGATCGTAAAAATCCGGTAATGTGACCGATTCCATATAAGGCTTCAGAAGATGCAGGTTCGCCATTAAAAGCTCGCCGGCTTTTCTGTATTCCTCCGCTGCTTTGGCAAGGGCAATGGTTTCTTCCTGAAAAGTCAGCTTTTTCCGGTTCCGGCTAATCTCGTTACTGACTGTTTTGTTTAACCGGTCCCTGAGCTGCCTGAACAGATTTTGTTCGTGTCTGGCCTGGTAGAAGCGGTCCGTTATTTCATTCATGGAGCCATGTAATTTCGGCAGTGGGCCGAACTGAACCAGGTCATGGGCGGAAAAAGCTACAGGTTGTTTGTGATTGTCCAGTACCAAAGTAGGACAAAAAGCTGCTTTTTTGGTTTTTTCCATCATGGAAGAAAAGGATTCCCACAACTTTTGCAATTCATGTTCACCGAAATTATCCAGAGTGATATCTTCGGCCAGGCCGCTCAGCAAAAACATTTCCCTGCAGGTTTGCGGGCTTAAGCCGGTAAAAGTTTGTAGCAGCCATTTGTCGGGAGATGCAGGGGCGCTTTCAGCACAGGTCAAGACCTTTTTCCAGAGAATAGATTTAAAATCATACTCCGAGATATGCAGGGGGTTAATTTTCCCCTGACCGGGTGGTGCAACGTAGGACCTGCCCGGTAAAACCTCCCGGTACCTGTTTACGGCGTGACTGAAACGGATAATTCCATCCAAAATCACATTATCCTCGCTGTTCAAGAGAATAATATTACTGTGTTTGCCCATGATTTCGCAAACCAGGATTTTTTCACTTAACCTGCCCAATTCATCGTAGCTTTCTATATGCAAGCGAATGATGCGTTCAAAGTCAGGTTGGCTGATACGGGTAAGCTTACCGCCTTCCAGGTGTTTCCTGAGTACCATGCAGAACATCGGCGGTGTCAGTGGATTTTCTCTGTTAAAACGGGTCAGGTGTACCCTGGCCATGCCGGGGTCGGCGGACATGAACAATCTCTGTTTACCGGCGGGTGTATGGAAAATAATTACGATATCGGTTTTACCCGGCTGATATATTTTTTCAATACGGGCGCCCAGGATAGTTTGGTTCAATTCGTTAATCAGAGCAGACAAAACTAAACTGTCGTATGCCATATTTCCTCCAAAACCTAATTATTTGATTATATATTGTATACAAGGGCGGAAACTGTTGCAAAAGGCCTATAAGTAGTATAAGATAAATTAGTAAGTAATTCTATTAAAATAGTACATTTTTGTACGAAAAATAATGTGTTTTTTATCGGGGCCAAAACCGGCGAGGAAATTCCTCTTTTGTTTTGGCTTTTCCATGTCAAAGGAGGTGGCAGAATAGGTTGCAGTTCACTAAAATGCATGGACTTGGCAATGACTTTATTTTAATCGAAGATTTTGATAAAAACAACCTGGCGAACGGGGCTGAATTGGCAGTACGGCTGTGCAACCGGAAAACCGGTATAGGGGCTGACGGCTTAGTTTTTATATTACCCTCAGAAACGGCAGATATTCAGATGCGCATATTTAACCCTGACGGCAGTGAGCCGGAGATGTGCGGCAATGCAATCAGGTGTTTTGCCAGGTATTTATATGACCACGGTATTGTGAAAAAGCAAACCATCAGAGTTGAGACTCTGGCAGGCATAAGAATACCCCGGATTATAGAAAACCCTGCCGGAGAGGCGCTTGTCGAAGTAGATATGGGCGAGCCGGAACTGGAACGCGGGCGTATCCCGATGCTGGGGGAACCGGGGAAAGTTGTCGCTGAGCCTTTGCCGGTAAACGGTTCTACATATAATGTTACCTGTGTTTCTATGGGAAATCCTCATTGTGTGATTTTCGTGGACAACGCGGAAGATTATCCGGTAGCTGCAATTGGACCCCGGGTTGAAACGCATACCGCCTTTCCCAATAAAACCAACGTGGAGTTTGTCCAGGTTTTGAATGAAAATGAAGTTCGGATGCGAGTTTGGGAACGGGGAGCCGGGATAACCATGGCCTGTGGCACAGGAGCCTGTGCGTCGGCGGTGGCTGCCCACCTCAATGGATTTACGGGCCGCGAAGTCATTGTACACCTCGATGGAGGCGACCTCTTTATCCGGTGGGCTCAGGACAACCATGTCTATATGATGGGGCCGGCTGCTTATGTTTTCAAAGGTACAACCCTGGAATAGGTTGGCAACCACCCAATTTATGCAGTGATTGACCAAAAACATTATTATATATTAAGCTATTTTACCACCATAAACAAAGGAGGATTTGAAAGTTGGAAGAAGCACAGCGCATTAGGCAATTACCAGCTTACTTGTTTGCGAGAATCGAAAAAAAAATTGAAAAGGCCAAAGAAGAAGGAGTAGATGTAATCAGCCTGGGGATAGGCGACCCTGACCGCCCGACCCCGGACCACATAATTGAGAAGCTCTGCGAACAGGCCCATAACCCGGAAAACCACCGGTACCCCTCATCGGTAGGTATGCTGAGTTACCGTAAGGCAGTTGCGGAATACTACGGGAACAGGTTTAACGTTGAATTGGACCCCAGGACAGAAGTCGTTTCTCTGTTAGGCTCCAAAGAAGGCATTGCCCATATTTCTTTTTGTTATTTGGATCCGGGCGATGTGGCCTTAATTCCCGACCCCGGTTACCCCGTATATGGTATAGGCGCACTTTTGGCCGGCGGGAATCCATACATTATGCCTCTGAAGCCGGAAAACGGATTTTTGCCTGATCTGGATGCCATACCTCCTGATATAGCTAAAAAGGCAAAGCTGATGTTTGTAAACTATCCCAATAACCCGACGGGGGCTATTGCTGATGACGCGTTCTATCACAAACTGATTGCTTTTGCCAAGGAATACGACATTATAGTTTGCCACGATGCTGCTTACCAGGAGATTGCTTTCGAAGGATACAGGCCGCCAAGTTTTTTGGAATATCCGGGGGCCAAGGATGTGGGTATCGAATTTGGGTCCTGCTCCAAGTCTTATAACATGACCGGCTGGCGAATTGGCTGGGCTGCCGGTAATGCCAGAGTTATAGAAGCTTTGGGCAGAATCAAGTCAAATATTGATTCCGGAGTATTTCAGGCTGTCCAGTACGCCGGTATTGCTGCATTAACAGGGCCGCAGGATTGTACAAAAGAAATGAGTGAAGTCTATCGTGAAAGAAGAGATATTGTTGTCGATGGGTTGAACAGCCTTGGTTGGAACCTGGAGAAACCCAAGGCTACGATCTATGTGTGGGCACCCGTGCCTAAGGGCTATACTTCAATTTCTTTTGCTGAATATGTTTTTGAAAAAACCGGTGTAGTTATTACGCCCGGCAATGGATACGGCGAATACGGCGAAGGTTTCTTCCGTATTGCTTTGACGGTGGAAAAAGAACGCATTCTTGAAGCTATTGAAAGAATAAAACAGAACGTAGGCAAAGTGGAATTTTAAAAGCGAGAAAAAGTCTCGCTTTTCTTTTTCGTCGAATTTGTGTAAGGAAAGTGAATTATGCGTGGAATGGGGCTAAAATCATCGGGTTATTTTAAAAATAATAAATAAAGCTTTGTTTTTTATGTACAAAAAAAGATTTTTATAGTATAATATATATAAGCAAATATATAATACACCTTTATTAATGGCTAGATGCTTACTTACAGCGCTGAATTCTTTGCTAAAAAGAAGCGGAGGAACCAACCTTTTGGGGTGAATCCCACAACTATTGTGGGTAGGGTCATCTGTCGACCCGAATCCGTCAGCTAACTTCGCAAGCGTGGACAGGAAGAAGTGTTTTAGCATTTTTTGGCTGTCCTCAAAATTAGCTGACTCTATACCCCCGGTTTGTTTCGGGGGTTTTGTGTTTTAACTTTGGAAAGGAGGACTTGGCCATGGTGATGAAAGAGGATTATATGCTGCATCAGGAAGTTGAAAACAGTAGCGCAAAAAACAATCAGGTACAGAGGATTATAACCCCGGAAGAGAAAAGGCAGGTAGCGCTGGAAAGAGCGGCTGAACTAAAATTGCGGATAGAGGATTATCTGGTGGCGAGAGACCATATCGAAACGGGTTTTGATCAATGGCCCCGGATTGAAAAGAGGAAGGCCAGGATTTTACAGGTTTTAAACGGTACGGAAGCAGACTGGAATGACTGGAAATGGCACATGAAAAACCGGATCAGAGATGTGGAAGTCCTTGCGCAGATCATCGACCTGACTGAGAAAGAAATCGAAGATATAAAGAAAGTGGGACAGAAGTTCAGATGGGCTATATCGCCTTATTATGCCAGCCTCATGAGTGAGCGCGATCCGAGCTGCCCTGTTCGCTTGCAAGCTATCCCCAGTATACTGGAGTTATTAGACCAATCAGGGAAAGACGACCCGATGGGAGAAGAGTTTACATCGCCCGCTCCGTGCATAACGAGAAGGTATCCGGACAGGTTGATAATAAACGTCACGAATCAGTGTGCCATGTATTGCAGGCACTGTCAACGCCGGAGAAATATCGGGGAAGTTGACCGCAACAAGCCCCGTTCGGAGATAAAAGCTGCCATTGAATATATCAGGGCGAATCCGGAAATCCGGGATGTCCTCATTACCGGGGGGGATGCGTTGCTGTTAAGTAATTCGGAATTAGATTGGATTTTAACCCAGTTGGATAGCATTCCGCATGTTGAAATCAAAAGAATCGGTACCAGGACTTTGGTTTCCATGCCGCAAAGAATTACCCCGCAATTATGTGAGATTCTTGAGAAACACCCGCCACTTTATATCAATACTCAGTTTAACCATCCCAAGGAAATTACCCCGGCTGTAGCCGAAGCATGCGACAAGTTGATCAAGGCAGGGGCTGTGTTGGGTAACCAGGCGGTTCTGCTGAACGGAATAAATAATAATGTCCATGTCATGAAAAAACTCAACCATGAACTTTTGAAGGTGCGCATTCGTCCATATTATATATTTCACGCTAAAACTGTTACAGGCACCAGTCATTTTATCACAAAGGTAGAAGAAGGAATCAAAATCATGGAAAAACTGCGGGGATACACTTCGGGGTTGGCCGTTCCCACTTATATAATTAATGCTCCGAAAGGGTACGGAAAAACGCCTATGCTTCCCGAATACCTGATTTCATCCGGCGAAGATGAGATAGTTATCCGAACATGGGAGAAAAAAGTAATGTCTTATCCCAATAAAAAGCATTTTAAAACCGATTTGAATCTGGTTAAATCTACTTGAGCTACCCGGGGTTAACACCTGGGCTTTTTTGTGAGCGTGTTTCCGGGGAATAGGTTGGGAATTCTCCTTAATTCTTAAAAATTCTCTTGATTTCTGGATTTTCAAAGAGGAATTTCTTTTTTTAAGTAGAACTATTAATTTTGTGTGTTAAAACCAGTAGTTCAAACTTTTTCTTTAAATCGAAACTTTTTAACTGGTTGTGGTAATAATAGGAATGTTGTCAAGAGATGAAGAGGTGGAAAGATTGATAAAGAGCATGACCGGTTATGGCCGGGGTGAATGTACCGGCGGTAATGTTGTATTTTCTGTAGAGATACGTTCTGTTAATTATCGTTTCCTGGAAACAGTTGTCCGGATGCCAAGGCTTTATGCAGCCTTGGAGGACCTGGTGAAAAAAAGTGTTGCCGAAAAAGTGGCCAGGGGGCGCGTTGATGTTTTCGTATCCGTTGAGACAGAAGACAGTAAAAATAAAACCATCAAAGTTGACAAAGATTTAGCCTTAGCGTATTATAATTCTTTGAAGGATTTAGGGGAGATTTTAGGCGCACCCGAACAGCAGATACAGTTGATTGATATTGCCCGTTTTCCTGATGTGGTGGTTCTGGAAGAAGGGGACCCCGACATGGAAGAAATGGCAAAAGCTTTACAGACTGCTACGGAAATGGCTCTCGAACAGTTAGTAAATATGCGCCGGGAAGAGGGGAAAAGGCTGCGCGCAGACCTGTACTCGCGTATTGAGAAACTGGAAGGTTGTTGGGTGCAGATAAACGACCGTGCTCCTAATGTGGTGGTGGAGTATAAAGAAAAGCTACATGCCCGGATAAAAGAACTGCTCGAAAGTGTAGAAGTTGACGAGAGCCGGCTAGCTGCTGAGGTGGCCTTTTTTGCCGACCGGAGCAATATTACTGAGGAACTGGTCAGGCTACAGAGTCATTTCGCTCAGTTTAAGGCTGCTTTGGACAGTGCGGAACCCATTGGTCGAAAAATGGACTTTTTGGTGCAGGAAATGAACCGGGAAGTGAATACCATTGGTGCCAAAGCCAATGATTTAACCATAAGCAACCTTGTAATTGTGGCCAAAAGTGAATTGGAAAAAATAAGGGAACAGGTACAGAATATAGAGTAAGTTAAAGGTAAAATAAGGAATTCCTAATAAAAGGAGGGTAGACTGGAAAATATATAGCTGTATACCGAATGGCGAGGTTTTTTAGTATTTTTAATATGTTTTGTTTTTAAAACAAAGGAGGGCTTTTATTTATGGAAATAAAATTGATTAATATTGGTTTTGGCAATATAGTTTCTGCAAACAGGATTATTGCCATTGTTAGCCCGGAATCGGCTCCTATTAAAAGGATAATTACGGAAGCCCGTGATAGAGGTATGTTGATAGACGCTACATACGGAAGAAGGACCAGAGCCGTTATTATCACAGACAGTGATCATGTGATACTGTCTGCGGTGCAACCGGAAACCGTGGCGCATAGACTGGCAACCAAAGATACAAACCATAGCGAAGACCCGGCTGATTAATTATTGCTGACCGGGGAGAGAGAAAAATGAAGTTACCTGGTCTGTTGTTGGTTATTTCTGGGCCTTCAGGTACGGGCAAAGGCACGGTATGTCGGGCTTTAGTGGAAAAACACCCCTCTATTGTCTATTCTGTGTCGGCTACCACCAGGCCACCCAGAACAGGAGAAGTTGACGGGGTGAATTATTTCTTTTTGGGTGAAGAAGAATTCCTGCAAAAAGTAAAAGAAGGCGGTTTTGTTGAATGGGCTAAGGTTTACGGTAATTATTACGGTACCCCCAAGGACGCGCTTTTGGCGAACCTGGCAGCGGGCAAAGATGTAATCCTTGAAATAGACATTCAGGGGGCCATGCAGGTAAAAGAAAAGTTCCCCAAAGGGGTTTTCATTTTTATAATGCCGCCTTCGTTAAAAGAATTGCAAAAACGCATTTGCACCAGAGGGACGGATAGCGCCGAGGTAATTGCCACACGTATGAATTCCGCGGCCGGAGAAATGAAAAGCTATTCTAATTACGACTATATTGTGGTCAATGAAAGGGTTGGGGAGGCGGTAGCGGCGATAGAGGCTATTATTTTTGCAGAAAAACACAGGGCCAGCCGCTATCAGTGTATTGAGTCACCAGACCAAGATAATGAAATATTATTTATAGCAGAGCAATATCAAAAATAGGAGGTAGATAGTTTGAAACAACCTTCTCTGGATGTGCTGTTGAAGTATGTTGACAGTAAATACACACTGGCTGTTGCTGCTGCCAAGAGAGCCCGCATGATTACTGAAGGAGCTCCTAAACTGGTAGAGTCTAATTCTTACAAACCTGTTACGGTAGCCTTGGAAGAAATAGCCCAGGATAAGGTAAAGTACCACCGCACCAAAACGGGTATTAAGTAAATTACAAGGGGGGAGGATGTTGTTACAGGGCAAATGTGTGGTCCTGGGAGTAACCGGTGGGATTGCCGCTTATAAGGCTGCTGATTTGGCCAGCCGTTTGATTAAACATGGTGCTGAGGTTCACGTTATTATGACCAAGGCAGCTTGCCGATTTATCACTCCCCTTACTTTACAAACTATTTCCAGACAAAGGGTTATAACCGATATGTTTCAGGAGCCGGTCAGTTGCGAAGTACAGCATATAGCGCTGGCTGATAAGGCGGATTTAATGGCTGTGGTTCCGGCTACGGCCAATATCATAGGGAAAGTTGCCAACGGGATTGCCGACGATATGTTGTCCACGACCTTGATGGCTACCAAAGCACCTGTTGTGTTTGCTCCGGCCATGAATGTACATATGTACGAAAATCCCATTGTCCAGGGTAATATCAACAAACTCAAGCAGTTGGGGTATTATTTTATCGAACCGGCAACCGGGCGCCTGGCCTGTGGATACGAAGGGAAAGGGCGGTTACCTGACGTTGAATATATAATGGATAAGCTCATCTATCTTTTAGTGGGCATAAAGGATTTTGCCGGCAAAAAGGTTCTGGTTACGGCCGGAGGGACCCGGGAAGCCATCGATCCGGTTCGTTTTATTTCTAACAGAAGTACCGGCAAAATGGGTTATGCTATTGCAGAAGCAGCCAGGGACCGTGGAGCGGAGGTTACGCTGATATCCGGACCAACGACATTGGATGCGCCAATGGATGTCCGCAAGATAGAAGTTGAATCGGCCGATGAAATGTTTGAAGCAGTAAAACAGGAATACCTTCAGGCTGATGTTGTCATTAAGGCCGCCGCGGTGGCGGACTACAGACCGGTTGCCGTGACCCGGCAAAAAATCAAAAAGGGACCGGACAGTATCTCGCTGGAACTTACGCGAAATCCCGATATACTTGAATTTCTGGGACAAAATAAAGGCGACCGGATTTTGGTGGGTTTTGCTGCTGAAACAGAAAGTCTGATGGAAAACGCACAGAAGAAACTGAAAAAGAAAAACCTGGATTTGATTGTGGCCAATGACCTTACGTTGGAAGGAGCCGGATTTGGCGTGGATACCAATGTGGTAAAGTTAGTATTTGCCGATGGCCGGGTTATACCGCTGGAAAAAATGCCGAAACGCCAGGTGGCAGACATTATATTGGACACAATTCTAACTTTAAAATAAATTGTGTAATATTTTAGTTCAAGGAGGGAACATTTCATGAGAAAACTTTTTACGTCTGAATCAGTTACGGAAGGCCATCCTGATAAAATTGCCGACCAAATATCGGATGCCGTCCTGGATGCCATTTTTGCTCAGGACCCCTATGCCCGGGTAGCGTGCGAAACGGCTGTTACAACCGGTCTGGTTTTAGTTATGGGGGAAATTACAACCAAGTGTTATGTGGATATTCCCAAGGTTGTCCGCGAAACTATCAGGGAAATCGGCTATACCCGCGCTAAATACGGGTTCGATTGTGATACCTGCGCAGTAATTACATCTATTGACGAACAGTCACCTGATATTGCTATGGGCGTTGATAAGGCGCTGGAGGCGAAAACAGGGGAAATGTCCGATGCCGAGATAGAAGCCATCGGCGCCGGCGACCAGGGGATGATGTTCGGTTATGCATCTAACGAAACGGAAGAGCTTATGCCGCTTCCCATATCCCTCGCCCATAAGCTGGTCAGAAAATTGACGGAAGTACGGAAGCAAGGTGTACTTGATTACCTGCGTCCTGACGGCAAGAGCCAGGTAACTGTTGAGTACGAAGATGATAAGCCTGTACGGGTTGACACCGTTGTCATATCCACTCAGCATGCGCCGGAGGTTTCTCTGGAGCGGATCAGGCAGGATATCATTGAAAAGGTCATTAAGCCTGTTATACCCGCCGAAATGTTGGATGACAAAACCAAGTATTTTGTTAACCCCACCGGTCGTTTCGTTATCGGTGGTCCGCAGGGCGACTCCGGTGTTACCGGCAGGAAGATTATCGTAGATACTTACGGTGGTATGGCCCGTCACGGCGGTGGCGCCTTCTCGGGTAAGGACCCTACAAAAGTTGACCGTTCAGCCGCTTACGCTGCCAGGTACGTGGCCAAAAATATTGTTGCCGCCGGCCTGGCCGACCGGTGCGAAGTGCAGTTGGCTTATGCCATCGGCGTAGCCCGGCCTGTATCTATAAGGATCGATACCTTTGGCACCGGCAAAGTGCCTGAAGATAAGCTGGTGGAACTGGTCCAGAAGCACTTTGACCTGCGTCCGGCGGGCATTATCAAAGAACTGGATTTGCGGCGCCCGATTTATAAGCAAACGGCTGCCTACGGCCATTTCGGGCGTACTGATATCGACCTGACCTGGGAGCGGACCGATAAGGCCGAACTCCTGAGGAAAGAAGCGGGACTCTAATAAAACACGGGAGAAAATTAAGAGGAACCTGATGCTGAAAAGCGCAGGTTCTTTCTGTACTACCGGAGACATTAAAGGTCGATATGGAAGTGAGGTACTTAAGTGACATTGAGCAGCGGAATATCCCGGACGAAAACGATTGTATTGATATTGGTCATCCTGGTATCGTTGTTTGTTCGGCTTGAATATGTTATACAGGTTAACACACAACCCATTTCGGATATGCGGGATTATGACAGGCGGGCAGTAACTTTACAGGAAAAAGGAACTTTTGCGACCAACGAGAAACATGGCGCTACCTACCGCCCGCCCGGCTATGTAGTGTTCCTGGCATTAATCTATAAAGTATTTGGACACAATTATCATGTCGTTTACATTTTGCAGTCCCTGATGAGCGTATCAGTTTTGCTGGCAATTTATCTGTTTGCCCGAAGAGTTTTCGACCAAAACACGGCTCTAATGGGACTGATTATAGCTGCATTGTATGTGCCTTTTATAGGTTATTCAGGAGTGCTGTTGACGGAAATCCTGTTTTTAACCCTCTTTTCTTATGCGCTGTATAGTTTTGTCCGGGGAACACAGGAAAACAAAGTTCATTGGTTCGTATTATCCGGGATTCTTTTTGGCTTGGCTACCCTTACCCGGTCAATTTCCCTCCTTGTACCTTTAATATTACTTGGCTGGTATTGCCTGCGCAGTTATAAGGAAGTACTAACCAAACGGCTGTGGTTCCCCTCAATTTTAATGATACTGTTTATGGCCTTGACAATTATGCCCTGGACAATACGGAACTATATGGAGCAAAAGGAGTTTGTCCTGGTGGATACCATTTCAGGGCTTAATCTGCTGACGGGGAACAATGACTACGCCACCGGGTATTATACCGATAAGGTTATGAAGCTGCCCGGATACCGGCGAGCAGTAACCGAAGGAAAAAATGACGCTCAGGTAGACCGGCTTATGAAACAGGAAGCTGTCAGATGG
The DNA here is from genome assembly GCF_059412445.1 of Thermincola sp. GK-1. NCBI lineage: Bacteria > Bacillati > Bacillota > Clostridia > Eubacteriales > Thermincolaceae > Thermincola > Thermincola sp. GK-1. The sequence goes on from NZ_JBSQAT010000002.1 coordinate 155,919, forward strand.
ATTGCCCAACATCCGGTTCTTTTTATTAAACTTGTAATTAGAAAACTATTAATTTCTGTCAGCGATACCAGGGACTGGATAGCTGATTTATACCACTTTGACAACATTTTTTTATACTCAAAAAACTTTAACAAATATTATCACTGGACCCTGATGGCTTTGGGTGCAGTGGGTGCAGTAATGGTTTTGTTGTATAAGCGGGAAGCGCTGTTTGTAGTATTGACGGCTACCTATTTTCCGGCGGTGCTGTCGATCTTCTTTTTTCAATACCGGTACATTTTCCCGGCTATCATTTTAATCATTCCATTGGCGGCTTTTGCAGTACAACAGATTTACAGCAGAAAAAGCTACTTTGCTTTCATTTGTGCTGCCGTTCTTGTTTTTGTGTTAAAGTATACTGCTGACTACCTTATTGTTTAAAAAGTGAAAGGGCATTTGGTGAATACCTCCTTCATTGAGGGTTAGGGTGGGCTAGTGGGTATTCTCTTTTCCTGCCACTCCAACATTTATTATAGAACCTTGATTTTCAAGGTTGTTTTCCACAAATATCCTTTACGATTAGTTTTCGAAAATGTAAAAAAGATAAACAGACGACAAGAAACGACAAAAAATACATCCCATTTATGTTATAATTATCCAGGAAATGATTTTTTCAACAAAAGGAGTAAAGGGATGTAATGGAGGAAGTATTTAAAAAGTTTAAATACCTACAGTGCGACCCGAAATACCGTGTAAACAGGCGTAGCCTGGAGAAAGTTATCGCTAAAGCCAGAGAAAGCGGGCTGCTGGAAAACCAGCCCTGGCCAAAGGTTATCCTGGAAGGGGACGAACTCAGCGAACTTCTTTCCGGAAACGAGATGCTGATTTCCGTGTGCCGCCCCATTATGGCCAGGGTTTTTGATTCCCTTACCGATAAGAGCAAGCTTCTATTTTTATGTGATTCCAGGGGGTATATCATCGATCTCTACAGCAGCATGGAGGTAATGCAGTGGTGTTTCAACAGGGGGATAATGCCGGGTGCTTGTCTGGATTACTACAGTTTCGGGACTAATTCCATCAGTATGGCCATTTATGAGAACAGCCCAACAGTAATCATAGGAGATGAGCACTACTGCAGTGTGATGAAATCCTGGAGTTGCATTGCGGCGCCTATCAGGGTGGCCGGTGAGACGGTGGGTTATATTGATATTTCTGCCGGAGCCGACAGTGATTTAGTGCAGTTGACGGCCCTGGTGGAATTGATGGCAGAGTTGGCGGGCAGCTATATGGAAACGACGCAGGGAAGCTGCAGACCTAGGGGTAATAATCATAATACCAGGGGTGAGCATTATAATTCTTCCGGTGTGGCAGGAAAAAGCATAGATAAAGCCGTGTTTTTCGGGAAAATTATCATTTCACGCCGGGATTTGACAGTCAGGGAAGTGGAGGTATTGTATGAGTTGTATTGTGGAAAAAACCAGGAGAGGGTTTCAGGTGAATTAAATATTTCAAAGAATACTATTAAGTGTCATTTAAAAAACATTTATCAAAAATTAGGTGTGGGAAACTTCAGTGATTGCATGGCTAAGGTGAAAGACATAGTATGGAATTAAACAACACAATTTCTGGGGAGCTTTCCCGCAGGTATGTTATTGGAGAACCCAGGCTGTTCCTTTAGGCATAGGATTATGGGGAACAGCCTGGGTTTTTCTATTGGGGTTATAATTATAACCCTGATATTTGGGAGAGGATTAAAAAAATACCCAAAAATTTCAGAAAAAGGGTGATGATTTTCGTCGGAAATTTGGTATATAATAGCAATTACAAGAAAGGTACGGATACAAACAAACGTATCAAAAATTAACTAGCTATTTTTTCTGTCAATATTTAGGGGTTTTATTATACGCCTTTAATTATATAATTACGATATAATTTTACAAAAAATTAAATCAAGAAAGGTGGGATGCTCAATAAGCATATTTAATTTAATTAAAAATGGTAAACACAGAAAGGAGCAAATTAAAAATGAAGATGAGGAAATTTATTTCATTGCTACTTATTACACTATTGGTATTTAGCTTGGTACCAGTTAGTTTGGCAGCGAATTCTCAAACATCAAAAACTATTTATCAAGCGGAAGAAATCACAGATATAAATGAATTATATAATCGTGCATTAAATGGCAAAACTGATAAAATTACTTATCCAAAAGCTAAACTAAAAAATAAAGAGGGAAAACCGTTAAATGTTAAAGTGTATTCGACCACTCAACTGTTGAAAATTGAGAAATTAAAAGATGGGAAGGAAAAAAAGAGTTATGTAACAACGACTTTTGCAATAGTAGACGAAATTGAACTTTCTTCCGAAAAGAAATCCCCGAATAGTCGTGTAAAGAATAGATATTTTTTAAACGATTATAAGTATGTTGAAAGATGGGATCCATCAAAAGGTGTAAAAGCCTATCAAACAGTATATTGGACGGTTACTTCTATCGGTGATGACGATTATTATGATATGTATAAAGTTAAAGGCGGTTGGACGGTTTCTTCGTCGTATTCCGTACAAAATTGTAAAGTTAACATTGGTCAAAATGGTTTTTATAACGGTGGCTATACTATATCTCAAGCCTTGACAAAGTACAATGTTCTTATAATGTATGATTACAATGTACCTCCAGAATGGAAACCTATATCAAAAGGAATGGTAGGAGCTAATTCTTATGGCTCGGTTAGAAAAGGAACGTCATCAACAACATACGATTTATGGTTAGAAAATTTAATAATTAATGATTATAGTGTAGAATTTCCAAGATAAATCGGGAGTGTAAAAGAATTTTTACTTCTAATCTTTCCTGATGAATCGATTAAAAGAGTAGGCCAGTTTTAATAACGGCCTACTCTTTTTGAAGTTAGTCTTATCGATTCTTTTTTACCTTCCCACTCAATACTAACGTCAAAGATTTCACTGTTGCTTGGCATTTTAGCCCCTGACGTACTAGTGCTTTCAATTTTAAAATCTTTACCTATTGTAATTTCTCCGAAAGCAAAGGGCGGTAATATCTTATTATTAACAATTGAGCTAAATTGGAATTTGACTTTCGTTTTATCACTAATATTACTATTTTTGTAATTTAATGTATAAGTTTCGTAGGTCTCATTGCCGGACAGTTTATAACTCAAAGTAACTTCCCAATTCTTACTCTCGCCCTCAAAAGTGATTTCATTGGTTACTTTATCATTACATCCGGCAACAATTAACAAAAGGATTAATATCAGAGTATTCAAAGTATAATTAAATTTTATATTAACTCCCCCTTTTTTTCTAAATTATCTATATTATAACATTAAAGGAATTAAAATACAAAGATTAATAATCTTAAAGTCATGTTAATTTGTTGTAGGATATACTTATGAGCTCCTTTTCTAAAATGGTTTGAATGGATATCCGTACCCTGCACACAAATGGCACTCTGGAATTATCAGTAACAGCAACAGCAAGTCAGTACTGGCATTCTTCTTTGGAGTAAAAAACTTATGAAAAAACAGAGGTGACTACGTGAAACAACGGTGGTTATTTGGAATAATCATTTTTATGTCGCTTACTTTTTTAATTGGCTGCATTGCAAATCAAGACGATGTCCAGGTTGCTAAAATATCATATAACAAAATTATAAAATTATCTGACAAAAGTTCCAGAGAAGCACTAACCATTCTAGAGAAAGCTATTAAAGATTTGAGTTTGACAAATGAGAAATATACACATAATGAAGTTATTCGGGGCGGTTACGAAGGTTTTATATATACTTACAGCAAAGCTAAAGAAATAAAAGTAAACTCAAAGACTATTAAAGGGAATCTTTGGTTTTTAACTTTAGAAAAAAAACTCATTATATTTAACGACGGGAAATTTGTAATTGCTTTAAAGGTAAAGGAATTCAATAAAGAAGAAATAAAAAATTTACTTAAAAGTAATAACTGATCTTTTTTTTGGCTGTTTGTTGTATGAGCATTTTGCATAATAATTAGTCTTAGAAATTAAAGAAAATAGAAAGGACCTTACCCCAAAACGAAGAAGTTTTCAAGTGAAGAACCAGAAAATACCGTTAGGAGAATATTATTATGAAAAAAATGCCCATTTTTATTCTAGTTGCCATTTTTGTACTTGTAGCGGCTACAGCAGCCTTTTCTATTTCAAAAGGTAAAAGTACGGCGGACTATATCAATGAGGCTAAGGGCATGCCTGATGCTAATAAAATTGTTCTTGTAGTAAACGGAAACGAAATAACAAAAGCAGAGTATATGATTACTCTAAAAATGCAGGAAGACCTTACGGCCAGTTTGAAGACAGAAAAAGAAAATATAGCATTGAATGCTCCTGCAGGTCCGGAAAAAGAAAAGGCCCTTGCCAATATCGATAAAAAACTGGTTGCCGGAGAAGAAAAAAGAGCATTATCTTATTTTTTGACGGAATACGCACTGGTTACAGAAGCAAAGAAACTCGGTATTGAGGTATCCGAACAAAAAGCAAAAGACTATGCTAAACAAACTAAAGAAAAATACCAGCAAAACAAAAAACAGGGAATGTCCAGTGAAATTGACGATTTTATTGCTACCATGGGGGAAAAAACATACTGGGAAGGCTATGTGCCAAAGAAATACCAAATTAAAGGCTCTATTGGTAAACTGAAAAATCAAATTACTGGCCAAGTTGATAAATCAGAAAAGCAAAAAGTGTGGAATGATTATGTAATTGATGTAACTTCTAAAGCCCGGTTTGAAGTGAAAGATACCAATCTTATTAAATTAACTAAAAAGGATATTATTGATTATAAAAAGAATTATATTGAAGAATAAACAATAAATCAGCAGTGTGGGACGGATATGAGTCAACCGGGATTAGAAAAATCACCCTCAATTTTACCGCCGGGGTGATGAATCTAATCGGCCTGATGTAATATAATTATAAGTATAGGTTTTAACATATTTTACCGGCCGGTAGTTTCAGAAAATTGCAAAAAATACCGCGACGGTTGAAAGGGGGGAGACATTTAGGTTTTTACCAATACCAAACGGAGGTGTAAAGATTATGCCACGCAAGATAACCCGAAAATTGATATCACTTGCCATTCTCGGCGCAATGCTGCTGACCTTTGTTCCCTCGGCCTGGGCGCAGGGGGAAGGGGCGAAAATAACACGGGAAGAAGCCATGAAAATCGCCCGGGATACTTTTGGCATACCCGAGGGTCTGAAAAACGTGGACATAAGCTACCGGGAAGAAAGCTATTTCGGTAACCGGAAGATATGGGAATTCAACTGGAATATGTCAATACTGAACCGGTACCGCCATATCAGTGTGTCGATAGATGCCGACACGGGAGAAATAATTCAGTACTCGGAAAATGAAGACTGGTCTAATGCCAAAAAACCGGCCAAGTATAAGACCAGGGAAGAATGCCGGCAAATAGCTGAGGCTATGCTGCAGCGCCTGGCGCCGGAAAAGTTTAAACAAAGCCGACCGGTGGAACAGCCTTACCCGGAATATGATTACTACGGCGGTTTTAGAACATACAGTTTTACTTACGTTCGCATGGTGAACGGGATTCCATTTTTGGAAAATACCCTTACTGTGAACGTTAACGCCGGAACGGGCAAAGTAATCCACTATTACTCCAATTGGGATAACAGTGTGGAGTTTCCCAGACCGGACGGAGTTATTACGGCGGAGCAGGCAGAGCGGATATTCCGCGAACAGATCGGATTGCGGCTTGCTTACGTACGGCCTTACGGGCCGTATCCTCCGGGCCCGGTAAATGCCAGGAAACCGGTGCAGTTATACTATACTGTTGAGGATTTCATGGGGGGCGGGAGCTATATTGATGCGTTCAGCGGCAAGTTAATAGACGGGTTCGGCAAAGAAGTCAAGGTGCCGGAAAAAGTGTACCTGCCTGTCAAAGAAGAACCGCCTGCCGCCAACCAACCGGGAAAAACCCTGACCTTGGAAGAAGCCAGGGCCAAAGCCGGCGAATATATAGATATTCCCAGCGATTATACAGTGCAAAACAGCCGGTATGCAGAAGGCTGGTACCCCGGTTCCGCCAAAACCTGGGAGTTTCAGTTCGGTCCCAGTGATTACCGGGGCGGGGAGAACATCAGTGTAACAATAAACGCCCAAACAGGGGAATTGATAAATTATCACAGATGGGAAGAGATTTGGGGCGAACAGGAAGAAAAACCGGTCAATTATGACTATGACAGGTGCAAGCAGATTGCCCTGGATTACCTGAAAAAAGTTGCCCCGCAAAAGGCCGAACAAGTATATTTGCAGGAATTCCCCCGGCAGGACTATTATTACGTCAACGGTAAAGAAGTAAAATCTCCTGCCTACAGTTTTAACTTTGTTCGCGTGGTAAACGGCATTCCGTTTAATATGAACACCATTAGTATATCAGTAAATAACAATACAGGAAAAGTGCGGGCATACTGGTCCAACTGGGATGAATACCAGACCTTTGCCTCCCGCGACGGGATAATTACTGAAAAAGAAGCCGTTGAGAGTTTACTGGCTTTAGAGAAGCCCACATTGAAATATACCCGCAAGGCATCGGAAGACGGCAGACCGGCAAAAGAGGTCATGTTAGTTTATACTTTATATAATCAGGTGCCCAAGATGGTTAACGCCAGGACAGGCGAAGTGGAAAATGTCTATAATTACGGTGTTCCTGTGGAATTAAAAGACATCGACGGCCATTGGGCGGAAAGAGAAATCCGGATTTTGGCCGCCTGGGGCGTGGTCAGCGGCAATAAAGAGAAGAAATTCAACCCGGACAGGACCATTACCAGAGCAGAATTCATCAGCATGCTGGCGGCGGCCAAGGGCCTGGAGCCCGGTAGTGAGGAGGCCCCGGTGTTTGTTGATGTGCCCAAAACCGCCTGGTACTTTAACGCCGTGCAAGCTGCGGCCAGGGCCGGTCTGGTCAAAGGTTCCGGCAAGAAATTCAATCCCCAGCAACCTATTTCCAGGCAGGAAATGGTAGTTATGTTAATGAACGCGGCCAACAGCGGCGGAAGTTTCCTGCAGGAAGACTTAACCGATGTGTTGCAGGCGGAATTTAAGGATGCGGACAAAATTGCCGGGTGGGCCAAAAATGCTGTGGTTCAAGCCCTGCAGATGGGTATATTGACAGGGCAAAACGGTTACATAAAACCAACTAATCCGGCTACCAGAGCGGAAGCGGCCGTGCTGCTGGCCCGGACCCTGCAGGTTAGCGCCGGTTTGGGATATTAACAGGAATTTTGATATTGATTTAAACCTTCACTGGGAAGAACCTGCTGCTGAAAAGCGCAGGTTCTTTTTGATGCTTTTTTGGCTGGAATGGCCAATGTTTTTGATTCCCTTACCGATAAGAGCAAGTTTTCTGCCGGAGCCAACAGTGATTTGGTGTGGTTGACGGCCCTGGTGGAAGGGGCGGCCCCTAATGTTAATTTAGTTGGTGTTAAAGTGCTGGATATAGCGGCCTTAGGTAAGCTGATGTTCCATGCTCAAATTGACAAAAGTGAATTTTTTATTATTAACTCGATTTTGTGAAAAAATAAACTGATAGTTAATATTGCCAAAAGAACAAGTAACTGATATTATATAAGTAAGTAATCACTAACTGTCGCCTTTATAGGGTTAAGTTTTCCAAAAGGAGGGTGAATTATGTCGAAGCAGCCTACTGAAATTCGCAAGAAGCAGATTATCAAAGCGACTCTTGAGATTATAGCAGAAAAAGGCGTGAGCGGGCTGACTACGGCAGAAGTGGCCAGGCGGGTAGGCTTTTCGGAAGCTGCTTTGTTCCGGCATTTCCCCAATAAGCTACAAATAATCAAGGCTACTATGGTTGATGTTCATGAATCCCTTCTAAATGGCATCCAGACGATTATATCCAAAAATACCGGCCCATTAAACAAGCTTGAGGAAATTCTCAAGTTCCAATTGACCTTTATTGAGGAAAATAAGGGGTTGCCCAGGATTTTGTTTTCTGATGAGCTACACCTTGGGGATAAGGAACTCCGGCAAACGATAATGAAGCGTCATGAAAAATATTTGGAAACCATTATGTCTGTTATTGCCGAAGGCGTTGCACTGGGTATTTTCAGAGGTGACCTGGATATTAAGATGGGGGCCAAAACCTTTTTTGGATTAATTCAGACTTCTATATTTACATCATTCATGACAGATTTTGACGTAAGCCTGTTGCAACAGTTTGAACCCATGGCCAGGTTTTTACGGCAGTGTTTTATTGGGCGTAATTATTGTGCGTAATTTTTTTTGCTCATTATGTTAGTGAGGACTTATTAACACAAAACACTTTTAAGACGGGAAATACCAAAAGAGAATTTATTTGGAGGTAGCGGTCCATATGAAAACAAGCATAAAAAAATATCTGGCAGCGAGTATTATTATCCTGGTTCTCCTGGGAATTTTTACGGGCATTAAAATTAAACAGTTAAAAAAAGTGCCTGAAGTACAGACTGATGCCGGTTACCCGGTAGAAACCATAACAGCCAAAACGGGAGCTATTTCTGAAGGGATTTCATATGTCGGAACGGTTGAGCCGCGGATGGAAGTTGATTTGGCGCCAAAGATTTCGGCCAGGATTTTAAGTGTATCGGGTAGGGAAGGGGAAATTATTAAGGCCGGTCAACTAGCCGTGGCCTTGGATAATGAAGACCTGCAGGGTAGAATAAACAGTCTTTCCCAAAAGGTCGAGACCACAAAAATTAGTCTTGATTACTGGAATTCCCAGGTCCAACGTTATGAAACCCTTTTCAAGGAAGGAGCAATTTCCGAGCAGAATTTTCGACAGATTATTTTCAGCCGTGACACGGCTCAAAGCAGCTATGAAGAAGCTAAGGCCGCCCTGGAGGAAGCACGCATCAGTCTGGCAAACTCCACTATTTATTCACCAATGACAGGCACTATTATTGCCGTTTACAGTTATCCTGGAGACATGGCTGTTCCTGGGAAACCCATCCTTACAATTGCTGACACCAGAAAATTAAAGGTTACGGTAAAAGTTGTGGAAGAAGATTTGATAAAACTTAAACGGGGTATGAAAGTAAATCTGTCACCGGTTAACAGTACAAAGTATTATACAGCAACAATTACGGAAATATTTCCCACCCTGGACAAGACAATCCGGACAGGTTCGGTGGAAATTGCTGTCCCGCCGGACATGATAAAGGATTATAACCTTAAACTGGGGATGAGCATAAATGTCTTCTTTATCTTTGGAGAAAAAAAGGATGCTGTCCTTGTCCCCAAACAAGCTGTAGTAACCGAGGGGAGCAACACTTATCTTTACGTTGTCAATAATGGCAAGGCCGCTAAAAGGAAAGTGACAACGGGAATTAGCAATGACAAATTTATCGAGATTATCAGTGGGCTTAAGTCAGGTGAGAAAATCATAACCTCCGGTCTTTCTGAAATTTACGACGGAAGGCTTTTATATTTAAGGAAGTAAGATTAATTTAAGGAAGTGAGATTATATGAACCTGGCGGAGTTTTCAATCAGACATAAATACAGCATTTTTGCTTTTATTATTGCAGTATTACTATTTGGCATTTATGCCAGTAAAACCCTTAAAATGGAGCTTTTTCCTGACACTTCACCTCCCCTGGTAAACGTCATTACCGCTTATCCCGGCGTGTCTGCGAAGGATGTAGCCAAGGATGTAAGCAAACCCATGGAAGAGGAGTTTGCTACAGTTGAAGGGGTTAAGAAGATTAAGTCTACATCCCAGGACGGCCTTTCCATCATTAAGGTTGAATTCCATTACGGGCGCGATGTTGATGTGGCTGCCGTAGATATCCAGAACGCCATCAACAGGATAAAAAGGCAACTGCCTGAAGGTATCCAGGAACCACAGGTAATGAAATTTAGTTCATCAAGTAAACCGGTAATTACATACGCTATCCAAAGCCAAAAGGTCAGTTTGGCAACTGTGCGCGATCTGGCCGAAAATGAAATAAAAACCGCCCTACAAGCAGTAAATGGGGTAGCGGCCGTCGATGTTTTCGGTGGATATAAAGGACAGGTCAATGTTTTGGTGGATAAAAGAAAACTGGATGCCTTAAACATTCCTTTTGACCGGGTTACCGGGGCCATCAGCGGACAAAATGCTTCTGCTCCCGGAGGACGGATTACCGGACAGGACCAGGAATTTTTGATTCGGCTGGTCCAGGAGTATGCCAACCCGGAAGAATTACTAAACACCGTGATTGACAATAAAAACGGGAATTTAATTTACCTGAAGGATGTAGCTTCTGTTGATGCATCAGGTGAAGAGAGGCGAAGTGAATACCGGTTCAATGGAAAGGCGGCTATTGCTCTTCAGGTTATCAAGCGGGAAGATGCCAACACAGTAGAGGTTATTGACCTGGTTAAAGAAAAGGTACGGGAACTGGAGAAGAGCTATCCTTACTTGGAATTTAAGGTAGCAGACGATGATTCTGTTTTTACCAAACAGGTTGTGGAAAATATGACCGGCAGTGTCAGGGATGCAATTATCCTGACAACCTTAATTATCATGATTTCTATCGTTTCGCTCAGTGAATCTGTAATTGTATCTCTTTCCATGCCGATATCCTTTTTGGCCACTTTGGCCCTTATGAAGATTTCAGGTATGGAACTGAACCTGATCACTTTGTCGGGCTTAATCCTGGCAGTAGGTATAGTAGTAGATGACTCCATTATCGTCCTGGAAAATATTATGCGGCATCATCACGAATTTAAGAAAGACCTCAAAACAGCCGCTATTGAAGGTACGAAGGAAATATTTCTTGCCGACATGGCAGGAACTTCCACTCATGCCATAGTGTTGGTGCCGTTACTGTTTATAGAAGGATTTGTTGGCAAGGTTTTCGGCCCCCTCTCCCTAACTTTGATTTATGCCCTCGGGGTATCATTAATTGTTTCCCTTACTGTCATTCCATTATTTACTGTCTTAATTGGTGGCCGTTCATGGCCTCGTCTACAGAAGGTAATAACTAAATTGGCCTCTCCTTATACAAGCTTTATGGATGGGTTAAGGGATTTTTATACTGGTATCCTTTCCGGAGCCCTTAAGCAGCGCTGGCTTTCGATAGCGCTAACTTTTGTGCTTTTTGTTCTGGGAATGCAGTTACTTAGGACCATTGGTATGGAAGTATTGCCCAAAATAGATGCTGGGACCTTCTTTGTGTCGCTGCAGACTTCGCCCGGGACCTCCCTGACCAAGACCAGCGAAATCGTCCAGCAGGTGGAAAAGATTATTTCTTCCGAAAAAGAGGTGCAATATTACAGCACCCAGATCGGTTACGAGCCGGGGAGCCATTTTCTTGGGGACACCGGGGCGCTCGGGGTAACCCAGGCCAACATAACAGTAAACCTTTCGACACGGAAGGAACGCAAGGAGACCATCTGGCAGATTGAAGATCGGATTAGGAAGAAAATATCTGCGATTCCCGGTGTTGAGACCTTCGTGGTCAAGGAGAGCGGGGGAACCGCAATATCAACAACGGCGGCGCCTATTGATATCCGCATCACTGGGCAGGATCCGGAAATTATTTACCGTTTGGCTGACCAAGTCCAATCCCGGGTTAGCAGGGTCCCCGGAGCCGTTAACCTTTACAAAAGCTGGTCCTTGAACAGCCCGGAAATACATGTAAGAGTCAATGAAAAACGGGCAGCCGAGTTAGGGCTTACCCCTACAGAAGTAATCAAACAAGTATTTGCCGGCCTGGAAGGTTCGCCGGCTTCGGAAATCAAATCAGATAACCGCAAGGATACGCGTATTCTGGTGAGGTACCGCCCCGAAGACCGGACTTCCCTGGACAATCTTACAAGTGTTACACTGTCTACTCCCATAGGGGTGCGCGTTCCGTTGAGGGATGTTGCAGAAATAGGGATCAGTAGGGGAGCCAATGTGGTCACCCGTGAAAACCTGCAGCCCACAATTGATATCCTCGGTTATACCTATGGGCGGACATTTAGCCATGTGACAGATGATATAAGTAATGAACTCGCCAGAATACCGGTACCTAACGGGTATTCAATAACGATAACCGGTGAACAGACAGACCTGCAGGAGTCTATGGGGGATTTGCTGTATTCTCTGGCCCTGGCCATTTTGGCTGTATACCTGCTTCTGGTTTCCCAGTTCCGTTCATTTATCCATCCGGTTACTATCATGGTGGCTGTACCGCTGGTAATAATTGGTGTATCCCTGGCTTTGCTTTTTACCAACAAAGTTGTGTCCATGTCGGTTATGCTTGGCTTGATTTTGCTTGTAGGGACTGTAGTAAATAACTCTATTATGTTGATAGATTTCATTATCAGGGCCCGGAAGGATGGCAAACCGCGGTTTGAGGCAATTGTCGAATCTGTGCGGGTACGTTTCCGGCCGATTATGATGACTGCCATGTCACAGCTAGCCGGGATGCTGCCACTGGCTACCGGTATGGCCTTGGGTTCGGAACGTTTTGCTCCTTTGGCTACGGCTGTGATCGGAGGGATTTTAACTGCTACGTTGTTAACTATGGTCATAGTACCTGTAGTCTATACCATTTTTGATGATGCTGCTTCTTTATTTGGAAAAGGCAGAGTTTACAGTAGTTTGGAGGGGACATTTCCTTCCTGATAAAACAGAATTTAAAATTGCTTTGGTAAATAAAAGGAAAACATAGAAAAATGTCGAATTATACAATTTATTGAGACATAGTGTTGAATGTTATAGGGTGATTTTTACAAAATGAGTGGAATTAAACACAAAAAGCGGGAAAAACAACAAAACATTTGGTGTAAAAATAAAGGGGGCTGGGTTTTATACATTACTTCTATAATATGCGGGGCAATCCTGATGTCACTGGAGATAATCGGTGGCCGGCTTTTGTCTCCTTTTTTTGGCGGTTCTGTTTATGTTTGGGGAAGTATTATTTCCGTTTTTCTAATTGCCCTTAGTACGGGATACTACCTGGGCGGTGTTGCAGCCGACAGGAAGCCCAGTATGGCTTTTTTATCGGGATATATAGCTGTATCAGGGTTGTTAATTCTTTTTATTCCCCTGCTGGTATTTCCCCTTGCGCAATTTGCTTTTTCGCTGGGGCTGGGTAATTTCGGGGCGCTGTTTGTGGGTATGCTGCTGTTTTTCCTGCCCAGTCTGGGTTTGGGGATGGTTTCGCCTTATATAATCAAGCTGGGAATGAAAGAGTCCAGTCGACTGGGCAATTTGGTCGGTAAGTTTTACGCCGTTTCCACAATTGGCAGTATTCTTGGGACCCTGGCTACCACCTTTGTGCTCATTCCCTGGTTTGGAATAAAACATATTATTTTTTCTTTGGGTATAATTCTTGTTTTTTTGGCAGCGGCCATTTTAATACTTCAACAATTGCTGCCACAGGGTATATTAGCCATTTGCTTGCTTGGGCTGTCTCTTTTTGGTATAGCGCTGGCTGACCCAATTGTCGCAGAAAGCTCCCAGAATGCCGGCTTAATATATGAAAAAGAGACAATGTATAACAATATTTCGGTGGAAGACGACGGAGAACTCAGGTACCTGGTGTTTAACGATACTGAACAAAGTGTCATCAACAAATATAAGTTTGGTGAACATGTCTGGCCATATACGAAACTTATGGATGCTGCCATGCAATATTACCGGCCCGATGCAAAGAAGGTGCTGGTTATTGGAGTTGGAGGAGGAACAGTAATCAACGGCATATTGGCACAAAAAAAAGACATAGATATAGATGCTGTTGACATTGACCCTGAGGTAATCAATGTGGCACATAAATATTTTGATATGCCTGATTCTCCCAGGCTCCATACTGCGGCTGCCGATGGCAGGTCATTTTTGCGAGATAAAAAGAATCAGTATGACGTAATTATGGTGGATGCTTACAACCGATTAAGTATTCCCTTTCATCTTACCACCAGGGAATTTTTCGATGAAGTGGCTGCCGCGCTGAAACCGGGCGGTATTGTGGTTTTTAACATTGTGAGCAGTATCGAGGGTGATTACAGTCCCTTTTTCAAGAGTTTGTTGCTGACTTCTAAACAGGTTTTCCCTGAATTTCGCGTGTTTCAGGCAGAATTCGATGACCCGACGGAAATGGATAATTTAATTTTAGTGTCGTCACGGGATAAGTTGCCTTCTCCGGGGCAATTGGCGGGTCGTCCCGAGTACAAAGGTAATATTGATCTTAGTGAGGCGATATTGCTGACAGATGATTATGCTCCAGTAGAAGCCCTGGCCTTAAAAATTATGTCGGACGTAACTGTAGACTGAAACAAAATGACAGTTAAAAAACATTTTAAAAGCTGCCTGATGTACAGGGCGGCTGTTCTTTTATATGGGGAAATTGAACAGCGCTTTATTAACTACCGGGTTTTTGTTATAATGTTAAATAAACTATCCTAAATGAAGGGAATGGGAACATAATTTGTATGCCGAGGTTGTCGTCAACCTTTTGAACCGGAAATTGGACAGGGTGTTTCATTATTCTATCCCTTCCGCCCTGGAAAAGCGTCTGCGGGAAGGCATGCAGGTACTGGTTCCTTTTGGCCCCCAGACTGTTGACGGATACGTGGTCGGTCTCACGGAAACAGCGGAGGTAGAAAAAACCAGAGATGTTTTGGAAATTGTGGAAGAGGAACCTGTCTTCAGCCGGGAAATGCTGGCTTTAGCCCGTTGGATGTCTAAAACCTACCTTTGTACCATGGTCGATGCCCTGCATGTGGTTATGCCTCCTGGATTGAAACTGCGTAGCAAAAAGTTTCTGTCCTTAAACAACCCTGACGCCAATTTGAAAAATAAAATATTTGCCGAAATAATGACCGGAGCCGATACTGAATTGAAGGATAAGGTTGCCGCTGTTCTGGACCTTTTATCTGTCCGGGGCAAGGCAGAAATCAAATCACTGGAACAGCAATACGGTAAAAAGCCGGTGGAATACCTGGCAAGGATTTTAAAGGAAAATGGCTGGGGTGAGGTGCGGACTAAGTTTGCGGCAAAAGCCCGCAAAAAAAAGGTGAAACGGGTCTTACTGACTGAAAACAGCAGGGATGATACGGAAGAATTAATCCGTCATTTGGCAGTGAAAGCTCCAAAACAGGCCGAAGTTCTGACAATACTGGCTTCTGATTCGCCTGTTACCCTGCCGGAATTGAAGGATATGGGCTGTTCGCCTGCGGCTGTTCAGGCTCTTCTAGAAAAGGGGCTAATTAAGATAGAAGAAATAGAAGATATCCGTGACCCTTTTCAGGAATGCCGGCCTGTGGAATATGAACCGCCTAAACAACTGACTTCAGAGCAGGCGGAAGTATTAGCTGATATCAGTTGCAGTATTGAACGTGGGGTCTCTGATGTTTTCCTGCTGCATGGAGCTACGGGCAGCGGTAAAACGGAAGTTTATCTGCAGGCCATTGACAAGGCGCTCACTATGGGCCAACAGGCAATCTTTCTTGTACCGGAGATAGCCCTTACCCCTCAAATGGTGCAGCGTGTGCGGGGAAGGTTTGGGGAAAAAGTGGCTGTTTTACACAGCGCTTTATCGTTGGGTGAGCGGTTTGACCAGTGGCGGCAGATTAAAGAGGGCGTAATTCAGGTGGTGGTAGGCGCCCGTTCAGCCGTTTTTGCCCCGGTGCCAAAATTAGGCCTGATTATTGTAGACGAAGAACACGAAAGTACATATAAACAAGAAGAAAATCCCAAGTACCATGCCCGGGAGGTGGCCATTTACCGGTCCAGAATGGCCGGATGTCCGGTTATCCTGGGCAGCGCTACCCCTTCCGTTGAAAGTTATTATCTCGCCCGGGAAGGTAAATATAAATTAAAGACGATGCCTAACAGGATCGGCAACCGGCCGATGCCGGAAGTACATATAGTGGACTTGCGCCGGGAAATGGAACAGGGCAACAGGTCAATATTCAGCAGCCGGCTGCAGGAAGAGATTGCAACGGCACTACAAAAAGAGGAACAAATTATTCTATTTTTAAACCGGCGAGGATATTCAACCTTTGTTGTGTGCCGGGATTGCGGTTTTGTCGTTAAATGCAGGTACTGTAATATTTCTTTAACTTATCATGCCCATGGAGAAAAAATGATTTGTCATTACTGTGGTTACAAAGCCACAGTGCCCCAGGTGTGCCCGGCCTGCCGCAGCAAGCACGTCCGGTATTTTGGCCTGGGAACACAAAGGGTGGAGGATGAAATAAAAAAACTTTTTCCGCAAGCCCGTGTGCTGAGAATGGATGTGGATACTACTTCCCGGAAAGGAGCCCATGAAAAAATCCTGACGGATTTTGCTTCGGGCAAAGCGGATATCTTAATTGGCACCCAGATGATTGCTAAAGGGCTTGATTTTCGCAATGTGACCCTGGTGGGCGTCATTAGCGCCGATACTTCTCTCAATCTGCCTGACTTTCGGGCAGCCGAGAGAACCTTCCAGTTGTTAACTCAGGTGGCCGGGCGTGCTGGGAGAGCTGGTGCCCCGGGGAAGGTAATTGTGCAGACCTATGCCCCTGCTCATTACAGTGTCCGGACAGCCCAAAAACATGATTTTCCCGGGTTTTATGGGATAGAGATAGAGACCAGGCGGGAAATGGAGTATCCTCCTTTCTCGCGATTGCTGCGCATAGTAATAAGTGGTTTTGATGAAAATAAAGTTATCCGGGCAGCCCATATATTGGCGGAAAATGTGCAAGCGCAGCTCCGCGGCGTGGAAGAAAGGCTGGAACAGCCTTTACTGGGTCCGGCGCCGGCGCCGTTGACAAAATTAAGAAACAAATACCGGTGGCAGTTATGCATAAAGGCCAAAAACCGTAAGGTGTTCGGCCCGTTGGTGGACAGTGCGCTTTACAAATCAGGGCTGCGTGAACAGTTTAATGATTTAAAATTTAATGTAGAGATAGATCCGCAAAGTTTACTTTAAGGAGGAAAAACAGTGGCTGTATACAAAATTGTGGAAATAGGGGACCCCATCTTAAAAGAGAAATGCAGGCCGGTGAATAAAATTACCCCTAATATTATTAAACTGCTGGATGACATGGCCGATACCATGTATGATGCCAACGGCGTCGGGTTGGCAGCTCCGCAGATCGGTGTAGGGAAAAGGGTGATTGTGGTTGATGTGGGAGACGGCCTGATAGAACTGATCAACCCGGAAATCGTACACAGAGAAGGCAGCGAAACCGACGTGGAAGGCTGTCTGAGTATTCCAGGCATACAGGGCCAGGTTCCCAGGTATGCTAAAGTTCGGGTAAGAGGCATGAACCGGGAAGGGGACAGGGTAGAATATGAAGCAGAAGGGCTTTTGGCCCGGGCTTTTCAGCATGAAATTGACCACCTGGAAGGAATTTTGTTTATCGACCGGGCCAAAGAAATTATTAAAAAGTAGGAGGGTTTTCCCCGTGAAAATAATTTTTATGGGCACACCTGATTTTGCCGTACCGTGCCTGAAAGAGCTGGTCAAGACAGGGCATGATGTGGTGCAGGTAATAACTCAGCCCGACCGGCCAAAAGGACGCGGCCGCAAACTTATGCCGCCACCGGTGAAAGTAACTGCACAGGAGCTGGGGCTCCAGGTGTATCAACCCGACAAAATCAAAGCGCCGGAAGCGGTGGAAAAAATCAGGGAGCTGGCACCCGATGCCATAGTTGTAGTAGCCTTTGGCCAACTGCTGTCCCGGGATATATTGGCTATACCCAGGTTTGGCTGTATTAATGTCCATGCCTCAATTCTACCGAAATACCGCGGAGCAGCTCCTATCCACTGGGCGGTAATTAACGGTGAAAAGGAATCGGGCGTCAGCATCATGTATATGGATGAGGGGTTGGATACAGGCGACGTGGTACTGGTGGAAAAGACGCCCATTGCTGAATCAGATACCACAGGTATACTTCATGATAAATTGGCTTTTCTGGGAGCTCGGGCGTTGCTGCGAGCATTGGACCTGATTGCCCGTGGTGAAGCCAGGAGGATACCGCAGGACGACAGTGCCGCCAGTTATGCACCTTTACTTGACAAAGGAGTGGAACTGATTGATTGGCATAAAACATCCAGGCAAATCAAAGATTTAGTAAGGGGATTAAACCCCTGGCCGGTAGCCTATACATATTTCGGGGAGAAGATTTTAAAAATCTGGACGGTGGATGTAGCTGGCCGAGAAACGGCAGCGGACGGGCCTTTTCGTCCGGGCCGGATCATTAAGGTTGTTCCCGAGGAGGGTATTTACGTGGCATCCGGCGATGGTGCAGTAATAATAAAAGAACTACAGTTACAGGGAAGTAAGAAGATGAGCGCAGAAGATTTTATCAGGGGTCGGCGTATTGAACCCGGCACAATACTGACAAACGAGCCGGCGGTGTTGAGTTGAACGGTTTTTACAGGGAGGGTTGCTTATGATTGGTTTTCCTTTTTGGGATCCTACGATTATCATTTTGATACCGGGTTTGCTGCTGTCATTATATGCCCAGTTTAAGATTCAGAGTACTTTTGCCCGGTACCTGCAGGTCAGGTCCGCGGCAGGTATTACAGGGGCCGAAGCTGCCAGAAGGCTTTTGGAAAGAGCAAGGATTTATGATGTGGCTGTGGAAATGACGCCGGGAACTTTGTCGGACCACTACGACCCCAGAAAAAAAGTTCTTCGCTTATCGCCCCAGGTTTACAACGGTACATCATTGGCCAGTTTAGGGGTGGCTGCCCACGAAGTAGGACACGCAATTCAGCATGATACAGGTTATATGCCTTTAAACATCAGGGCAGCTTTTGTACCCGTTGTAAACATTGGTTCAACCCTGGCCTTTCCGCTGTTGATACTAGGATTAATCCTGGCTGTCAAACCATTGGTTTGGGTAGGTATTTATGCTTTTGCAGCCGTAGTTTTATTTCAGTTGGTGACCCTGCCGGTAGAATTGAATGCCAGCGCCCGGGCCATGGCTAACCTGGAAGGTTCCGGGTTAATTTCCGGGGCTGAGGTAGGGGCTACCAGGAAAGTACTCGATGCTGCCGCCTTGACTTACGTGGCAGCGGCAGTGGTTAGTATCTTGCAGTTAGTCAGGCTGCTCGCCATTGCCGGATTTTTTAGAAGGGATGACTAAATTTGAGATCTGCACGGAAACTGGCCCTGGAGGTCATCTATCAGGTTGACCGGGAAGGGGCCTATTCTAATATAGCTTTAAATAAAGTATTGGAAAAATACCAACCGGAAAAAAAAGACCGCGCCTTTATAACGGAACTGGTTTATGGGACTTTAAAACGTTTAAATACTCTGGACTGGATAGCGGGCCGGTTTGTTTCCAGACCCCTGGATTCACTGACACCCTGGATAAGAAACATTATCAGGATGGGTATTTACCAGATTTTCTTTATGGACAAAGTGCCTAATTCGGCTGCTTGCAACGAGTCAGTCAATTTGGCCCGTAAATTCGGCCACCAGGGGACTGTTAAATTTGTCAACGGGGTGCTGCGGAATGTAGTCAGGCATAAAGACCGGGTTAAATGGCCCGATAAAGACGCCGAACCGGTGGAATACCTCAGTATTCATTATTCCCATCCGACCTGGATGGTAAGTTTATGGATAGAAGAATTCGGCTTTGAAGAGACAGAGAAGTTATGCCGAGCGAATAATGAAACGCCGCCCAATTCAATTCGTACCAATACATTAAAGATCAGCAGGGACGAACTCATTGGTGTGCTGGCCGGTGAAGGCGTTGAATGCCGGAAAGGAGAATTTGCGCCTGAAACAATTAATATCTCCGGGTTCAAATCTATTGCATCCCTAAAAAGCCATGCGCAGGGTCTGTATATGGTGCAGGATGAAAGTTCCACCATGGTTGGCCATATAGTGGCGCCGAAGCCAGGCAGCAAAGTCATTGATGCCTGCAGTGCGCCGGGCGGTAAAACTACTCATTTGGCCCAGTTAATGAATAACCAGGGCCGGATCCTGGCCGGGGATATCCATCAGCATAAGATGGGGCTGATTAAAGAAAACTGCAGTCGATTAGGAGTCAACATAATTGAGCCGGCGCTTGTTGATGCCAGAGAATTGCACAAGGAGTACAAAGAATGGGCTGATTTTGTGCTTGTAGATGCGCCTTGTTCCGGACTTGGCGTGCTGCGCCGGCGGCCTGAGTTAAGATGGCGAAAAACCGTTAACCGGTTTGATGAACTGACTGCTTTACAGATGGCTATTCTCCGGAGCGCTGCTCAATGTGTAAAAGCCGGGGGAGTTTTGGTTTACTCTACCTGTACTGTCAACAGGCGGGAAAACCTCGATCTGGTACGGTCTTTTTTGGAGAATGCTCCGGAGTTTCGCCTGGATAGTCTGTTACCTCTATTTCCGGACACATGTGACCGAACCAAATTTCCTACGGCGGCAGAAGGCTATATCCAGTTTTTGCCTCATGTACACGGTACCGACGGCTTTTTTGCAGCCAGAATGGTGAAAGAAGGATAACAAAATCTTTTCCATAAAAGACAATAATGGTACGAAATGGATATGGTTTATTTGGCAGAATTTTTTACGTCTCCTGTGCAGGTATTGATAAAATTTTGTAGAATTAAAGGGGTCTAGAGAATGAGTGCCTTGACGAATCTGAAAGACCTTTCTCTGGAAGAATTGACAGCATTTCTGATTGAGCTGGGAGAAAAGCCTTTCCGGGCCAAACAAATTGCAGACTGGGTTTTTAAAAAAGGGGTCACGGAAATTGCCGATATGACCAATCTTCCTCTTAGTTTACGGGAAAGGTTGTCAAAAACTGCCTACATCGGCAGGTTGGAGATTATGAAAGAGCAGCAGAGCCGGGATGGCACAACCAAGTACCTGTTCGAGTTGGCTGATGGAAATACGGTAGAGACTGTTTTTTTAGAGCACAATTACGGTAACAGCGTATGTGTCTCAACCCAGGTGGGCTGCAAAATGGGCTGCCTTTTCTGTGCTTCTACTATTGGCGGGTTTTATCGCAACCTTTCACCTGGAGAAATATATGACCAGGTTTTGCGTATTGAACAGGATAAAAAAAAGCGGGTCAGCAGTGTTGTTATTATGGGCTCCGGTGAGCCCCTGGATAATTACGAGGCTGTTTTAAAGTTTATTCGTTTGATTACGGCTCCTTATGCGCTTAATGTTGGAATGCGGCATATTACCTTGTCTACCTGTGGTTTAGTTCCCCAAATATATAAGCTGGCGGAAGAAAAGCCGGCCTTAACCCTTTCGGTATCACTACACGCTCCGAATAATGAATTGCGCAACAAGTTGATGCCTGTAAACAGAAAATACCCGTTAGAGGAATTAATTCCTGCCTGCCGCGAATATATTAAAAAGACCGGCCGGAGAATTACTTTTGAGTATACCCTGATTAAAGACGTGAATGATTCCCAGGGCCATGCAGAGGAACTGGCCCGTTTGATAAAGGGTATGCTGTGTCATGTCAATCTGATTCCTGTTAACCCCGTGGCAGAAAGAAAATGGTACCGTCCGTCAACTGAAACTGTAAAAAGATTTCAGACTATTTTGGAGAGAAATAGGGTGCCTGCCACAGTGCGCAGGGAAATGGGAACCGACATCGACGCAGCCTGCGGCCAGTTGCGGAGGAAATACAATCTTGCCCTGGAGACCGGAGGGAAAAATGATGGGTTTTTGGACTAAAGTTGAGCAGTGGTCTGAAAAACATATAGAAGGTTTTTTTAAGCAAAAGTTTACCGGGTCAATCCAGCCGGCCGAGATAGCGAAAATGATTGCCCGGGAAATGCGGGACAAGAAGACAGTGAGTGTTTCCAAAATTTATATTCCTAACGAATATACTGTTTTAGTGGGTGACAAGGATTGGGAGCAGATTTCTTCCATGGTCGGCAGTCTGGCGAGGGAGCTGCAGGATTTTGTGGTCGCAAAGGCCAAGCAGCGTAATTACGCTATGGTCGGGCCCCCACAAATAAAATTTGAAAAAGACGAAAGGGTAATGCCGGGATTTGTTGAGGTAAAAAGCAGGTTTTCGGAGGCGCTGCCCGATGAAAAACCGGCTACCGAAAACGGGCATAGCCCCTTTGAGCATACTGTTGTGGTAAATAGGGAAGACATGTTTTCTTCTCTAGCAGGGACAACAAAAAACAGGGCTTTCGAAGATACCTTTGTTCAAGACAAATTCAAGATAATCGCCTCATTAACGGTGACAACTGCCGGGGGGCATCTGCAAAAATTTCCCCTCGGTACTAAACCGATTACCATTGGACGAAGGCGTACGTGTGACCTGTCGCTTTTAGATGAAAACGTTTCCCGGTTACATGCCGACATAACGTACGCCGACGGGTATCACTTCATCGTTGACCATGGCAGTACCAACGGGGTATTCGTTAACGGCCAGCGTGTCATGAAGAAAAAATTGATGGATGGTGATACAATAAAACTTGGGAACACCATTATTGAATATAAGGTGGTCTGATGAACAGTCCTTGGATTTTTTTAGGAATGAAGTTTGTTGTCCTGTTTTTCATATACCTTTTCGTTTTTAAGGTAGTGGCAATGATTGCCCGGGATATTAAAGGCAAAACTTCTGGCGGCAGCCATGAGCAGAGTTTGGCCGATTATGCCGGACAGGAGTTAGGTGAAGCATACGGATTGATGGTCATACAAAGCATTGTTGACGACATTAAAGTGGGAATGCAATATCCCGTGAAAAGATATATGCAGATTGGCCGTTCGGCTGAAAACTCCCTGCGTATTAATGATGCTTTTGTCTCTCATGAACATGCCAGGATTTACTACAGAGATGGCAGGTATTGGGTAGAAGACTTAAACAGCCGAAATGGGACGCTGCTTGACGGGAAACGTCTAGATAGGCCCGTTCCATTGGATGAAGGAGCTCTCCTTAGCATTGGTGGGGTCACCTTTAAAGTGGTGAGGTGGGAGAATGAGAGCGGTTAAAAAAAGTCATATAGGATTAAAGAGAAAAAATAATGAAGACAACTGCGGCATTTACGAAGACCTTAATTTGTTGGCTGTTGCCGATGGGATGGGCGGTCACATGGCCGGCGAGGTGGCGAGTAAAATGGCCCTCGATTTGGTCGAACAGTTTTTAAGGAGCGGCAAAGACAGGTTTTTTGCTACTCCGCAGAAAATGCTGAAAGAAGCTATTCTGCAGGCCAACAGGGAAATATACAATCAGGCCCAGGCTAATGAAAACCTATATGGAATGGGCACTACCATTACTCTGGCTTATGTCACCGACAATTCAGCCATTATTGCCCATATCGGGGACAGCAGGGCTTATATTATAAGCGGTCCGGATATCCTTCTGCTTACGAGCGATCATTCCCTGGTTAACGAATTGCTGAAAAACGGCGGGATTACATCGGAGGAAGCCAAAAGTCATCCGCAAAGAAACGTTCTCACCAGAGCGATGGGTGCTTCGGTCAAGTTGGAAGTGGATTTTTATGAAACTAAAGTTAAAAAGGGGGATTACCTCCTGCTCTGTACCGATGGTTTATCTAACCTGCTGGCACCCCACGAAATTGCTGAAGTTGTTATTAATTCCACTGATTTGGAAGCAGCGGCGGACGAACTGGTCAAGCAGGCCCTGGACAGGGGCGGCAACGATAATATTTCACTGGTTTTAGGTATGATCACCTGAATTTTATGTATAATTGGATTTAAGAGAGGCTTCTTCGGGAGGCGTTTTAAGTGCTTGCAGTGCACAGGAAAGAAATGGGTCTTATTTTATGGGCAGCCCTGTTTTTTGGGGCCGGCTTATTGAATTTATGGTTTATTGACAAGCAAAGGTGGCATACCGATATATTTACTTATGGCGGTATTCTGGTCGTATTGTTGCTCGCCATAAGTTTGTTGTTGGCCAGGTGGAAGATAATAGGCGATCCATATATCCTGCCGCTGATAGCGATGCTTAACTTCATTGGTATGCTGCTGTTGTTCAGGCTTTCGCCTGATGTGGCCGTTAAGCAGTTCTATTGGCAGGTAGTAGGTCTTCTGTCTTTTGTGTTTGTAATAAAATTTCTTGCCGACTACGTTAGGTTACAGGATTACAAATACGTATATATAATAGTCGGGATTTTGTTATTAGTTCTAACTATTATATTCGGAGTGGAAGTTGGCGGCGCCAAAAGCTGGTTGGCCTTGGGCCCCCTGCGCTTTCAGCCTTCGGAAATTGTAAAGGTCATTTTGGTCGTTTTTTTGGCCAGTTTCCTGGAAGAAGAGCGGGATATCCTGGTTTCCGGCAGCAGGGAAATACTTGGTATTGGGCTGCCAAGCCTGAGATATATCGGACCGGTAATTATTATGTGCGGTCTGTCCTTAATGCTCCTGGTTTTTCAGAAGGACCTGGGAACGGCGCTGATTTTTTACGGCACTTTTTTGGCTATGGTATATATTGCTACCGGGCGGTGGCTGTATATAACTTCCGGCACCTTTTTATTTGCCCTTGGGGCTGTTATCTGTTACTTTTTGTTTTTCCATGTGCAGACCAGGGTTGCTATTTGGCTTAATCCTTGGCAGGATATTGACGGTAAAGGCTATCAGATAGTCCAGTCTTTGTTTGCTCTGGCGTCCGGGGGGTTAACAGGGACGGGGCTTGGGTTGGGTAATCCCGGGTATATACCGGCCGTTCATACAGACTTTGTTTTTTCCGCCTGGAGTGAGGAAACCGGGATGCTGGGTGCCGTAGCCTTGATACTCTTATACTTGCTGTTTGTATATAGGGGGATGGTTATAGCTGCCAAGTCTCGTACCAATTTCGGCATCCTTTTAGCCGGCGGACTTTCGGCGCTATTTGCCATTCAGACCTTTGTCATTATGGCGGGAGTCATTAAGCTCTTGCCTTTGACAGGGGTAACACTGCCTTTTATAAGTTACGGAGGCAGTTCCCTGGTTTCCAGCTATGTACTGGCAGGGCTGTTAGTCGCCGTTTCCCACAGGGAGAGTTCCGTCTCAGAAGGAATGCTTGAGCGATGAGAAGAAATCTTAGGATATTGACATACCTGCTGATTTTTAATTTCTTAATAGTTATACTGGCAATAACTTATTGGCAGGTTATCAAGAGAGATGCCATATATGCCCATCCCAGGAATAAAAGGCTTTATGCCTTAGAAGCCAAGACACTGCGCGGACAGATACTGGACCGTGAGGGAAAAGTCCTGGCTTACAGTAAAAAAGTTGACCATGGGTATATACGCGTTTTTCCTGAGGGCGAAGTCACAGCTCATCTTGTGGGATATAATTCCGCCAAATACGGCAAAGCAGGCCTGGAGTATTCTGCTAATACGTATCTTTTAGGCCTTAATAGTGAAGAGACTGTTTTTCCGTTCCTGCCCGATCTCCAAAAAGAACGGTACGGGTATGACGTATTAACCACCATTGACCTGCCGTTGCAGGAACTGGCTTACCGTTTATTGGGAGAGCGGAAAGGCGCGGTGGTGGTGCTCCGCCCCCAAACGGGAGAAGTACTGGCCTTGGTAAGCAAACCTTCCTATAACCCTAACGAAGTTGAGAAAAACTGGCTTTTTCTCCAGAAAGAAGGTAACGGCAGCCCGCTGCTGAACAGGGCTACCCAGGGGATGTATCCTCCCGGTTCGACCCTCAAAGTTGTTACGGGGGCCGGGGCATTAAAGTTTAACCCCGCTAACTGGACCAGGATTTTTAATGCGCCCGGTTATGTTATTATTAGAGGAAATCGAATAGATGATTCCCATGTAGTGGGAAAGGTTGGTTTTGTTGAAGCTTTACAGCGCTCCAGCAACTACGTGTTTGCCACCCTGGGGTTGGAGATGGGGGCGCAAAACTTTTACGACATGATGCAGGTTTTCGGGCTGACTGACAAGACGCCTTTCGAATTGCCCACGAAAAAAGGGATTGTTGCCGGACCGGGGGAACTGGTTCCCGAGGCCTTGGCGGAAACAGCCATTGGTCAGGGACGCACTCTGGTTACGCCGCTGCATATGGCTTTGGTGGCGGCGACAGTGGCCAATGGAGGCAACAAAGTGGCTCCCTACCTGATTAAGGAAGTGCGCAGACACGACGGAACAGTGATTTCGCAAACCACACCTGCTCAGGCGCAGCGGGTGGTCAGACCGGACATCAACAGAAAGCTTGTAGAAGCCATGCGGGCTGTAGTGGAAAAAGGTACCGGTCGGCCCGCAAGGTTGCCGGGGATTTCTGTTGCAGGTAAAACCGGTTCGGCTGAAAATCCCCACGGTGAAACCCATGCCTGGTTTATTGGGTTTGCCCCTGTGGAAAATCCGCAGGTGGCAGTAGCTATAATAGTAGAAAACGGCGGCACCGGGGGTCAAGTAGCAGGTCCCATAGCCAGAGAACTGTTCAGGGCGGCTATAATAGACAAGAGGTGAAAAAGTTGAAGGTTGGACAATTTCTTGGTAATAATAGATACGAAATATTATCACAACTTGGCGGCGGAGGAATGGCCCTGGTTTACAAAGCCAGGTGCACCCTGCTGCAAAGGATTGTTACCATCAAAGTGCTCAGGCCGGAGTTTACCAGTGACCCTGATTTCGTTGACCGTTTCAGGAACGAGGCCCAAGCTGTGGCTCGCTTGTCGCACCCGAATATTGTGGGTATTTACGATGTAGGTGAAGAAAACGGCATTCATTATATTGTTATGGAATATATCGAAGGGAGGAACCTGAAAGAGGTTATTCATGAAAAAGGCGCCCTCCCTGTCAACGAGGCGGTAAATATCGCCAAGCAAATTTGTGACGCACTGAGCCACGCCCATGAAAACGGCATCATTCACCGGGACATTAAGCCGCACAATATATTATTAGCTAACAATGGGCGGGTAAAAGTGACTGATTTTGGCATTGCCCGGGCTGTGACTGCCAGTACTATTACGCAGCACGGGACGATTCTCGGATCTGTTCACTATATTTCCCCCGAACAGGCCAAGGGCCAGCCTGCTACCGCGCAGTCCGATCTTTATTCTGCGGGTGTTGTCCTGTATGAGATGCTCACAGGCAAAGTGCCTTTTGAGGCTGATACTCCTGTTTCTGTTGCTTTGAAACACATCCAGGAAAAACCGGCTATTCCTTCTACCGTTAACCCGCAGGTTACTCCCGAATTAGACAAAGTTATCTTGCGAGCCATGGAGAAGGACCCCGGTCTAAGGTACCAGACGGCCAAAAGCATGGCTGACGACCTAAATACTGTATTATTGGGCCGCATTAGCGATGAGACCAAGGCTATAGATATGGATGAGTTTGCCACCAAGGTTATGCCGGTGGTTAGCGATACCGGCCAGGAAGGCGGGACAGGGGAATCCCGCAAAGAGCGGCGCCGGAAAAGAGTGCGGCCCATGGTTAAAGTATATGCCGTTGTCATTATCCTGGGTATTTTGGTTGGACTTGCATACGGTCTCAATGCCTTTATGTATGTGCCGGAAGTAGAAGTGCCAGATGTAACCAACATGCCCCTTGACACAGCTTTAAGAGCCTTGGAAGCGATCGGATTAAAAGCTGAATTTACCAGGCAGAATCACCCGGAAGTGGAAGCCGGTAATGTAATTTCCCAGGAACCCGGGCCGGGGGAGAAAATTAAAAAGAACCGAACGGTTATGCTATATGTAAGCAGTGGTCCGAAAATGGTGGAAGTGCCCGATGTGGGGCAGAAGGATATTGAGGCGGCGAAAATAGATCTGGAAAATAAAGGTTTCAAATATAACATAAAAGAGTCTTACAGCGACGAAGTGGTGGAAGGGGCGGTCATATCCCAGCTACCGGAAGCGGGAGAGAAAGCGCCGGAAGGTTCCACGGTTACGCTGGAAGTAAGCAAGGGCAGAGAGCCGCGATATGTGATTGTGCCGAACCTAATTGGTTTGACGCTCAGTGAAGCCAAGAAGAAAATAGAAGCGGCCAACCTGATCTTAAGTCAGGATATCGGTCAGGAAGAAAGTACCGAATACGAAGCCGGAATTGTCATTAGGCAGGATCCTGTTTCCGGGGAAAGGCAGGTTCTGGAAGGCACTGAAGTAAAGGTTGTGCTTAGCCGGGGACCGGGACCGGAAGAAAAAACAGCCCGGGTGGAAATGCAGGTTCCCAATGACGGCAGTACTCATAATGTAAAAATTGTTGTTACTGATGTTACCGGTACCCGGGAAGCTTATAACAAGACCCTTAACCCCGGCGAACAGGTATCGGAAATTATAACCTACTATAAAGAAGCCAGAATAGAAGTATGGATGGATGGCACATTACTGGAGGAAAAAACCGTTAAATAAGGTGGTTATATGATTGAAGGAGTGGTCATTAAAGGATACAGCGGCCACTACTATGTCAAGTATAAAGGCAAAATCTGGGAATGCTCCCTCAGGGGAAGGTTTCGGCTGGAAAATAAACCGGCCCTGGCCGGCGACCGTGTCGTGGTCAGGGAAACGGGAAAAGGTAAGGGCGTAATTGAAGAGATTTTACCCCGGGTTTCTGAATTGGCACGGCCGCCCATTGCCAATGTGGAGATGGTGGTCATTGTAATGGCGGCCAAAGACCCGGCCATTAACAGGGAACTGCTGGACCGGATGCTGGTCATGGCTGAATATGAAGGACTCGAAGCAGTCATTTGCATCAATAAGTGTGACCTTGTTGACCTGGATTTTCCGCAATTGTTAAAAAACACCTACGGAAAAGCAGGTTACCGGGTTATTCTGACCAGTACTGTAACCGGCATGGGCATAGAAGATCTGCGCAGTTGGCTCGCGGGCCGGATTTCCGTTATTGCGGGGCCGTCAGGTGCCGGAAAATCTTCTTTGCTCAATGCGGTCCAGCCGGGTTTAATGTTGAAAACCGGGAAAGTTAGCGCAAAAATTGGCCGCGGCAAGCATACGACGAGGCATGTGGAACTGTTGGAACTGGAAGTGGAAGGTTTTGTTGCCGATACTCCCGGATTTAGCAGCCTGAATTTACCGGAGATGGAAACAGAAAACCTGGCTGCCTGTTTTCCGGAGTTTGCCTCCTATGAAGGAGCCTGTAAATTTAACGGTTGCCTGCATTTGGCTGAACCCCAGTGTGCTGTTAAGAATGCTGTGGCTCAGGGGTTAATTGATAAAAGCCGCTACCGAAGTTACGAGGCTTTTATGAAGGAACTTGAGGGCCGCAAGAGGAGGTACTAGTATGGTTAAAATAGCGCCGTCTATTTTGTCAGCCGATTTCGCCCGCTTGGGCGAACAAGTGGCGGTAGTTGAAAAAGCCGGCGTAGAATACTTGCATATAGATGTAATGGATGGCCATTTTGTGCCCAACATTACCATCGGTCCCTTGGTTGTAAAGGCGCTAAGGCCTCATAGCAAGCTGGTCTTTGATGTCCACCTGATGATTTCCGAACCCGACAGGTATGTTGAGGAATTTGCCCGGGCAGGAGCTGACATTATCGGCATCCATGCGGAAACATGCCTGCACCTGCACAGAAGCATTCAGAATATCAAAGCCTTGGGGAAAAAAGTTTGTGTAAGTTTAAATCCCGCTACGCCTTTGACAGCTATAGAATATGTTCTGCCCGATTTGGATATGGTCCTCTTGATGACGGTCAATCCTGGGTTTGGCGGGCAAAAATTCATTCCGGCGGTATTACCGAAAATAAGGGCTCTGCGTGAGATGATTAATGTTCTTGGCAAAAATATTGATATAGAAATTGACGGTGGTATAAATGCAGAAACGGCCCGCCAGGTTGTAGAAGTGGGCGCTAATGTACTGGTTGCCGGATCAGCTATTTTCGGGGCGGAAGATATTCCGGCCGCAGTGGCCGGCATCCGCAACGCTGTCAGAGGTGTCAAATTTAATTAAGGACAGGTAAAAATACTGGAACTTATAAAACTCACCTACAGGTGGGTTTCAGGCTGTCGACAAAAGTTATTTTAAAAAATTCGGGGAGGTTAAATGTTTTCCGGAGCGGGGTTCTGGCTTAATCCGCCAGTTTTTCATAGAGGGGTGGGTGGGGTTCTCAGGCTACCGTTAAGGAGCGACTGCGCCCGCAAAACCACAGACAAGAAGGCAGGGGGTTCCCGCATGTTTGAAGATGGCGATGGCCGCCGGGAAGTCCGGCACTCAACTCAGGTTGAGTGCCCTGGACGGCAGGCGGCCAAACTATTAAGGAAATCATTATGAGCCATCGAGTTCGGGAACACTGCCTTCTTGGCAAGGTTTTGCAGCATAAAGCTCCGTGGTAGCGGAGAGCCCACCCACCCCTCCAATGGACTGGATTGGAAATATTGGAGTGGAGGATCATTTAAGCTCTCCTCAATTGTACTAATTTGACTTTGTCTACAATCTGAAACTCACCCACAGGTGAGTTTTTTCGTTTTAAATTAATATTATTGTGGAATACTAGGTTCAATCTGAAATTTATCTGAAGGAAAGGAGGGTCAACCATGATTTTGGACAGGATCGCCCTGGTACTGGTAATCATCGGCGCCTTGAACTGGCTTTTAGTTGGACTATTCAATTTTGATGTTGTTGCTTACCTATTCGGCAGTTCAACGGCAACCCTGAGCAGGGTTGTTTACGTTTTGATCGGTATTGCCGGCTTGTGGGCTATAACCATGTTGTTTAGGCCACGGGAAAAAGCCAAATCATAAAGAAACATAAGAGGGCATATTATTTTTTAATATGTCCTCTTATTTGACAGTTTATGTCCAAAGTAATATAATTAAAATCAAGTAAATATTGGATTATCTTCGGGGAAAGGTGCAATTCCT
Organism: Thermincola sp. GK-1; assembly: GCF_059412445.1. NCBI lineage: Bacteria > Bacillati > Bacillota > Clostridia > Eubacteriales > Thermincolaceae > Thermincola > Thermincola sp. GK-1. The sequence goes on from NZ_JBSQAT010000002.1 coordinate 186,620, forward strand.
TACCGGCGGTGATGCCCGTTTTGGGATGAGCCCGCGAGCCAGAAGGCCGATTTGGTGAGAATCCAAAGCCGACAGTTAAAGTCTGGATGGGAGAAGATAGGTAGGTTTGAACCTATTTGCTTATCTGTGCGCAATCCTGAAGATATCATTCTTCGGGGTTTTGTTTTTATTAAATTTAAATAGACCACTATATTGTTTCGGGTGAGTGGCATGATAAAAACCGACGTAAAATATATGCGCATGGCTCTTGAATTGGCCGCAAAAGCAAGAGGAAATACAAGTCCCAACCCTATGGTGGGGGCAGTTATTGTCAAAGACGGCCGGGTTATTGGCAAGGGTTATCATATGAAAGCCGGGACTCCCCATGCTGAAGTGCATGCACTCCGGGAAGCGGGCGAATTAAGCAGGGGCGCTACCATGTATGTTACCTTGGAACCCTGTTCCCATTACGGGCGGACACCTCCGTGCAGTAAAGCGGTGATTGCAGCAGGGGTGGCGCGGGTGGTTGTAGCCATGGAAGACCCCAACCCATTAGTATCCGGCCAGGGCATTCAGCAAATGAGAGAAGCCGGGATACAGGTGGAAGTAGGGTTAATGGAAAAAGAGGCCAGAGAATTAAACGAAGTTTTTATTAAATACATAAAAACACGCCGGCCTTTTGTTGTAATGAAGTCTGCTATGACCCTGGACGGCAAAATTGCTACGGCTACGGGGCATTCTCGGTGGATTACGGGAGAGGAGGCCCGCCGGCTGGTGCACCTATGGCGGAGCTGGTATGATGCGATTTTGGTAGGCATCGGTACTGTGCTGACCGATAACCCTTTGTTGACCTGCCGGCTGGAAGACCGTCAAGCCCAAAATCCTGTCCGCATTATTTTAGACAGTTTAGGTAGACTGCCTGTTGATGTAAATGTTCTGAAAACCATAGAACAGGCTCCTGTTATTGTGGTGTCCACAGAAAAAATACCCCGGGAACGCAAGGCGGTGCTGGAAAAACTGGGAGCGGAAGTCCTGGTGTTGCCGGAGCGGGAAGGCCGACCTGACCTGGCGGCGCTGCTGGATGAATTGGGCCGGCGGGAAATTACTTCTCTCTTTGTGGAGGGTGGCGCTACGGTAAACGCATCTTTTCTTAAAAACCGCTTGGCCGACAAAACGGTCTGGTTTGTGGCTCCTAAAATTGTCGGCGGCCCTCAGGCACCAGGGCCTGTTGGCGATATGGGTATTCAGTTTATGGACGAGTGTTTGAACATAAAGAATATGTCTGTGCAGGATATTGGCCCAGACCTTTTGATTACGGGCTACCCCGATTACGGGGACAAAGAACCGGCTGCAGGCAAGAGAGGTAGGTGCAGATGTTTACCGGTATAGTTGAAGAATTAGGCGTACTAAAAAGGATGCATAAGGGTGCTGATTCGGCCAGATTGACTATCCAGGCTGAGAAGGTTTTACAGGATGTAAAACTGGGAGACAGTATTGCTGTAAACGGTATTTGTCTGACGGTGACTGAATTTAATAACCAGTTTTTTAGTGTGGATGTAATGGCGGAAACTTTGCGCCGGACCAATCTGCTGGACTTGCAACCGGGGAATTTTGTCAACCTGGAAAGGGCTCTACGGGTAGGCGACCGTTTGGGTGGGCACATTGTCAGCGGACATATCGACGGAGTAGGAACCATCATCCGGCAGCAGCGGGAAGATATTGCTATTATTACCGAGATTGAAGCCCCGCCGGAAGTAATGAAATATATTTTGACCAAAGGTTCTGTGGCTGTAGATGGTATAAGTTTGACGGTGGTTAATCATACTGACCGTACTTTCGTTGTTTCCCTGATACCGCATACGGCGAAAATGACAACCTTGGGGTACAAAAAGACAGGGGACAAGGTAAACCTTGAAAGTGATATTATTGGTCGTTATGTTGAAAGGCTTCTTGGTTGCCATCAGCAAGAATCCCCGGCAGTGAAGAAGACGGGTATTTCCCTGGAATTTCTTGCTGAGCAGGGTTTTTTGTAATCAGGACCGGCAGCATGGAAAGGAGAGAATAGTCGATGAACAAACAGCAGTTTAATACAGTGGAAGAAGCTATAGCTGACATCCGCAGCGGCAAAATGATTATAGTGGTGGATGATGAAGACAGGGAAAACGAAGGCGATTTGCTAATGGCTGCAGAAAAGGTTACTCCGGAGGCCATTAACTTTATGGCTACCTACGGGCGAGGTTTGATATGTGTGCCCATGGAGGGAAAGCGTCTTGATGAACTGGAGCTGCCGGCGATGGTCCCCCACGCTACCGATGCCCATGAAACAGCCTTTACTGTTTCCGTTGATGCAAAAGGCAAGACCACAACGGGTATTTCCGCTTATGAAAGGGCTATTACCGTGAAAACTTTGATTGACCCGCGCACAAAACCGGAAGATTTGGCCCGGCCCGGTCATATTTTTCCGCTGCGGGCCAAAGAAGGGGGAGTGCTGCGCCGAACCGGTCATACGGAGGCTGCTGTGGACCTGGCAAAATTGGCCGGTCTTTATCCGGCCGGCGTAATATGCGAAATTATGAAAGAGGACGGTACAATGGCCAGAGTGCCCGAACTCATTGAGTTTGCCCGTACCCACGGTCTGAAGATAATTACTATCGCCGACCTGATTAAGTACAGGCGGCGGACGGAAAAGCTCGTGCGCAGGGCGGCAGAGACAAAACTGCCTACCAAATACGGTAATTTTAAAGTAATTGCTTATGAAAACAGCCTGGATTCCGATGTCCATGTGGCCCTGATTAAAGGAGACGTCGATACGGGGGAACCTGTACTGGTGCGGGTTCATTCGGAGTGTTTCACCGGCGATATCCTGGGGTCTTTGCGGTGTGATTGCGGAGACCAGTTGGCTACGGCAATGCGGACGATTGAAGCCGCAGGCAAAGGGGTTGTGTTATATATGCGGCAGGAAGGCAGGGGCATCGGCCTGGTCAATAAATTGAAGGCTTATAAACTGCAGGATGAAGGGAAAGATACGGTAGAGGCCAATGAAGCTTTAGGGTTCCCTGCTGATTTGCGCGACTACGGAATAGGCGCCCAGATTTTGGCTGACCTGGGCTTAAAAAAGATACGGCTAATGACCAACAACCCGCGTAAAATTGCCGGACTTGAGGGATACGGCCTGGAAGTGGTGGAGCGGGTGCCTATAGAAATCCCGCCCCAGTGTACAAATGAATTTTACTTAAGCACTAAAAAAGAGAAACTGGGGCACATGCTTACATTATCAAAGTCTAAGGGGGAATAATGATGGTGAAGGTATTTGAAGGAAATCTCATTGCCAGAGGATTAAAGTTCGGGTTGGTAGTTGGTCGTTTTAACGAGTTTATTACCAATAAACTTCTTTCCGGGGCTTATGATGCTTTGAACCGGCACGGCGCTTTGCCGGAAGATATAGAAACGGCCTGGGTTCCCGGGGCCTTTGAAATACCTCTGGTGGCGCAAAAAATGGCCAGATCCGGCCGCTATGACGCGGTAATCTGCCTTGGAGCGGTGATTAGGGGAGGCACGCCCCATTTTGATTATGTTTGTGCCGAGGTTTCCAAGGGAATAGCAAAAGTCGGGCTGGATACCGGCGTGCCGGTAATCTTCGGGGTAATAACGGCTGATACCATCGAACAGGCCATTGAAAGGGCCGGAACCAAAGCCGGTAATAAAGGTTGGGATGCCGCTGTAACGGCCATTGAAATGGCGAACCTGTTGAAGACTATCGGGTAAATGAAGGCAGTTTGGAAAATCATGTGCGCAAAAAGGAAAATTTTTTATTGACAAACGGTGCAAATATGCTAAAATTTAATTTGATTGGAATTTGGTTCGCCTGTCTTGGAGGAGTGACCGGGAACCGGGTTCCAAATTATTTTGTGAGAAGGGGGCAAAGATGAAAAATGGTCAACGCTTTGGGAAGACACATTTTGGCTGAAGTACACGGATGCGACTTCGATTTGTTAAACGATGTGGAAAAGGTAGAAGAAATCATGGTGAACGCTGCATTGGAAGCAGGGGCAGAAATCAGGGAAGTCGTGTTTCACAAATTCAGCCCCCAGGGTGTAAGCGGAGTGGTAGTTATTTCTGAATCCCATTTGGCCATTCATACTTGGCCGGAGTTAGGTTATGCAGCTGTAGACGTATTTACATGTGGTGAAAGGGTTAATCCTTGGGATGCATGTAACTACTTAGCAAAAGGTTTCCGTGCCAAAAGTGTTGATGCAAGGGAAACTCGCCGCGGTACAATGTATTCAACTCCCCAAAAAGAGGCTGTAAATCTTTAGGAGGGATATTTATTTGTACGCGAACAAAGGTTAAAGGCTAGCATGGGTCCATACATACCGAAAGGTTTATGGGCCCATGCTTTTTTCATGTCTTTTGGCATATGTAGTTTATAATTTCAGAAAAAAAGGAATTATTCTGAAAACGTAGAATAGCTTTTAGTAACTCGAAGGAAACGGGGGGGTGGGGGGATGAAGGAAATCGACCTGGTGAGGAATCACGAGAAAAGTTTACCTTTTTTGCAGCAGTTGGAAGAAGAGAGCGGCCAAAAAGTCGGTCGTTGTTATCAGTGTATGAAGTGTACAGGAGGATGTCCTTTCCACTTTACCATGGATTATGCGCCAAACATGATTATGCGGATGCTGCAGGAGGGCCTGGTAGACGAAGTCCTTGAGAGTTACACTATACATACATGTGCCACCTGTGCAACTTGTACCGCCCGCTGCCCCAGAAATATTGATATCGCCAAAGTTATGGATACGCTACGGGTTATGGCCTACCGGCAGGGTTTTTATGGAAAAGGGAAAAATATGTATGTTTTCCACAGAGCTTTTCTAAATTCAATAAAGAAGCATGGCAGGCTTTACGAGACGGGGCTTGCTCTTGGTCTCAACTTTGGAACGGGCAGGCTTTTTCAGGATATAGATTTGGGTTTACCGATGCTCGGGAAAGGAAAACTTTCCCTTGTTCCGCACGACATAAAAGGCAGGGATGAAGTGAGAAGGCTTTTCGATTATGCCGGGAAAATCGGAGAGTGATTTGGTATGAAACTGGCTTATTATCCTGGCTGCTGGTTAAAGGGTTCAGCCAAGGAATTAGATATGTCGATGAGGACCGTTAGCGGTCCGTTGGGTATTGAATTACTGGAGGTTCCGGACTGGAATTGCTGCGGGGGATTATCCGCGCACAGTATGGGACATTTTCTTGCTTTTGCCCTGCCGGCAAGAAACATAATCAATGCTGAAAGCACGGGGTGTAAAGAATTTACCTCCCCGTGCCCGGCTTGTTATGTCCGGCATTTTCTTGCCCGCAGGGATTTCAATGAAAACATGGTGATGAGACAGCACCTGGAGAAAGCGCTGGGCCGGAAATTTAAGGACAGCACTATTAAAATTAAAAACTTGATCGAAGTTTTTTTGGACAGGTTTGGCCCGGCTGATGTACGAAAGTCCTTGACCGGGTTAAAGGTAGTCAATTATTACGGCTGTGCATTAGTTAAACCGCCCGGTGCCTGCGGTTTTTTTGATGACCCGGAAAACCCCCAATCGCTTGATAAAATTGCCGAAATGTGCGGCGCTGAGCCAATTGAATGGCCTTATAAAACGGAATGCTGCGGAGCTTCTTTATGCTTCACCAATCAGGAAGCCGTGTGGAAGGCCGGCCGGGATATTTTGCAGACAGCCAGGGATTCCGGTGCGCAGGCTGTTGTTGTGGCTTGCCCCATGTGCCAGATGAATTTGGATATGCGGCAAGCCCAGATTAACAGAAAATATAAAACCAATTTTCATATTCCCGTAATATATTTCACCCAGCTTATAGGGCTTGCGATGGGTTACAGCCCGAAGGAACTTGGCATCGATAAGCTGTGTGTAAGCGCCTTACCCCTTTTAAGATCATTGCATATAGCTTAGCAGATAAGCCCTCATCCGTACGGATTGAGGGCTTATTCAATTTCGGAGCAACGATTGTTTCATCGTTACAGGGGCAATCCTCAGGAAGTTGTTTCTACCTGCATTTTTTGCAACGCCAGTTCAATTTCATGCAGGGTGCGGCCGATTCTGGAACGCAGTTCTTGGTTATTGCAGGAGATGTTGCCTGAAGAAAAAGCCAGGAATCTTATTACCTGTAAACAATAAACAGACATTAAAGGCAATGTTGATGCCTCCATTGACCATGATTTCGGAGTAAAATGTATAAAATGGTTGCGCAGCCTGTTCAGACGGCGAATAGATTTATCATGGTGTTTTCCGGGAATAAATTTTTTGCTTTTGGGATTCATCAGCATCTTGTCGGTTTGGATTTTACGGTATAGGTTTAAAAAAGTGTCAAGTTCCGGTTTGGGCAAAGGAGCGTTATTTTGCTTTGCTTCTATTAAACGTTCCGCTACCCGGTCTTTCAAAACATTTAGGCCGTCTTTGCCTCTCAGCGCACAAACCATAAATCCCTGGATGGAATTATGCAGAGATACTAATACCCATTTCCAATAATAGACGTCGGTTTTAGCTTTTTCCAGGAATAGGCCTGTTAACTCCAGGGCTTTTACTGAATCTTCCAACTCGGTTGTCGTGAACCAAACTGAATGCTTTATGGAAACCCCCTCCTGTAAGATATGTTTTACCTGTGGAAGGACGGTTTATTCTAGGACCTTGCACGAATATTTGACAGAATTTTTGTGAAATCTTATGTCAAGGGGAGGAATTGCTTATATAGTACAGAATATATTAAGTTAAATTTGATTGGGAGGTTACCTGATGGCAGCAGGGTTCTTGGACACAATTAATTCTGATTTACAGGCTGTGGAGGCAATTATAAATAAAGCCTTTAAAATAAAACCGGGTTACATCGGGAATTTTGCCCGTATTGACGATGATTATCCGGTGAAATATTTACATCCGGCAGTTATTATTTTAACGGGGCGTATGTTTGGACTTTATGAAGAAAAGCTTTATTCGATGGCCGCCATTATCCAGTTTATCTATCTTGCGGCAAATGTTCATTTTAGAATACCTGATTATGATCCGGACCCTGCTGAAACCGATGTGAAAGATGGTGTCCAGTACCCGGTTTTGGTAGGGGACTATTTATATGGCCGGTTCTTTACTACACTATGTAAAGGACAGATAATCCACTTACTGGAGCCCCTTGCGGATATCATCTGTGAGATGAACGTTGGGGGTATTTTACGGACCCAAAATTACCAATCCAGAGAAGAAAAACTGGTTGTCATTGAAAAAGAATCAGCGTCTCTTCTCAGGGAAGGCTGCCGGTTGACAGGCAGTCTGGCGGGAGTTTCTGCGCAAGACTTGGACAATATCGGTAATTTCGGGTACAATATAGGAATGGGGTATGGGATGCTGGAAAGGAATTTCCCGCTGGAGGAGGCCCAGGAGTACTTCAACCGTGCCATTGACATTTTACGGCATTCATTTTCCGCTTCCAAAGCCAGGGATACTTTGTTGGAGCTTGTTCAGTCGCTTATTAAAGGCGAAACAAAGGTAAAATTAAAGAAGTACGGGCCGACTTTGGAACAGGCGGGGGACAAAAAGGATATCAATGACCCTATAGTGCCTCCATATTATAAAAACAAAGAGGAATATGTACATGATATTTTTTCTAAGATTGCCGGAAAATATGACTTTCTGAACACTGTATTAAGCATTAACCGGGATAAATATTGGCGTAAGTTTACGGTGGGGAAGACGGGCCTGAAGCCGGGCGGCCGGGCTCTTGATGTTTGTTGCGGTACGGGCATGCTTACCCTTGAACTGGCCAAGGCAGCCGGACCGGTAGGGAAAGTAGTGGGTTTGGACTTTTGCGGTGATATGCTGCAAATAGCCGGGAAAAACATAACAAATACCCCTTATATCAAAAATATCGAATTTATCCAGGGAAATGCTATGGATTTACCTTTTCCCGACAATTACTTTGATTGTGCGACCATCGGTTTTGGTTTGCGCAATGTTCCCGATATGCGCCAAGCCATCAGGGAAATGATGCGGGTGGTGAAACCGGGGGGCAGGGTTGTTTCATTGGAATTTGCCAAACCCACCGTACCTGGTTTCAGGCAAATATATAATTTTTATTTCCGTCACTGGGTTCCATTTTTGGGTAAATTAGGTGTTGGAGTGGACGGGCCCTATAATTATTTGCATAAATCGTGGACTGTTTTTCCGCACCAAAAAGAGGTAAGGGATATATTTGAGGAAATAGGCTTGAGCGGCGCCGAGTATTTTGAGCTTACCGGCGGAGTGGTGGCAGTTCACGTAGGTGTTAAACCTGCGATCAATCATGGCACACACGATGATGTTGCAGTTTCCCGGGAAGAACGGTGAAGTTACAGTAATTATACGCTAGAAAGTGGGAGAGCTATGTTAGTAAAAAAAGTAAGAACTTTTGGTGAAATGATCAAGTTTGAACATACTGTTTTCGCTTTACCCTTCGCTTATTTGGGAGCTTTTTTTGCTCATAAAGGTATTCCCGCGGCCAGCGACCTTTTTTGGATTACCATGGCTATGGTTGGCGCCAGAACGGCTGCCATGTCATTAAACCGCCTCATCGACCGACATATAGATGCGAAAAACCCGCGTACAGCACAGCGGCATCTTCCTCAGGGGTTGATTACCGTCAAAGAGGTATGGTTATATATTATCCTTTCTTTTGCTTTATTATTAGTATCGGCATGGCAGTTGAATCCTTTGCATCTGACTGTCCCCCTGACGGTTAAACTGATGCCGATTGCAGTTTTTTTTCTTTCCTTTTATTCTTTTACCAAGCGTTTTACATGGTTATGCCACATTGTACTGGGCATCTCCATTGGATTGGCCCCTGTTGGTTCCTGGGTTGGCATAACCGGTCGCATAGAATTTCCGGCCATCCTGCTGGGGTTGGCAGTGGCAACCTGGATAGCCGGTTTTGACGTTATTTATGCCTGTCAGGACGTGGAATTTGACCGCCGGGAAAACCTTTACTCTATACCTGTACGTTTTGGCATCCGGGCGGCATTATGGATTTCCAACGGGTTGCATATTCTGACCATGGTTTTTTTAGTTTGGGTAGGAATCAGTTTACATTTGGAGATTTTCTACTGGCTAGGCATAGCTGTTTCAACAATAATTTTGGTATATGAGCATTCCATCGTTTCGCCAACGGATTTATCCAGGCTGAATGTGGCATTTTTTAATATGAACGGTATCCTGAGCGTAATACTGTTTCTTTTTACTCTGATCAATTACTTTCATTAATTCAAATATTGCAAATGCTCAAGTCTGGGGGGAAGAAATTGAATAGTTTATTTGCAAACAGTGAATTAGCCGGTATTGCGGAGAAAGTTGAGAAAGGTGAACGCCTGAGCAGGGAAGACGGTATCCGGCTGATGAAGTCCAATGATCTGTTAACTATCGGTTATATGGCTGACCTGGTCAGAAAGAGAAAAAACGGGGACTATGCCTATTTTATTGTAAACAGGCATGTGAACCATACCAATATATGTGAAAACCTCTGTAAGTTATGCGCTTTTGGCAAAAAACCGGATGATCCCGATGCATATACCTTGACTATTGAGGAAATTGAAGAAAAAGCCCGGGAATGCCAGGGGCAGCGCATTTCGGAATTCCATATAGTGGGGGGGCTCAACCCCAAGTTAAGGCTTGAATATTTTGAGGAAATGCTGCGCAGGGTGAAAAAGATACTTCCGAATACGGTAATCAAGGCTTTTACTGCTGTTGAAATCGATTATTTCGCCCGCACGGAAAACCTTTCCGTTGAGGATGTCTTACGCCGCTTGCAGAAAGCAGGGTTGGATTCCCTGCCGGGCGGTGGAGCAGAGATATTCAGCCCAAGGGTACGCAAGCATATTTGTGAGAAAAAAATCAGCGGTGAGCGCTGGCTGGAAGTGCATGAGACCGCGCACCGGATAGGGATGCGCACCAATGCCACCATGTTGTACGGACACATAGAAACGGCTGAAGAGAGAATTGATCACCTGATCAAATTAAGAGAGTTGCAGGATAAAACCGGCGGATTCCTCGCTTTTATAGGACTCGCTTTTCATCCTAAAAACACCGGTTTGGAAGAATTAAATCTAAGCCGGACCACGGGTTATGATGATATTAAAGTATTGGCTGTAGCCAGGTTAATGCTTGATAATTTTGACCATATCAAAGCTTATTGGATTATGATTGGCCCGAAACTGGCCCAGGTTTCCCTGGCATTTGGGGTAGATGATATCGATGGGACCGTTGTAGAAGAAAAGATTACCCATTCGGCCGGCGCGGATACCGGACAGTCAATGACTAAAGCTGAATTGGTCAACATGATTAAAGCTGCAGGCAGAATTCCGGCGGAAAGGGATACACTGTACACTATCCTGGAGGAGGGCTTCTAGTGAAAAAAATTCGGATAGGGTATATAGAGTACCTGAACTGCTTACCGATATATTATGCGCTGGAAGAGGGAACTGTCAAATTGGAGGCTAAATTGGTGAAGGGTCCTCCTACGAAGTTAAACCGCATGTTTCTGGAGGGCCAACTGGATATTACTCCTATTTCCTCTATAGAATATGCAAGAAATCCCGACAAGGTAGTCATACTGCCCGATATTTCCATTAGCGCAGACGGTAATGTGGAAAGTATATTTCTTTTCAGCAAAATCCCCGTAACGGAACTAGAAGGGCATACTGTCGCCTTGACCACATCTTCTGCCACATCGGTAGTTTTGTTGAAGATTCTTTTTGACCATTACTACCATGTAAAGGTAAACTACGTGGACCGTAAACCCGACCTGCCGGCCATGTTAAAAAATACCGCAGCGGCATTGCTCATCGGTGATGATGCTATTTTGGCCAGGGAAAAGTATAAAGAGCTGGCGGGGCAGCCTCTCATTGTAACTGACCTGGGCGAAGTGTGGAAGAAATTTACCGGGATGAAGATGGTTTATGCTCTTTGGGTAATCAGGCAGGGATTCGTAGATGACAACCCGGGTGAAACGGCAGAAATTGCGGGTATTTTCCGGAAAGCAAAAGAAATAGGCCTAAATAGCCTTGATTTGCTGGCGGGCAAAGCCGCTGAACATTATAACCTGCCCAAAGAACTTTTTGACCATTACTATGAAACTATCCGCTATGATTTCGGTGAAGAGGAACAAACCGCTTTGCTGACCTATTATGATTATGCATATAAAAGCGGGCTCATTCCCGAACGGGTGAAATTAAGAATTTGGGGTGAAAACATTGGGTAATTCTGTTATGCCTATCCTGGAAAAGGCGTTAGCCGGGGGCAGGTTGGAAAAAGATGACATAGTGGACTTGTTTAATTCGAACGAACTGCTTCTCATAGGTAGGGCTGCGGATTTAATCAGAAAGAAACTGCACCCGGAGAATATTGTAACATTTGTTATTGACCGCAATATCAATTATACCAATGTATGCCGGACCCGATGCCGCTTTTGTGCTTTTTACAGAAACGAAAACGACCCCGATGCTTACGTGTTATCTATAGAAGAAATTTATGATAAAATCCAGGAAACCGTTGATTGCGGCGGGACACAAATCCTTATGCAGGGTGGACTGCATCCGGGCCTTCCCTTGGATTTTTACACTGATATGTTAAAGAAAATAAAGGAGCGGTTTCCCCATATTCACCTGCATTCCTTTTCCCCACCGGAAATAATCCATATTTCCAGGATATCGGGACTGAGCGTGCAGGAGGTGCTGGAAAAATTGCGGGCAGCCGGGCTTGATTCTATTCCCGGAGGAGGAGCTGAAATCCTCGATAACCGGGTCAGACAGTATATCAGTCCGCACAAGATTTCCTGGGAACAATGGATTGACGTAATGAAGACGGCTCATAAAATGGGCATGAAAACTACTGCCACCATGATGTTCGGCAGCGTGGAAACATATGAGGAGCGGGCCAATCATTTAATACGGCTGCGGGAAGCTCAGGACGAAACGGGGGGTTTCCGAGCCTTTATTCCCTGGAGTTTTCAACCGGCCAATACCGCATTGGGTGGGGAACCTACTACGGGTGTGGAATACCTAAAGACCCTGGCAATTTCCCGTCTGGTACTGGATAACATACCAAATTTGCAGGCTTCCTGGGTTACCCAGGGCGCCAAAATGGCCCAGGTATCTTTAAGCTTTGGCGCCAATGATTTTGGCGGGACAATGCTGGAGGAAAATGTAGTCAGAGCGGCCGGAGTAAGTTACCACGTACCTATGGATGAAATTATCCATGCCATCAAAGACGCCGGTTTTACTCCGGCTCAGCGGGATACGGGGTATAATATATTAAAGTATTATTGAAATGGTTCATTAAAATATGGGAGGAGAAAAAGTAATGACCGCTTTTGGTTTAATTAGTGTGGGTATTCCCGAGTTGATATTGGTTCTGGTAATAGTCTTAATTATTTTTGGCCCCGGTAAGCTGCCCAAAATAGGTAAGGCTTTGGGAGAAGCCCTTGGCGGGTTTAAAAAGGCGGCTAATGCAAAATTTGATGAAGATGAAAAGACTAAGAAAAAAGAAGAGGATAGTGAAAGCACGGGTCATTAAACCCTTATTAGGAGGAGTATTGCATGGACGAAAAGAGGATGCCTATCCTCAAACATCTGGAAGAATTAAGGCGGGTTCTGATCATCAGTTTTCTTTCTATTATTCCTACTTCAGTGGTTTGCTGGTTCTACCGGAAAGAGCTATTGCATTTGTTAACCCGTCCTGTGGACAGACTGCATTACAAACTGGTTTATATTGGCCCAACGGAAGCATTTATCGCCAATATCAAGATTGCTGTTATCGGTGGAATTATTTTAGCATCGCCTGTAATCATGTGGCAGGTTTGGAGTTTCATTTTACCTGCCCTGACCAGAAACGAAAAACGCGCGGTTATTATCATCATGCCGATCTCCATTTTGCTGTTTGTGACGGGCGTTGTTTTCGGTTACCTGACAGTGTTCAACTTCGGGATAGAATTTCTGTTGGGATTTGGCGGTGACGGACTGGAACCTATGCTGTCTCTCAGCAAATACCTGTCCTTTGCTTTTTGGTTCTTGCTTCCCTTTGGACTGATTTTTGAAATGCCCCTGGTGATTTTGTTTCTCACCAGGTTGGGTTTGGTTACGCCCCAGTTTTTGGCGAAAAACCGCCGGTTTGCCCTGCTCATAATCTTTATAATCTCTGCTGTGGTTACTCCGACCACCGATATGGTTTCTCAGTTCGCTATGGCAGGCCCAATGTATGTTCTTTATGAAATAAGCATATGGATATCCAGGTTTATGAAAGCTAAAAAGCGCAAAGAGGAAGAAACAGGGAAAGTCGAAGGAGTAAAGGAAGCAGAAGAAGTGGAGGAGGCAGAAAAGACCTGGGAAACACCTGGCGTTTCCGGCGACATATCAGATTCTTCTACCGTTCAAAAGGGCGGGGAGCAGGAAGATACAACGGCCAACAACGTTAACGAAACATCAGCAGATGATGAAGTAACCATTCCCTTTATAGATGAAGACCCTAAAGAAAAACGTCTTAAAGACATATACAAAAATATAACGGAAAAGGGTAATGGACCCGAGTAAGGGGATGTCTGGAAAAATGGGCAAGCATTTCATAATCGGAACCGCCGGTCACGTGGATCATGGCAAGACCATGTTGGTCAAAGCCATGACCGGAAAAGACACGGACCGGCTGAAAGAGGAAAAAGAACGGGGTATTTCGATAGAACTGGGTTTTGCGCCCATCCGACTGCCCAGCGGCATTCAGGCCGGTATTGTGGATGTTCCCGGTCATGAAAGATTTATTAAAAACATGCTGGCCGGGGTAGGCGGGATGGACCTGGTCCTGTTGGTGATTGCCGCCGACGAAGGAGTGATGCCCCAAACCACTGAGCATTTGGATATTATCAAACTCCTGCAGGTACCGCAGGGTATCATTGTCATAAGCAAGATTGACCTGGTAGATGCCGACTGGCTTGACCTGGTAGAAGAAGAAATCAAGGAAGCCGTCAAGGGTACCGTTTTTGACGGGGCTCCCGTGTTCAGGGTTTCTTCCACTACCGGTGAAGGAATTCGGGAACTCCTGGATTATATAGACCAAATGGCGGCAAAAATGAAGGTGCGGCCATCGATGGGGTGGCCCAGGCTGGCCATCGACCGGGTTTTTACCATAGCCGGTTTCGGCACCGTTGTTACGGGCACACTAATAGAGGGAAAGGTTAAAGTTGGCGATCCCCTGGAAATTTTACCCAAAGGGTTGGGGACCAGGGTGCGCAATATTCAGGTGCATGGCGAAAAAGTGAACGAAGCCTATGCCGGTCAAAGAGTGGCTCTGAATCTGGCCAATGTTGAGGTGGAAGAAGTACGGCGGGGTGATGTCCTGACTTGGCCGGGCAGGTTGAAACCAAGCCATAGAATTGATGTAAAACTACAGTTGCTGGAAAACGCCCGGCAACTTTCCCACAGGGCCCGGGTGCGCGTGCACATAGGAACCTCGGAAATTCTTGCCCGGATAATTCTACTGGATCGGGATGAGTTGAATCCCGGGGAAGTGGCTTATGCCCAGGTAGAATGTGAGGAACCTATTGTAGCCGCAAAAGGGGACCGGTTCGTGATCAGGTCCTATTCCCCTATGCACACCATTGGCGGTGGGACGGTAATTGATGCCAACCCGGCGAAGCACAAGCGTTTCCGGCCTGATGTTATTGAGGCATTGGCTACCAAAGAAAAAGGTACTCCGGAAGAACTGGTTATTCAGGCTTTGGGCACGGCAGGTGCGGAACTCCTTGCCCACGAGGCTTTGGCCAAGGCAGCCGGAATTCCGGAAACAGAGTTGGCGCCGGCTCTGGAAAGTTTAAAAAAAGCAGGGAAAATCAGGGTAATCAGTGTTGAAGGCAAGCAGTTTTATATTTCCGATGATAAGTTTCAGCAGTGGGCCCGGGACATTACCGGGGTTTTGGAAGAATACCACAGGAAATTTCCTCTGCGTCCGGGTATGCCAAAGGAAGAAATCCGCTCCAGGTTCTTTCCGGGAATAAACAATAAGCTGTATAATGCCATTCTGCAGGTTTTCGAAGAGGAACAGAAATTTACCCTGACAGGCGATAGCTTGGCCCTATTTGGTTATGTTCCCCGCGTGGACCCGGAACAGGCCAAGGAGTTGGCCGCCGTCGCGGAACAATTTTTGCAAGGGGAATTCCAGCCGCCGGCCTGGAAAGATATGGTATTTACGGGTAAGGATATGGACCCGGAAGAAGTGTTAAACTACTTTGTTAACCAAAATATACTGGTTAAACTGGAAGACAACGTGATTTTGCACAGGGATGTTTTTGAAAAGGGCAAGCAGAAAATAATCGATTATTTAAAGGAAAAGGGTGAAATTACCCTGGCCGAGGCAAGGGACTTGTTGAACTCCTCCAGGAAATATATCTTGCCTTTCTTAAACCGCCTGGATAAAGAGAAGGTTACCAGGCGGGTTGAAGATAAAAGAATTCTTTATAAATAAGCCGGACAACTATAAATAAGTTTTATTGGGGAAAACAAGGGTTTGGTTTATTATCACAGAATAATAATTAAGATAATATCGTACTTTATTGCTGTATTTCCAGGGGGTGAAAAGCATGTTTGCGGAAGTTGATGCCCGTAATTTAAACTGCCCTCAGCCTGTGATTAATACTAAAAAGGCTTTGGATGAGATTGAATCGGGCACGGTAATTACAATAGTCAATAATGAAGCTGCTTTGCAAAACGTATTGACGCTGGCTAAAAATATGGGTTGTGAAGTAGAGGTAGAACAAAAAGGGGAGGACTGGCACATTCAAATCACCAAGAAAGGTGAAGCGCTGGATTGCTCAGTTGTGACTACCAAGAACGAAGTTGTTGTTTTTACCTCTGATGTTTTGGGCAGGGGAAATGATGAGCTTGGCGGAGTGTTAACCAAGGCGTTCTTCTATACCCTGGTTGAAAGCGAAGACATTCCCCAAACCATTATCTTCCTTAATGCCGGCGTTAAGCTGACTTGTGAAGGGTCGCCCGTTATAGAGCACCTGCTGGCGCTGGAAAAAAGAGGGACTGAAATTTTATCTTGCGGTACTTGTCTTGATTTCTTGAAATTGAAAGAGAAACTGTGTGTTGGACAGGTTACCAATATGTATACGGTTTGGGACAAGATGAATAAGGCCGATAAGGTTATCAACTTTTGATGAAAAGCCCTGTAAGCAGGGCTATTTAATTGTAGACAATGCAAGAAAAGGGGAGGTTAAATGTTTTCCGGAGCGGGGCTTAAATCGTCCATCGGTCCGCGAGCCGCGTAAGCGGGAGCGGTTATCCGATGGAGATTTCGCCCAGAGCGGAGGAATCATTTAACCTCCCTGAATCTTAAAATTTTAACCTTTGGCAACAGCCCGGAGCGCGCCCGATAATTTAGCGGATTTCTGACATATAGAAGGAAAATCGGCAACTTTTAGAGAATAAAAACTGCAGTAACCTCTGGAGGAGCGAAGCGTACTGTGCAGGAAACCAAGAACCACATTTTGATCGTTGAAGATAACCCGTTAACCGCCAACCAGCTAAAGTCATTTTTGGAAACGGTTGGGTATAAGGTTTCCCTTTGTCTGAACGCCGAACAGGCCAGGAACTTTTTGACCGAGGAAACGCCAGACTTGATAATCCTGGACATTATCCTACCGGACACGGACGGTTATGAGTTATGCCGGTGGATCAGGGAAGAGACGAGGCTGCGCCTCATACCTATTATTTTTGTCAGCGCTAAGGATGGCCTGGATGACAAGGTGGTGGGGCTGCAGGCCGGCGGGGATGATTATATTACCAAGCCTTTTGCCATGGAAGAGTTGCTGGCCCGTATTGAAGTAATTCTGCAGCGGATGCGGGTTTTTCACGAACTGTCCATGCGGGACGAGCTGACAGGCAGCTATAACCGCCGTTATTTCAATGAACGTTTGACAGAGGAAGTACACCGTGTGAAGAGGTACGGGCGGCCTTTAACCGTGGCCATGATTGATATAGACCACTTCAAACAGGTCAATGATACATACGGCCACCAGGTAGGCGATTTTGTGCTTACCAAGCTGGTAGAGTTTTTGCAGAACAATTTGCGGAAAAGCGACCTGGTTGCCAGATTTGGCGGAGAAGAGTTTGTGGTTTTGTTAACGGAAATTGATGCTGATTCGGCGGAACGCCTGATGGAACGAATCCGTAGCGCTTTGGAAAATGCTACTTTTATATACAATCGGGAGCCTCTGTTTGAAAAGATATCTGTGAAAATAACGGTTAGTATTGGATTAGCCAGTTGTCCGAAGGATGCCACGGATCCCGAAAGGATAATATCGTTGGCTGATGAAGCTCTCTATATAGCTAAAAATACCGGTCGCAACCGAATTGTGAAGCACTGCTGAGAACAGATATAATCCCGTAATAGAAAAGGAGGGGCAGGGCCAAACTAATAGGGATTAAAACATAAGAGCCGGAGTGAAGCGAAGGTGAAAATATCCCTCAGGTTTGGGGCCGGAGAAGTGACCGGCAATATACCCGATAAATATATAACCACTATTGTCCAACCGGGAACTGCTTTAAACCTGCCCATTACTGAACAGGTTTCTCTGGTAACCCGGGCTCTTCATAACCCTGTCGGAACAAAGCGCCTTATTGAAATGGGCCGGGGAAAAACTACAGCGGCCATTGTAGTGAGTGACGGTACCAGGCTTGTTCCAACTTCGGTGCTGCTACCACCCGTGCTGGAAGAACTGAAAGCAGCCGGTATTAACAATGATGGCATTACTATTGTGGTGGGGGTGGGTAACCACCGCCCGGTAACAGAAGAAGAAAAAACGGCAATAGTAGGCGCTGATATATACAAATCCTACCGGTGCAAACATAGCAGGGAAGGCCCTTACGTAAGGGTGGGCGTAACTTCCCGGGGAACTCCGGTGGAGATAAGCAGGTTTGTGGCCGAAGCAGATTTAAAAATTCTTACTGGAAATATCGAAATGCACCGGCTGGCAGGGTTCTCAGGGGGCCCAAAGGGTTGTGTGGGCATTTCCAGTCCACGGGCATTAGAACATAACCACAGACTGAGCCGTCTGGGATCTAACGCTCCGGGTAGCCTGGAAGGTAATATAGTCCAGGCGGATTTATCTGAATATGCGCGTATAGCCGGAATAGACTGCATCCTTAATGTGGTGACGGACCATCGAGGCAATGTGGAAGCAGCGGTGGCCGGTGATGTAATAGAAGCTCACCAAAAAGGCATCCCGCTGGCAGAAAAAAAATACAGGATTCCAGTTGAAGAACCGGTCGACCTGGTAATTGTATCAGCCGGAGGCGTTCCTAAAGATTCTGCTCTCTACCAGGCGGTAAAGGCTTTGCAAAATGCGATGGATGTATTGCGGCCCGGCGGACAGGTGATCCTTGTTGCAGCCTGTCCGGAAGGGTTTGGCGACCCCTGTTTCCGCGAATGGATGCTTACCGGAAAGGGGATTCGGGACATTGTGGGCAGGGGAGAAAAAGAATTCCGTTTGGGAGGCCATAAAGCCGTGGCTTTGGCGCAGTTGCTGATGAAGGGAGAGGTGTACCTGGTTTCCCTTATGGATAGCAAAGAAGTGGAAGCCGCTGGGATGCGGCCCTGTGTGTCCCTGCAAGATGCGATAGATAATGCCGTTGCCGAGTTTGAATACGGTAGAATTATTGTTCTTCCCTTTGGGGGAGTTACGTTTCCTTATGTAATACGGCAAACGGCTGCTTCAGTTCAATTAGGCAGGGGGGAGTTGGGGCATGGGACGTAGGTATAAGGGTAAGTTCTGTAACAGGATTCAACCGGATATGCTCGGTAAAGGAGAAGTCTATTATGAAGTCAGGGTGGATACAGAAAAAATAAATTTTTTTACAAAAATTCTGGAAGCCCATGAACGTCTGGCTTTTGTGGTTCAGGTAGACCCGGCCCGGGGTACCCTGGGCATGCTCAGCACTAAAAGCCAGGAGCATGAATTAATGCAGGTACTGCAGAGCCTGCCTCTTAAAATAGAAATACTTTAATCCGAAAAACATTTCTGCTCTTTGCAGAAATGTTTTTTTATCACGAAACATATTGGAGTTTGGTGAATATATTGTAGTAATTGGGACGAAATCAAATGTGGGGGGGTTACAATTGGAAGACCAACTGAGTAACTTATTGGCACAGGCGCAAAAGTTACAGGCTGAGATAACCAGACTCCAGGAGGAAATGAAAACCAAAACAGTGGAAGTTTCTGTAGATGGAGGGACAGTGCGGGTTATTGCTACCGGGGGTCAATATATAAAGGATATATTCATCGACCCCAACTTTATACATCCGGCCAATGCCAAGGTCATTAAGTCCCTTATCGTGGAAGGAGTGAATATGGCACTTGACAAGGCCAAGCAGATGGCAGAAAAAGAAATGAAAAAAATCACCGGCGGGTTTGCCATGCCCAAAATACCGGGAATGTTTTAGAGGAGGTATATGGAATTGACCGTTTCCCATTTGGATAAACTGTTGGCTTTGTTGGACCGCCAGACAGACAACAGGCTACATCCAAACTTGCTGGTGGGTTACCTGGGGTTGGTTAACCTCATGAGTATCATGAGCTTTATTCATGCAGCAGAACAAAATACCGGCCTGGCGCTGCCTGCTTTGAATGATGCCGAATCTACGTCGGGTATCGGCGACGAAAAAAACCTGAAAAACGCCATCACGAGCCTTATGAACAGCGCGGGAGCCGGTTCGGGGGGCCCTGATTTATCCAGTCTGTTCAACATGATGGGTGGAAATAAAAAGCCTAATCCCCAGATGCTTTTGACTTTAATGAATCTGATGAATTCTATGAAAGCAAAGGCCGACACGGGAGATGATAAAGAAGCGGATTCAAAGGATGTCGGTGAAAAACCTCTTCCGGCTAAAACAGATTCCCCCGATGTAAAAAGCGATAGGAGACGTGGACTGCTATAATCTGCTATAAAGCTAAGCCTCAAAAAAAAGTAAAGCCCCAAATAAGCCGTAGGCTGGAACCAAAGTAATCCTGTAGACCTGGGGAGGTTAAATGTTTCTGTAATCATTTAACCTCCCCCTTATATTTTAATATTTAGGAAATTATGCAGTAACCAATATTTCATTTATTCATACAATGATATAAAGTGAGATAAGGCGCTGCCTAAAAAGCAAAAGAATGTTAGGGAGGATGAGAGATGAGTTCAAGTCCGCTAAACCCCAATTTAGTCCCGTTTTTGCAGGGACTAAAGCCTTTTCTTGGCCCAAAAGGACAAAACCTGACCGATATTACTTTAAACCTGTTAAAGATCCTGTCGAGTCAAACTACACAGGAAACGGTGCAAATGTTAAACGAGGCCGTCAACACAAATTCATCGGCCGCGCAAGGAGTAGCTTCGCCGGTGGATTATGCTTTTACCCTGTTCTTGATTCTTATACTGCTGATTTTATCGAGCAATGTACTGATTCCAAACGAGGTCGGGTACAACACGGGACTTTCCCAGGGAGACAGTCCTTTTTCTGACGAGCCTATCGGTGAAACCACGTAAAAAGATGGGCAAGCCAAATCACCGGTTGGGGAAGGGAACGTCTGCAGATGCTTGATAACGTACAAACTCTTTGTAAAGTTACCAATGGGGTTTTGAGACAGGGAGATCCGCAACAAAAAATAACAGGGATTATGAGTAGGTGCAAGGCAGTTAAACCGGGACAGGTTTATTTTGATGTCAAGGGAGGCCCGGGGAGCGACGAAAATATACTGGTAGCCCTCGATAAGGGAGCTGTTGCCCTTGTCATATCGAAACACAAGAAAAAACTGCCCTTCAATAATCATAAAATTTCTGTAATAGCTGTGCCGAAAGTTTGGGACGCTTTTTGGGACTGTGTCAGTTACCATAGGGACCAGTTCAATATACCGGTAGTTGGCGTTACAGGTACCTCCGGAAAGACTACCACCAAAGAAATGATCGCTTCAATATTTAAAAAAAAATGGGGCAAGATTTTAAAAACTGAGCAGAACCTGAATCTACCAAGTTTTGTGCCGGGGCACATCATGAGGCTGACGGCCGAGCATAAAGCCGCCGTATTTGAAATCGGCATGAACCGGCGGGGCCATGTCGCCAAGCAGTCCAGGGTCATAAAACCGATGATCGGCATTATAACCAACATAGGTCAGGCCCATGTAGGGATGCTGGGTAGCAAGGAGGCCGTTATCGAAGAAAAAGGGTCAATCATAGAAGGAATTCCGAAAAATGGATACCTGCTCATTAATGCTGATGATGAAAACAGCGGCAAATTAGACCTTAGTTCTTTTCAAGGCAAAACGCTCCATTTCGGTATCAAAAACAAAGCTGATTATGTTGCCGAAGATATCGCTACCGGCCTGGATTTTGTTTCCTTTAAGACTGTTATTTATGGAAAAGAGGAGCAAATCAGGGTCCCGATTTCCGGCAAGCACAACGTTTATAATGCACTGGCTGCCATAGCAGCTTCCACTTTATTAAATATTGAAGTCAAATATATTAAACAGGGTTTGGCCGGTTTCCGCCGCCCCAAACTGAGACTGCAGTTGGTCAAAGGAATCAACGACAGTCTGTTGATCAATGATACTTACAATGCCAATCCTGATTCGGTAATTGCGGGACTGGAGGTTCTAAAAGAACTGGCCAAAGATAGAACTTCAATTGCTGTACTGGGTAACATGCTAGAACAGGGAGTTTTTACAAATGAGGCTCACCAGAGAGTAGGGCGTCGTGTGCAGGAGCTGGGAATAGATTATTTGATTACTATTGGCAAACTTGCCCGCCAGATAGCTGTGGGAGCACGTAAACATGGTATGCCTGAAGAAAAGATAAAGAGTTTTGATCAACGTTACGAGGGTAGTTTTTACCTTAAAAAACATATGCCACATAGGGCAGTTTGCTTGTTTAAAGGATCCCGGGCTGTTTACCTGGATAAGATGGTGGAGTACCTGAAAGACCCGGCGGCCAGTCCGCAAACCATTCAAATTATCCGTTGATGAGGTTGGGATTTTCCCAACCTTTCCTGGTTCCTTCCCAAAAAATATTTGGATAAGGCCCTGTGATATGGTATAATTCTCGTTGTAAGAGAGAACCGGGAGATGGATTATAGTTGTTAAAATATCTGCAACCTAACCTGTATGTTCCTTCGGTGAACAAAATAGATTTGGACAAATTAAAATTGTACGGGATTAAAGCCTTGATTTTTGATCTGGATAATACCTTGCTGCCCTGGCGGGAACGAAAATATAGCCTGCTGCTGGAGGAGACCATCAAACGTTTTACTGATTGCGGGTTTGCGGTATGCATCGTTTCCAATGCCCGGGACAGCAGAGTTGAAAAAATGTTTGCCTCCATGGGTATTCCGGCTATCATTAAAGCTGGCAAACCACGAAAAAAGGCTTTCCGGAAGGCCTTACATATCCTGAGAACTAGGCCTGACGAAACGGCGGTAATTGGCGACCAGCTTTTCACCGATGTTTTAGGCGGCAATCGCATGGGCCTGTTCACAATTCTTGTTCTGCCTATAAGCAGGCGGGAGTTCCTGGGTACCAGACTGGCCCGCCGGGTGGAAAAACCTATTTTAAAACATTTTATCAAAAAGGGTGTCATATCCAGACCGAGGTATTAGTTTCTATGTATAATACAGCCATTTATGTCACAAACTAAAAGAAAAAAAGGAGCTGTGACATTTTGGCGACAAAAATTGTTTCCCGGTTTTTTCCGGAAATGCACAAGGTTGGCCAGGACGGCGGTCTGTTTCTCCGGCAGTTGCGGGATACGGTACAGGAAGTAAAAACTGAAGACCCTTCGCTGGCCGATTACCACCTGTATGACCTGGGATTCATTCAGCAGGAAAACGGGTTGGAAGTAAAAATGTACTTTGAAGGATAAGGTTGCAGTAAAATCATACATAGAGGCAGAAAAGACCAAGCAGGAAAAGATACTTGCCTTGTCAAATACCTGTAGTGACCCAATGGTCACTATATTTTTTTGGAGGCGCTGCTATGAGCAAAAAAATTCAAAGAATTACGGGAAAAACAGGAGTCATAGGCATATTTGGCTTTCCCGTGGAACATTCTTTTTCCCCTGTCATGCACAATGCGGCTTTTCAGGCTGGTGGGCTGGATTATGTTTATGTACCTTTCGAGGTTCCACCTGAAAGACTGGCTGAGGCTGTATCGGCTATAAGAGCTTTAAAACTCCGCGGAGTTAATGTGACCATTCCCCACAAAGAGCGAGTGGTCCAATATCTGGATAGTTTATCGGAGGAAGCCCGCCTCATCGGCGCTGTAAATACTATTGTCCGTTCGGGGGACGAACTGAAAGGATACAATACTGACGCTGCCGGATTTTTGCGGTCGCTGGAGGAAAAAAAGGTGGCAGTGCAGGGGGCCAATGTGTTGCTTCTCGGGGCAGGCGGAGCAGCTAGGGCAGTAGCTGTCCAGTTGGCATTGGCAGGAGCGAGGCGGGTTGGTATAGTAGTGAGAAATTCGGGCTGGAGAAAGGCCGAGGGAATTGCGGAGATTGTCGCGGGACACTCTTGCGCCAAGTCTACGGTTGCTTTATTTGAAAATGCGCAGGACCTGATAGCAGAAAAGGGAAACATCATCATAAACTGTACTCCTGTCGGTATGCATCCCAACGTAATGGAAATGCCTCCTTTTAAACTGGATACTATCCCGGCAGACAGCGTTGTCTGTGATTTGATATATAACCCGGCGGAGACGCTGTTTTTAAAAACGGCCAAGGCCAGAGGGCTGAAGACGGTATCAGGAAGCGGTATGCTCCTGTACCAGGGGGCGCTGGCTTATGAACTGTGGACCCGGCAACAGGCTCCGGTGGATATAATGAGAACAGCCCTGGAAGAAGCCCTGCAGCGCTGCTGAAGTTGTCGCTTCTTGTTGGGAAATGACTGAAAATTCTCGACCTTTACGGCAGGATTAATGGTGGCTGAAGATGAATAGATTCATAAACATGGGAATCAAAGGGGGAGAAGTTTGATGGAAAAGAGCTTAACCCTTAAGCAGGTAGCCACCATTCTTGGGGTAGAGCCAAGTACCGTAAGGTTTTGGGAAAAAGAATTTGCCGAGTTTGTTAAGGTGAAATCCAACAAAGGGCAGCACAAAAGGTTCACGCCCGCTAACGTGGAAATGCTCACGAAAATCAGAGACCTGCTGCAGGTTGAACAGTATACTATTAAAGGAGCCAAAAGACGCCTTGAGATGGATATGGCTTTGGACAGCGCCATGGGCATTGACGGGAACTTTAAAACAACGGTGTTTTTCATGCTGTCAGCCATTATGCAGGAACTGCAGACTTACCGGGAAACGAGCCAAAAACTTTCGCAACAACTGGAACTCCTGCAGCTTGAAAAATCGGAGATAGAGGAGAAGCTGCAGGAAGAACAAAGAAAAGGAATCCTGGATTTTATCCGGGACAAAATAGCCATGAAAAAGATGCAGGAAAAGGAAGCGTAATCGAGCAGGCTTCCTTTTTTGTTTGGCTAATTTTGGGTGTTAGGAGTCCGTGGATGGAATTGAAGACCAATTTTATTTATATTTTTTAATTTTATGGAAGGAAATAATGGAAAAAAGTAGAATAATGTATTGTCTTGTATCAATATGCAGCAGGAGGGTGATTTAACCGTGTATAATGGCGAAAAATTGCTTCTTGGCGATTTGCTTGTGAAATCAGGGTTAATCACCCGGCAGCAACTGCTTTTGGCCCTGGAAAAACAGAAACTGAGCGGGGAAAGGTTAGGCAAGATACTGATAGAAAGAAACTATATTTCCGAGACTGATTTGCTGGATGTGCTTCAGGAACAGTTGGGTATTCCTAAAGTTGACCTTTTCCATACGGCCCTGGACCCAGAAACTGTAAGGTCTGTTCCCGAACAACTGGCCAGGCGCTATCAGGCGGTGGCTGTGAAAAAAGAGGGCCGCAGACTGACGGTAGCCATGGCTGACCCTATAAATATCTTTGCTATTGACGACCTGAAACTGGCTACGGGATGTGAAATCGTTCCATGCCTGGCCCTGGAAGATGACATTATGAAGGTCATCAACCAGTACTATGGGCTGGAAAACATTGATGAAGCTTTTGAGAACGTGGAGGTTGGCGCTACCCAGGAGTACCGGGAAATTTATGATATAGATGAAGTCGATGAAGGCCTTGTTGACGACGCCCCCATTGTCCGGGTAGTCAACTCCATAATCAGCCAGGCCATCAAGGCCAGGGCCAGCGACATACATATTGAGCCGCAGGAAAAAGGGCTTAGGGTACGCTACAGAATAGACGGCGTGCTCCAGGAGGTCATGTCTCCTCCGAAACACGTCCAGGCATCCATTATTTCCAGGTTGAAAATTATGGCGCAACTGGACATAGCCGAACGGCGCATTCCCCAGGACGGCAGAATTGAAATAGCTGTAAACAACCGTCCCATTGACCTGCGGATTTCCACGCTGCCCACTATCTTTGGGGAGAAGGCGGTTATTCGTATCCTGGACAAGGGGAATTTCCTGGTTGGCATTGACCAATTAGGTTTTTTGCCCGATACCAAGGACCGGTTCCGGAAGCTGATCAGGCAGAGTTACGGGATGATCCTGGTTACCGGACCCACGGGCTGCGGAAAAACCACTACCTTGTACTCAGCCCTCAGCGAGCTCAATTCGGTAGACAAAAACATCATTACCGTGGAAGACCCGGTGGAATACCGATTGCCCGGCATAAACCAGGTGCAGATAAACCCTAAAGCGGGGCTTACTTTTGCCAACGGTTTGCGGTCAATTTTACGGCAGGACCCCAATATCATCATGGTTGGGGAAATCCGTGACCTGGAAACGGCCGATATTGCCATCAGGGCTGCCCTGACGGGGCACCTGGTGCTGAGCACCATGCATACCAATGACGCTGCCGGAGCCTTGACCAGGTTGATAGACATGGGCGTCGAACCCTTTCTGGTGGCTTCGGCGGTCATCGGTGTGGTGGCCCAGCGGTTGGTAAGAACAGTATGCCCCAATTGCCGTGAGTCTTACCAGGTCCCTGCCGCTGCGCCGGAACGCCTGGCGCTGCAAATCCCCGATGAAGAGGCGCTGGTCCTGTACCGGGGCAGGGGCTGCGGGCAATGCAATAATACGGGCTACCACGGGCGGCTGGCCATACATGAAATTATGGAGGTTACACCCAAAATCAGGGAGTTGGTCAACAAAAAGGCTTCCAGCGATATTATTAAAGATGCGGCTGTTGGGCAGGGCATGCGCACCCTGATGGAGGACGGCCGCGCCAAGGTATTGAGCGGCGGGACCACATGGCAGGAGGTACTGCGGGCAGCCTTTGTGGATGAAAAGTAGCGCAGGGCGAAATAAGCCGTTGAAATGCCAAAATTTTCAGACGAGGTGTTAGCGTTGCACATTGAAGAATTGTTAAAAATGGCTGTGGAACGGGGGGCTTCGGACCTGCACCTGACGGTGAATGCGGCGCCGGTTGTTCGGGTGCACGGTGAACTGCGCCACCTGCCGTTACCGGTTTTGACATATCAGGACTTGAAGCGGCTGGCCGGTGAAATTTTAAACGAGGAGCAAAAATTACACTTTGAGGAAAAAGGTGAACTGGATTTTTCATACAGCATTTACGGTTATGCCCGCTTCAGGGTGAATGTGTTCAAACAGCGGGGGACGCCGGCCATTGCGGCCCGGATAATCCCGCCGGTCATTCTGAATACCGACGAGCTGGGCCTGCCCGAAGTGGTCAAAACCCTTGTCCGCAAGCCCAATGGCCTGATTCTTGTGACAGGGCCCACCGGAAGCGGTAAATCCACCACTCTGGCGGCCATGATCGACCAGTTAAACAAAGAGACAACGGGGCATATCATTACCCTGGAAGACCCTATCGAATTCCTGCATACGCACCAGAACTGCATCATCAACCAGCGTGAAATAGGTTTGGATTCCAAGACCTTTGCCGCTGGCTTGAGGGCGGCCCTCCGGCAGGACCCTGACGTGATCCTGGTCGGTGAGATGCGCGACCTGGAGACCATTGCCACGGCCATAACGGCGGCGGAAACGGGGCACCTGGTGCTGGCCACCCTGCATACGGCCGGCGCTGTACAGACCATTGACCGGATCATTGACGTTTTTCCGCCGCACCAGCAGGAGCAGATCAGGGTGCAGTTGGCGCTAATCCTGCAGGGAGTGATTTCCCAGACCCTGATTCCGCGGGCTGACCACGCTGGGCGGGTGCCTGCCGTGGAAGTCCTGGTGGCCACGCCGGCAGTGCGCAACATGATCCGGGAAGGCAAGACCCACCAGTTGATGACGGCTATGCAGGCCGGGGCCAAGTACGGTATGCAGACTATGGACCAGTCCCTGAAGTCTCTCTATAAAAAAGGCTTGATTACTTACGAAGAAGCCCATTCCAGGGCCTTAGACCAGGACAGTTTCCTGACTTTCATTAATGCTGTTTAGTTCTTGTTCTTAAATTCAACCGATTTTTAAAAGAATTCAAACCGGGGCGGTGAACAGGCACGTGGGTAATATTTTTACATATCGGGTTATGGACAGGGGTGGACAGGTTCTCAGGGGAACCATCGAAGCAGACAATATCAATGCTGCGGCCGCACGCCTGAAGGAAAGGGGTTACCTGATCAAGGAACTGAAGGCCAGGAGCGAGGTCAGCGCCCTGTTAACTAAAAAAATCCATCTGACCAGGGTGACGATGAAGGACCTGGCCCTTTTCTGCCGGCAGTTCTCTACCATGCTAAATGCCGGTATCCCGGTCATGCACGGCCTGGGCATCCTGACCAGGCAGATGGCCAATCCCCTGCTCAGGGAGGCCACCGAAGAGGTGGTGCGTGACCTGGAACGCGGCCGGACTTTATCCGACGCCATGGCTATGCACCCCAAAGTATTTCCTGCCCTGATGGTAAACATGGTCGAGGCGGGTGAACTGGGCGGCATCCTGGACCAGGTTTTTGAGCGGTTGGCTGCTTACTACCAGCGGGAATACGAACTGCGGTCCAAGGTGATCTCGGCTCTTATTTATCCGGCGGTGGTCTGCCTGGTGGCCATGCTGGTGGTGAGTATACTGATTGTCTTTGTGCTGCCCAAGTTTGCGGGCCTTTTTGCCGATTACGGCGCGATTCTGCCGCTGCCCACCAGAATGCTCTTGGCGCTCAGCAGTTCTGTTCAGAACTACCTGCTGCTGTGGCTGGCGGCCATAGCCGGGCTGATCCTCTTATTTATCCGTTTTCTCCGGACAGACATGGGCAGGCAGATGTGGGACAGGTTTATCATTTCCGTGCCCCTGTTCGGCCCCCTTACCCGTAAGGTGCTGACGTCGCGGTTCGCGCGTACCCTCAGTTCCCTGCTGGCCAGCGGCGTGCCGGTTCTGCAGGCCATGGATATGGTGAAGAAACTGATGGACAACCATTACCTGAAGCAGGGGATAGCCAGTGCCCAGGTAGCCCTGCGGGAAGGCAAGAGTATGTGGGAACC
This sequence comes from Thermincola sp. GK-1, assembly GCF_059412445.1. Taxonomy (NCBI): domain Bacteria; kingdom Bacillati; phylum Bacillota; class Clostridia; order Eubacteriales; family Thermincolaceae; genus Thermincola; species Thermincola sp. GK-1. The sequence goes on from NZ_JBSQAT010000002.1 coordinate 215,141, forward strand.
GCTGCAGCATGCCCGGGTTTTCGACCCCATGGTGCCCCAGATGATTGCCGTCGGCGAGGAAACGGGTGCCGTGGACCGGATGCTGGAGAAGATAGCCAACGTCTACGACGGCGAAGTGGAGCAGACGGTCAACCGCCTCACGTCACTGATCGAGCCACTGATAATTGTTGTGCTGGCCGTTGTGGTGGGCTTTATAATTGCATCTGTAATGCTACCCATGTTTAATTTGATAGGAAACATTCAATAAAATTTTCAGTTTTCCTGAAAGGAGGTGAATTCCGGTGGGGGGAATCAGAAAAGTGATAAAGAATGACCGCGGTTTTACGCTGATTGAATTGATGGTAGTTATTGTCATCATTGGAATTATAGCTGCATTGGTTGTGCCTAAAATTACAAGCGTGCTTGGCGATGCTAAGGAAAAGACAGATAAGGCAAATATACAAACCTTGCAGACAGCGGCTGAACGCGTTTATGCTCAGGATGGCAGTTATCCAACCGATATTAATGATCTTAAAAACAAAGGGTATGTCAATTCAATTCCAGATGACCCTCAAGGGGGTAAAGGTTACAGAATCGAAGATGGGACTGTAAAATGTGAACATTTCCCGGATGGTGTGTCAAGCTTTTAGTATCTCCGGGTGGCAATATGTTTTGCCACCCGCCCCTTAAAATTTTACCTGGCTGGTGTATCAATGGCAATGTATGTATTTTTATTTGCTTTGCTTGGATTTATCATAGGCTCTTTTCTCAACGTCTGCATTTACAGGATTCCGCAGCGTATGTCTCTAATCAATCCGCCATCCCACTGTCCTGACTGCGGGTACCGGTTAAAGCCCGGGCATCTGATCCCGGTCATCAGCTTCCTGAAACAGAAGGGCAGGTGCGCCTACTGCGAAACCAAAATATCATGGCAGTACCCGCTGGTGGAACTGCTGACAGGCCTGTTATACGGGCTTACGGTGTACCGTTTCGGTCTTACGGCAGAGGCCGTTGTTTATCTTGTGTTGATAAGTTTACTCATCGTTATCAGTTTTATCGACCTGAGGCTGAAAATTATCCCCAACCGGCTTATTATTATTGGCCTGGTTGTGGGTTTGGCTATAAATATAATACGCCCCTTGACCACTTTTTCAGGGGGGCTGGTTGGTTTTTTTTCCGCCGGTTGCCTTTTCCTGGCCATTGCTGTACTCAGTAAAGGGGGGATGGGCGGCGGCGATATAAAGTTGGCGGCCATGCTGGGGTTATGGCTGGGGTGGCAGCAGGCCTTTCTCGGTTTTTTTCTGGCCTTTGTCATTGGCGCCGTTGTGGGCATTGGCCTGATGGCTACAGGCAAAAAAACACGGAAGGACGCCATTCCTTTTGGTCCCTTTATCTCCCTTGGCGCCCTGCTCAGTATTTTTTGGAGCCGGCAGATAATCGGGTGGTATATGGCGCATTTTCTGTAACCTTAAGAGGGGATGAGCGTGAAAAGGTGGAATTCCGGTGGGTTTACCTTAATAGAGTTGATGGTGGTTATTGCAGTTATAGGTGTGATAACGATGCTGGCAGTGCCCAATTTACGTGGGGAATCGGACCGGTACCGGCTGGAGGTAAATGCGAAGAAGATTGCCTCCGTGCTCAGGTACGCTCAGACAAGGGCCGTCAGTGAGGGCAGGGTTTGGCGGGTGGATTTTGATACGGCTACTATGCCGGCGAAAATCCGGGCTTACCCCAAAAGTACAGGGGCAACTGCTCCTGAGGCGATGGTCGCCGGCCTGGAAGGTGTCGAGGTGACGACTGCGCCGGTCGTAGATTTTCAGGCGTCGGGTATTCCGGCTGCTCAGGCTGAAATAGTAATCAGGACCAAAGGTGCTGCATCGGTAAAAATCAGTGTAAACAGTATCGGCCGGGTCAGGATTGAATAAAAGGCGGGAAGAGGGAATTGCCATGAAAAGAATTGCCGGTGGAAAAGGTTATACCCTGGTGGAAGTGATGACGGCGGTGGCGCTTATCGGCATTGCCGTTATTCCGCTGGTTTCCCTTATCAGCGGGCAGGTACAGGTGAACAAAGAGGCGGGAAAAAGGTTTATTGCCGTCCAGGCGGCGAAGGCGAAAATGGAAGAGATTTATGATGCCATAAAGGATAACCCGCAAAATCCAGATATTAATATTGAGTTTAAGGATGACGAGCCTATTGCTGATGGGGTTTATCGCACCACCAGAAAGGTAATTGTAGACTCCTTCGATTTGACCAAATTCGGTAAAGGACACCGACACAGTGACAAACATAAGCGAACGGATTTTCTCTATAAATACGAAGTGAAAGTAGAAACAGGCAATCCGGAAGAAACTGTGCTGCTGTTTACCTATTATACTCCGCTGCCCGGTTATGGCCATGACTGGGAGCACGATGATGACGATGATGGCCCCGGAAACAACGGGAACGGAAATGGGTATGGGTACGGTAATGGAAATGGAAATGGGAACGGGAATGGAAATGGAAATGGTAACAACTAACAGAATGGAAACGGTAATCGATGCCGGACCAAAATCAAAGAATTATAAAGTGTCTGGCTTCACCCTTATAGAATTGACAGTGGCCTGTGCTATTATTTTCCTGGTGACGGCTGCCGTTTATGGACTGTTATATTCCGGGGTGGCTTCCTATAACTTCTCCGGGGACCAGGCAGAAATACAACAGAATGCCAGGGCTGCCATTTACAGGATGGCTGTGGACATTAAAAATGCGCAGAAGATACTTACCACTTCGGGAAAATCCACACCGTCAAGGTTGTGTCTGAAAATCGATGACTCCAGGGAAGTCTGGTTTCTGTTGGACGACAACCGGTTGATGCGCCAATGGCGAACAGAAACGGGGAGCCTGATAAAAGAAGAAATTGTTGCGGACTGTGTTAAAGACTTGCAGTTTGCCAATATCCAAAATGATTTTGTGACAATTACGGTCAGTACCGGCAAAGGAACTGCCGGCTATACGGTAACTACCGCCGTTTCTGTAGCCGGGTGGGAAGATTAGGGGTGGTACAGTGTTCATAAAAAAATTAAAAACTGATGAGCGCGGAGCGGCTTTGATATTGGCTGTATTTGTAATAGTTATTCTCTGTATTCTTGCCCTGGGTATTGCTGATATGTCACTTTTTGAGATAAGAGCCAACAAAGCAGAAAACAGGCAGTTTGTTGATGAGGAAAAGGCCAGAGCTGTTTACTACCTGGTGCTCTGGGACATCAAAACGGGGGAAATTAGTCCGGAAGATTTTGAAACAAAAGACGTTGATGAAAGATACTACGACCTGGGGCAGGACCTTGGCCGGGTGAAAGTAAGTATAGATTATGTGGACAGAGATGAAGACCATCACAGGCACCATAATAACAGTCACGACAATGGTCATCACTTTGGGCATTACAATCATGACCATGACCATGATGACGGTAAAGGAAACCCCCATGATTATTACTATCTGGAAATATATCCTGACCCTGTCGATACTTCAGTGGTATGGGCTGCCGAAGTACGCACCAAGAAAAACTGGGATAAACTGGAAATACTTGATGATTTACACCGGAATATTTGACCAAATATACAGAAAGGAGGCCACCGGATGTTTTTCACCCCCAAACACGTCGGCGTGGACATCGGCTCCAGCGCCGTGCGCATTGTAGAAGCCAGGAAACGCGGCGCCATTGCCGAATTGCAGGATTATATCATTGCTCCCCTGCCGGTGGGAGCCGTGGCCAACGGTAATGTGCTAAATGTGGATGCCGTTGCCCTGGCCATTCAGGAAGCAATGCGCAAGAGCAAAATATCCGGCCGGAATGTTGTACTTTCCGTGGACAGCCAGAACGTGGTTATCCGCCACGTGAAGTTTCCAAAAATGAAGGAGGAGGAACTGGCGGAAGCCCTGAAGTGGGAACTGGACCAGTACATACCCATGCCGGCTGCTGACGCCGTTGCCGATTTTGAAATAGTCGGCGAGGAAGAGGAAGACGGCGTAATCCAAATGGACGTAATGCTGGTGGTGGCAGCCAAAAAGGTTCTCCAGGGTTACGTGGAGGCCGTCCAAAAGGCGGGGTTCAAACCTTTGGCGGTAGATATTGAACCCCTGTCCCTGGTGCGGGTGCTGAATCTGAAGGGCGTTAATACCGGCGGGGACGATTTGGCCAAGCATTTGAGCCACGGAGCGGTGACGTTGCTGGATATGGGGGCCGGTTCCACCAAACTGACCTTTTTCCGGCAGGGAAAAATAATGTTGAACCGGATTATTAATGTCGGCGGGTATGACCTGACCAAGGCCGTGGCCGCCCGTTTGCGCGTTACACTGGAGCAGGCGGAACGGGTGAAAAGAGAATATGGCTTAAGGGGTCTGGATAAGTCAATGAACAGTTACAGTGAGGCTGCGGCTGCCCTGGAGAAAGATATAGGAGAACAGGAAAGACAGGATGGGCAGGAAGGACTACCGCTCTCCGCTTATGAGCAGGAAGTAGCTGAAGAGTTAAAGCCCAAAATTGATGAAATTATCGCTGAACTGAAGCGCTCCATAGATTTCTACAAGCTCCAGTACCGCCACGAGTTTATCAACCGCATAATTCTGGTGGGCGGCGCATCTCTTTTGAAAGGCTTACCTCAGTATCTGGAGGCGCAGACAGGGATAAAGACGGTTCTTTTTAACCCCGTTGACGTGGTCTATTATAAAACCAGGAGCCGTCGGGACAATATTGACCGTATTGCTCCGACCCTGACGAACGCAATAGGGTTGGCCATAAGAGAGGTGAAGGGCCGATGAAAGGTTCCATTAACCTGTTGCCTTTGGAATACCGGAAAAAGCCTGTAGCCAAACGCGAACAGGTTATCCTCATAGTTCTGATTTTGGCGGTCCTGTTTTATATGGTTTATTACGGCGTTGGCGTGGCCGGTGTAGAAATGACGCAATACAGGCAGGAACTGAGTATGGCTGTTGCCGAGCTGGAGAAGATGCAGGACGGGCTCCGGAAATACGAGCAGAAACTGGCCCAAAACCAGGTTCTTTCTACCAACAAGAGGCTGGCCGAGTCGTTACAGAAGGAAATTAAACCGGCTACTCCTGTAATCATGGAAATTAATAAGATTATTCCCGCCGGGGTTGTGCTGAATGCCATGGAAACCGGTGATAACGGCACCCTAAGTTTAAAGGGTACGGCGCCCGGCCTGGCCCAAGTTTCCGATTTTATCGATCGCCTGAACCAGAGTGCCCATTATAAAAATGCGCGTGCGGTAAATATTCAGGAAGCTGATACGGGTAAAGCTTTATGGAACTTTGAAATCACCTGCGCCTGGCAAAAAGGTGGTGACGGGCAATGAAACTTAAAGGCTTGAATATGAGCGAACGGGAAAAGACCACCCTGCTAATTGGCCTGTTTGCCGTGCTGATAGTTGCTTTTTACTTCTATATGTACCAGCCCACGGAAAGCCAGATAGCCGGGCTTAAGTCGGAATTGGCAGCCGTACAGGCCAAACTGAAAGCAGTGAAGGAGATAACCGGTAATCCGGGCGCCTTCGAAGCCCACATGGAGGCTAACAGGGCTGCAATTCAGACCATTGAAACCAAGCTGCCTTCAGGTGAAAACGCCACGGGGTTTATTCGGTCTGTTGAAGAAAAAGCCAAAGCCGCCAATATAAAGGTAATTGCCTTAAAACCGGGCGAAACTGTTGATAAAGGCCAGTACCTGGTTTACAAATATACGGTGGACATCAGGGGACAGTATCGTGATATTACCCGGTACTGCGAATCCCTGGAAAAACTGCCCCGGTTGGTGAACATAACCGGCTGGAAGATGACCAAAGGCCAGGACAAGGCGCTCACAGCTACTCTGCTTTTGGAGATATACAGCGCCAAGGGCCGGCCGCCTATACCTGAGGAGAAAATCCGGATACCTGACCAGGATAGGAATCCTTTTGTTTAGTCTGGATAATATTTTTTGCCGGAAAGAACTTTTGGGCATATTTTGTCCTGTCGTTGACAAATGGGAACTTGAACCTTCATAATATAGTAAATAACACCTGTAAAATGCCGGGGTTATTTACTATATTTTTTTCGAGGTGAGATATTTGTTGAGGTTTTTAAATGCCGGGGAATCCCACGGGCCTGCCCTGACGGCTATTGTCGAGGGTATGCCTGCCGGGGTGCCTGTTACCGAGGAATACATAAATACTCAGTTAGCGCGCCGTCAGATGGGATACGGCCGGGGCGGACGCATGAAGATTGAAAGGGACCAGGTGGAATTTACTGCCGGGGTGCGGGGTGGTTTCACCCTCGGAACCCCTATTTGTTTGGTGATCAGGAACCGTGACTATGCCAATTGGGAAAAAATCATGACTCCTTCTCCATCGGCTGATTTGGACGAAATGGTGGTTACGAGGCCGCGCCCGGGTCATGCCGATCTGGCCGGCGCCATCAAGTATAACCACGCCGACATTCGCAATGTGCTGGAAAGGGCCAGCGCCAGGGAAACCGCCACACGGGTAGCCGTTGGAGCTTTAGGTCGGCGGCTTCTGGAAATGTTTGGCATCCAGATTTTCGGTCACGTAGTGCAGATTGGCTCGGTGCGGGCTGTTATCCCCCCATCCTATGAGGAAGTCCGGCGGTTGGCTGCGGCGTCGGAATTGTTTTGTGCCGACCCTGAGGCTGAGCAGGCTATGAAAACGGAAATTGATGCGTCTAAAGAAGCAGGCGATTCCCTGGGCGGCATATTTGAGGTTGTGGTAACCAACCTGCCGGTCGGTTTAGGGAGTTTCGTCCAGTGGGACCGTAAGCTGGACGGGCGCCTGGCCCAGGCGGTCATGAGCATCCAGGCTGTCAAAGGCGTAGAAATCGGCATGGGTTTCCGGGCGGCCACTTTACCTGGTTCACAAGTTCATGATGAAATATTTTTCGACTCTGGCGGCTTCTACCGTTGTACCAACCGGGCCGGCGGGCTGGAAGGCGGTATTACCAACGGGGAACCATTGGTGATCAGGGCAGCTATGAAACCGATCCCGACTTTGTATAAGCCTTTAAAAAGCGTTGATTTGGCGACCAAAGAACCCTTTGCAGCATCGGTAGAACGGTCGGACACCTGTGCTGTGCCGGCGGCTGCCGTTGTGGCCGAAGCGGCTGTCGCCTTTGAACTGGCCAGGGCCATGATAGAGAAATTTGGCGGGGACAGCCTGGCGGAAATGCAGCGGAATTATGAAGCCTACGTGGCCTATGTAAGGCAGGTGTAAATCATTGAATATTGTTTTAATTGGTTTTATGGGGACGGGAAAATCAACCATCGGACGGAAACTGGCGGCCAAACTGGGTATGGAGTTTTATGACACGGACCAGGATATAGAAGAAGTAACGGGCATGACGATTCCCCAGCTTTTTAAAAAACACGGTGAAATACGGTTCCGTTCCGAAGAAGCGGCTGCGGTGAAAAGGGCAATGCGGAAAGACGGCCGGGTAATTGCCACCGGGGGCGGCGTGGTGCTGAACCCTGATAATGTGGCGGTGCTGAAGCAAAACAGCTTCATGGTATGCCTTACCGCCGACAAAGACACTATATACGAACGGGTGCGCCGTAAAAAGAACCGGCCGTTGCTACACGGCGATATGCAGAAAAATATTGAGCGGTTGTTAAAGGAACGGGAACCTTATTACCAGGTTGCTGACATTTATATAGATACCTCGGCATGTTCCGTGGAAGAAGTTGAGCAGCAGATAATAGAGGCATTTAAAGCCGGACAGGAAAGGTAGGAAGGTAACATGGAAGGGAACGAAAGTTTAGAAGAAGTACGGGTGGAGTTGGGTGAAAACAGCTACTCCATAATTATCGGCAATGATATTCTTTCCGGGCTGGGAGCCGCACTGAAAGAGCTGCCTATCGGGGAGAAAATTATGGTTGTTACCAATCCCACAGTGCAGGAGCTGTATGGTGACATTACCATACGCAGTCTGGAAAATGCCGGCTTTCAGGTCGTCATGGGTATAGTGCCTGATGGGGAACAGTATAAGTCCATGGCCAGCGCCCAGGCGCTTTACGATACGGCCTTTGCAGCCGGGTTAGACAGAAAATCAGCCGTATTGGCGTTGGGTGGCGGCGTCATCGGAGATTTGGCCGGGTTTGTAGCGGCTACCTACATGAGGGGTGTCCCCTTTGTTCAGGTGCCTACTACCCTGTTGGCCCAGGTGGACAGCAGTGTAGGGGGGAAGGTAGCAGTAAATCATCCGAAGGGTAAAAATATTATTGGTTCTTTTTATCAGCCCAAACTGGTTTATGCCGATATCAATACCCTGCGTACGCTGGATGAACGGCAGTTCAGGGCGGGAATGGCAGAGGTAATAAAATACGGCGTTATCTGGGATGCCGGATTTTTTTCTTATCTTGAGGAGAATCTGCATAAAATTAAAGGGATGCAAAATGAAACCCTGGTTAAGATAGTCAGGCGGTCATGTGAAATTAAGGCGCACGTGGTAGAACAGGATGAAAAGGAATCAGGGATCAGGGCCATTCTTAACTACGGTCACACCTTTGGCCACGCCATTGAAGCGCTGACAAATTACAGTGTTTTTGTGCACGGGGAAGCAGTGGCCATCGGTATGGTCACAGCCAACCGCCTGGCGCAGAGGATTGGCCTTTTATCTCAGGCTGACTTGGACAGAATAGGTCTTCTGATTGCAAAGACCGGGCTGCCTGTTGATTGCGGGAACATAAATAAGCAGGCCATGCTCAGGAAAATGTATTTTGATAAAAAAGTCCAGTCCGGCCGGATAAAATATATCCTGCCGGAAAAAATAGGCAGGGTTAGAATAACCGACGCTGTTGACGAGAGTGATGTGCTGGCTGTCCTATGATCAGGATGGGTTTATGAGACACGGGCAGGAATATATATGACCTGTATGGCAAAAAATAGTTAGTACTAATAATGTGGAGGTGTTTCCGTGCTTTCCAGGGATGATTTACAGGATGTACTGCGGCAGGCGATAGCCAACGGTGGGGATTTCGCCGACATTTTTATTGAACGGAAAAAGACTACCGGTATCGGCTGTGAAGATGACAAAATAGAAAGGATTAATTCCGGGATTGACGTAGGGGCCGGTATCAGGGTAATTTCAGGTGAAGCGACGGCTTACGCTTACACCAATGACATCAGCAGGGAAGGGCTGATGAAGGCCGCAAAAATCGTCAGCCACGCAGCCGGTGAAAATAAAAGGGATATTACCTTTAATCTGACAGAGGTTAAACCGGTGGTGGATTTTGAATTCCAAAAGGTGCCGGATACGGTTCCCACTGATGACAAGGTGGCGTTGGTTTTGCATGCCAATAAAACGGCCCGGGAGTACGATAAGCGCATCAAACAGGTAGCCGTGGGTGTAGGCGACGTCATGCAGCAGGTTACCATTGCCAATACTTTAGGAAACTACGTGGAAGATGAACGGGTCCGTACCCGGTTTATGATAAATACAGTCGGCGCCAGCGAAGGTGTAATTCAAACGGGTTATAATGCTGTCGGCGGTCTGGTAGGGTATGAGCTCTTTGACGAATTTAACCCCGAGGATGTAGCTCGTGAGGCAGCCGGTCGCGCCATTAAGATGTTGGAGGCCCAACCGGCTCCTGCCGGGAAGATGCCGGTGGTAATGGCCGCAGAAGCAGGGGGAACGATGGTACACGAAGCCTGCGGACATGGCTTGGAAGCCGATTTGGTGCAAAAGAGGCTTTCGGTGTATGCCAATAAGAAAGGTGAACAGGTAGCTGCCGACATCGTTACTGTAATTGATGATGCCACGATAAAAAATAAGTATGGTTCCTTCCGGTTTGACGATGAAGGGGAAAGAGGGCAGAAAACGGTTCTTATCAAGGATGGGGAACTGGTCGAATACATGTATGACCGGCTGACGGCCATGAAAGAAAAAAGGGAATCCACTGGCAACGGAAGGCGGGAATCTTACCAGGATAAACCAATTCCCCGTATGACCAATACCTATATTGCACCGGGAAAAGATAACCCGGAGAAAATCATCAAAAGTATTGAAAACGGTTTGCTGGTCAAGAAGATGGGCGGCGGTCAGGTCAACACTACCAACGGCGATTTTGTCTTTGATGTGGCCGAGGGTTACCTCATCCGTGACGGCCAGGTAGTTGCACCGGTGCGCGGCGCCACTTTGACGGGCAACGGGCCGGAAGTGCTTAAAATCGTTGATATGGTTGGTAATGACTTGGGTTATACCATCGGGACATGCGGGAAAGACGGCCAGGGCGTGCCAGTGTCTGATGCCCAGCCGACCATGCGGATCCCCGAAATCGTGGTCGGCGGTACAGGCGTATCCGACGGTCCCACAATCCGAAGGATCCGCAGAATATGAACAAGGGACAGGGCTGCTTCAGGCAGCCCTGATGACTATCTGGACACGAAAAGAATTGATTCCTTCATGGGCGAATATATGGTATAATTGGTGGAAAAGAATAACAAAAAAGGCGGGGGTATTTTGAAAAAGGTTACCATATATACCGACGGGGCATGTTCAGGGAATCCTGGCCCCGGCGGCTGGGGAGCCATACTTTTGTATGGTGAAAAAAGCAAAGAAATATCGGGCTATGAACCGTCTACGACCAACAACCGCATGGAGTTGACGGCGGCCATCAAAGCCCTCCGAGCCTTAAAGGAACCGTGTGAGGTAGACCTTTACAGCGACAGCGCATATCTGGTCAATGCCTTTCAGCAGGACTGGTTGGGCAAATGGCAACAAAAGGGATGGGTGAACAGCAAAAAAGAACCGGTAGAAAACCAGGACCTTTGGCAGGAACTCCTCAAGCTTACCAAAACCCATAAGGTAAAGTGGATAAAGGTGAAAGGACATGCCGACAATGAATTTAACAACCGGTGCGATGAATTGGCCAGGGGCGAAATAACAGCCCATCAAAATTGACATATCGGGTAATCGGTGTTATTATTTGAATATACCCTATATAGGTATATACATAATGGAAGATGCTATAATACCATTTTTTAGGGGGTGATTACTCATGTGCGTGGAAAAAACACCTTGGGAAAAAGCCGTAGAATTCCATGGACATGCCTGTCCCGGATTGGCCCTGGGGTTTCGGGCAGCGCAACTGGCTCTTCAAGAACTGGGCGTGGATAGGGATATTGATGAGGAACTTGTGGCCATTGTTGAGAACGACAGTTGTTCCATTGACGCGATTCAGTCTCTGACAGGATGTACTGTGGGGAAAGGCAATATGATCATGCGGAACAACGGTAAGCAGGTATTTACCATAGGAAAGAGGTCAGGGGGGCAGGCTGTCCGGGTGGCCTTAAAATTTGGCGTAATGCAGGGAAAAGGGGACAGGGAGGAACGAATTAAAAAACTCCTGCACGGTCCCGCCGAGGAGTTATTTGATATCAGGAAGGTTGACCTGGAACTGCCCGGAAAGGCCATCATTTTTAATACTGTCCAGTGCAGCCGGTGCGGTGAAGGTGTTATGGAACCCAAAGCCCGGCTGAGGGACGGTAAACCTGTTTGTCCGGACTGTTTTAGTGAGTATACAAGAGGGTTTTGACCTACGCATTTCCCCGCCCCCTTTTTATTCCCGCCAGGGAGTTTCAAATCTGTGATTGACAACACCCCAGTCGATATTTTTCATGAATGCGTCAATATAAGGAGCTCGTTTAGCTCCATAATCTATAAAATAAGCGTGTTCATAAACATCGATAATCAGCACAGGAGCCGAACTTTGAATTACGCCGACATTATGAGCATCCAGAAGGAAGTTATGCAATCTTTTATCCCGGAAATCATAAGCCAGCACAACCCATCCGCGGGATGAAGCGGCGGCCGCTTTAAAATCTTCCTCCCATTTTTCAATGGAGCCGAAATTATGTATAATTGCATTTCTGATTTTTCCGATCGGCGGGCCTCCATCTCCGCCCAAGTTGTTAAAATACAGTTCATGGAGGACCACTCCGTTAAGATTAAAGGTTTCTTCTACCTTTAATTCCCGAAATTCGGTATAGCGTGGGTTTTGATTTTCTCTCGACACCTGAGACAGTTTTCGCCGAATTTCGTTAGTTGTTTTAACATAACCTTTATACAAAATTTCATAATGCTCAGTTATCTGTTTTGTAGAGATGCCATCAAGTTTTAACAACTCTGGTTTTAGTGGTTTGGCTATAATTTCTTTATGCATTCAATCCGGTCTCCTTACAATGAATTTGATATATAATGAACTTTGATATTTGGGAGAGGAGCTAGGGCAACAAACCTAGCTCTTTTTGATGCCATAGTCCTCTACATGATACGTGATACTTATTGTTTTTTTGCAATGCGTCTATTTTAGGATATGAGCTAGTAATAGCAAAGGTGACATAACAAATTTTCAACTGGGGAGCAGGGTTGTAATGACAAACAATTTTCATTTATAATTGTTATATCTTGGGTTTACAAAGAGGTGAGGGGTTCTGCCGGCCGGAGGCTTGGAAAGGCATATAAAGAAAATATTGATTATTACCGGGCACCTGGTTTTCATTCGGTTTTTGGCGGAAGTCCTGACCGGTGTCCTTATTAAAGGATTGGCCGGGGTCATTCCGGAGGACTTGCAGCTTCCCGCGTACCGGTTATATTTTGCCGGTTCCCTGTTGGCGGTGGGCGTTGTTTACGGTTCTAAGCTGCTGGGATTTGAAATAGCCGGTTTTTTTGCCCACCGGGCGGCCTGGGGCAGACTTTTTTCAGGTATGTTGGCGGCCTTTGGGTCTGTAGCTGCCATCATACTGTTATCGGCTTGGTTAGGTACTTATAATATTTCCGTTGGCCGGTTAACTTTTAAACCGGGCCAGATGATGTTTTTTTTCGGCCTTTTCATACTGGTAGCCTTTGCAGAAGAATTGCTCCACCGGGGGATAATTTTTCGCTTGACAGAAAAGCACTATTCCGGGAGTACAGCCATAATATTATCAGCTTTGACTTTTTCCCTCATGCACCTTTTCAATAAAGGTATAACTCTCTTAGCATTTCTCAACATCTTTTTAGTTGGCTTATTAATGGCCGAAAAGGCAGCCGCGACAGGCAGTCTTTGGTGGCCCGCCGGTTTTCATTTTGCATGGAACGCTATGGAAGGTCTTGGCTTTTCTCTTCCGGTGAGCGGTTTGGCAGTACCCGGTATATTGAATGTGGTACCGGAGCGCAGTGTTATAAAAAGCCCCTTTTGGGGCGCCGAGTTCGGGCCGGAGGGCAGTATTGTCACCACTGCAGTGGCAGTAATTATTTTAATGTTCCGTAACATACGTAAGGGTAATAAATTCTGTTCTTTTTAAGTACATTTTTTCATAGGCTATCTAGAAGATGTGGAGATTGGGAGGGTGGGGCATGCGTTGGAAAATTGCCTTGGTGGTAGTGATCCTCGCTGTTGGTTTATATTTAATCCTTTCCCACGGCTTAACCGGAGATGAGCCTGAATTAACTGCGGGGAAAATGCCGGAAGAGATTCTGGCGGAAACTAAAAAGAAAGGGGCAGCTCTAGAAAGCTTTAAGTACCGTTCAACTGTTACCGCGGGAGAGCAGTTGACTGTTAACCTGAGAGGGACCGCGTCTCCGGCCAAGAAAGAAGAACTGCTGGAATTCAGTTGGGAGTCATCCCAGGGGTACGGGGAGTCGGCGGCTTACATAAAAGACCAACGCATTTTTGTTTACCACCCCCTGAAGAACCTTTGGTTTAGGCCGGAAGAAGAGCCAGGCCTGAAGCAGTTGGTTGGAATACTGGGTAATCAACTGAGGTTGCTGAACCCGTACCGGAGTTTGGAACGGATAAACCTAGAAAAGGCCAGGGTAACCAATACGGGGACTGAGGTAATTGATGGCCGGGAAGCTACCGTCATTGAGGTGTTTCCGGGGGCAAAAGCCAATGAGTGGTTCGAAGGGGTATTGCCTCCCCAGCTTATTGGCGCGAAAGTGGCCGATGTCAAGCAGATTTACTGGATAGGAAACAAGGATTTATACATCTATAAATATATTTTAAGGGCCAAAATCAAAATTCTTGGACTGCAGTTATTGGACTTCCAGGTGCACAGCACTCTCCGGGATTTCAACAAAGCAAAAATTACCATTCCCGACGAATTGCGGAAAAAACTCCTTGCAGATGGCTAATCTGTGCTGTACCGGTGGAACAACCGTTTCTCCGAGGCTGCGCATTTCTACAATTCGGCAGGGTGGGTGGGGTGGCCCGGCTACCAAGGAGCTTGGTGCTGCAAACCATGGCCGGGCAGCCATTGTTCCCGAACTTGATGGCTCATGTTGCATTTCTCATAGGTCAGGCTGCCTCCCGTCCGGCACGCAACCTGCGTTGAGGCCGGACTTCCCGGCGGCCTTCGCCATCTTCGGACATGCGGGAACTCCCTGCCTGCCCGGCTGTGGTTTTGCCGGCGCAGTCGCTCCTTGACGGTAGCCTTGGCACCCCACCCACCCTTCTTTGTTGCCGGTAGGCGCTGTACGTTAAAACAAACGCGGTTTTGTAACACAAGGTTCATAATTTCACTGTTGCAGTGTTAATTGTCGCCGGTCGTTAAAGGAATATTTTTACTTTTGTTGAATTATACTACCTTGAGAGTGGAAAGGAGTGCTGAATGCATGGTAAGATCAGAAAATACACAGGAATATATGGAGCTGGCCGCATATGTGGTGAAAAAGGCCCGGGAAATGGGAGCGGGCCAATCGGAAGCCTTTCTGATAAATTCCAGGGAATTGTCCGTAGATGTTCGGGAAGGGCAAGTTGAAACGATGAAACTGGCTGAAGACCGGGGGTTGGGGATACGGATTTTTAAAGAGGGCAGAATCGGATTTGCTTTTACCTCAGACCTTGATAAGCAGGCAGTCAACGACATTATTGCCCAGGCTCTGAAAAATTCGGACAAAACGACCGCAGACGATTTTAACAGTTTGCCGGAAACTGCGGGGAATTACCCGCAACTGGATTTATTTGACCCGACAATTCATCAGGTCCCCGTCGAGGATAAAATAGCCCTGGCCAAGCACATTGAGGAAATAGCCAAGAATTATGACCGCCGTATTACTAACACGGAAAGGGCCGCTTATTTTGATGTCGAATATGCTGTAACCCTGGCCAATTCCCTGGGTATAGCGGAGACATATAAGGGTTCTTACTGCGGGGCTTATATGGATGTTGTGGCTGAAGAAAACGGCGATAGCCAGACCGGTTTCGGACTGCAGTTTGTCTTGAAATACCGGGATTTAGACCCTAAGGCCATCGGGGAAGAAGCAGCAGAAAAAGCCATTCATAAACTGGGGGCAAAAACTGTTCCCACCCAAAAAGCTTATGTGGTTTTTGACCCTTATGTGGCCACTAATTTTCTCGGCGTCCTGGCTCCTGCCCTTTCTGCGGAGGCGGTTCAAAAAGGCAAGTCCATCTTCGCCGGAAAAGTAGGGCAGCAGGTTGCTGCATCTGCGATCAGTCTGATTGACAACGGCGCCATGCCCGGGCAAACGGGGTCAGCGCCTTTTGACGGGGAAGGAGTGCCTACATCGGAGACGGTTTTAGTGCAGGACGGCCAACTGCAGGGCTTTTTACACAATGCTTATACAGCGCGTAAAGATAAAACGCAACCTACCGGAAATGGTATCCGGGGTTCTTTTAAAAGTATGCCGGAAGTAGGGACTACTAACTTTTATATAAAACCGGGCCAGGTATCCAGGGAAGATGTGATTAGCCAAGTTGATAAAGGCCTGTATGTGACGGAAGTCATGGGCATGCATACGGCAAATCCCATATCCGGTGATTTTTCTGTAGGAGCGGCAGGTATCTGGATAGAAAACGGCAAATTTGCTTACCCGGTGAGGGGTGTGGCTATTGCCGGAAACTTGCTGGATCTTTTGAGAAATGTAGTAGCCGTGGCTGATGACCTGCGTTTTTTTGGCGGAAAGGGAGCTCCTACCATCTGTATCGGAGGAATTACCATAAGCGGCCATTAAAAATACTACTCAAATAAAATAATTTATGGTAAAATTTTTTAGTGGAATATTTAAGGGGTGAGCCGATGGCGAGGATCAAAGTTATTCACGGGCCAAATCTTAACCTGCTGGGCAAGCGCGAACCCGATATTTATGGTACAGTCAGCCTGGACCGGATAAACGCCAGACTGGAGGAAATAGCTGCCGAATTGGGCTTAAAACTGGAAATTGTCCAATTCAATGCGGAAGGTCAGATTATTGATGCTATCCAGGAAGCGGCTGTTTCCTGTCAGGGCATTCTCATTAATCCGGCAGCATATACCCACTACAGTATTGCTATCAGAGACGCCATCGCTGCTTCGGCCATTCCGACTGTTGAAGTACATCTATCAAATATCTATGCCCGCGAAGAGTTTCGACATGTTTCTGTTACAGCATCTGTTTGCGCCGGTCAGATTTCGGGTTTTGGTCCGAGAAGTTATGAATTGGGATTGCGGGCGTTGGCAGATATAATAAAAGATAAATAGGAGAGATTATGAACCAGAGGCTACTAAAAGTTCAGAAAAAAATTGCTGAATTAGAATTAGATGCTTTATTGGTTACAGGAGTGGAAAACAGGCGTTATCTCAGCGGCTTTACCGGTACAAGCGCAATTTTGCTCATTTCGCCGGCCAAAGCATTCCTGATAACTGATTTTCGTTACCTCGAACAGGCTGAAAAACAGGCTCCGGATTTTAGAGTGGTTTCGTCCACGGGCTTACCTGACGAAGCGTTGGCGGACCTGGTTGACCACGAAGGGTACAGAACTCTTGGGTTTGAGGCGGATCACCTTACATATCAGCAGTTTAAAAATTACGGAGAAAAAATGCCCGGGGTAACTTTAAAACCACTGCGTACAGTAATTGAAAAATTTCGAGAGGTCAAGGATGACCAGGAAATACAACTGCTTCGGAAAGCGGTGGCCATTGCTGACAAGGCCTTTACGCACATTCTTGATTTCCTGCGGCCGGGAATTACCGAAAAGGAAATTGCCAACGAACTCGAATACTATATGAAAACTTGCGGCGCAGAAAAATCAGCCTTCGACCTGATTATTGCTTCCGGCTCGCGGTCAGCGTTACCCCACGGCGTGGCCTCAGGCAAAAAGCTGGCAGTAGGAGATTTTGTCGTATTAGACTTTGGTTGTGTTTACCAGGGGTATCACTCCGATATGACCAGAACAGTTGTACTTGGAAAAGCCAGTCCGGAGCAGAAAAAGATATACAATATCGTTCTGGAAGCCCAAAAAAGGGCAACGGCAGCTATAGCTCCGGGAAAGGTATGTTCTGAAATCGATGCGGTGGCCAGGGACCTGATTGCCAAAGAAGGTTATGGTTCAAATTTCGGGCACGGTTTAGGACACAGCATAGGTTTGGCTATTCATGAAAAACCCGCTCTGGCTCCCAGAGACCAAAGCACGCTCAGGCCAGGGATGACGGTAACGGTTGAACCCGGCATATATATCCGTGACTGGGGTGGGGTGCGTATTGAAGATATAGTTGTCGTGACCGGTCAATCCGTGGAGGTCCTGACCCAATCTACTAAGAAACTCTTAGAACTTTAACAAATAATCATAACCTAAAAAGGAGGATGCAGAAGGATGATTTCTACAAACGACTTTCGGACAGGCTTAACTATCGAAATAGACGGAGACGTCTATTCCGTAGTGGAATTTCAGCACGTTAAGCCCGGGAAAGGAGCTGCTTTCGTAAGGACTAAACTTAAGAATGTCAGGACTGGGGCAGTTGTGGAAAAAACGTTTAACGCCGGTGAGAAAATACCAAGGGCCAGGGTTGAACGCAGGGAGATGCAGTACTTATACAGCGATGGCGATTCCTATAACTTTATGGATACCCAGAATTATGAGCAGATAGCCCTTACTAAAGAACAATTAGGGGATGCCATTAAATATTTAAAAGAAAATATGAATATTCACGTGGTTTTGTGGCAGGGCAATCCTATAGGCGTAGAATTGCCGAATTTTGTTGAGTTAGAAGTAGTTGAGACTGCGCCTGGCATTAAAGGTGATACTGCTTCCGGAGGCTCCAAACCGGCAACTCTGGAAACTGGTGCCGTTGTACAAGTTCCTTTCTTTGTAGAAGTAGGGGATGTTTTACAGATTGATACCAGGACGGGCGCTTATCTCAAGAGGGTATAGTAAAGATAATAGAGGTGAATCATTCCAGTAAATTACGCCTTAATTATTTTAATTATTGACTATCAGGTTTAAAATCCCCCTTTTCAAGTTATAATAATACTGATTTAAGGACTTAAAAGGGGGTTATTTTGTGACAAACCTGAAGAAAAGAGTAGCATACCTGCAGGGCTTGGCCGAAGGCATGGATATCGATGACGGGTCCAAAGAAGGCAGAATTCTGGCAGGGATTATCGATGTCCTGGGCGAAATGGCCGAGCAGATTGAAGATATTGAAGCAGCTCAGTCGGACCTTGAGGATTACGTAGAAAGCATAGATGAAGACCTATATAATCTTGAGGGCGATGTGCACGGAGCCGATATTGAGGAGTATATGGAAGTAGAATGCCCTAACTGCGGACAGATTGTGTGTTTCGACGCCGGTATTGTTGACGATGAAGACCTTATTGAGGTAACGTGTCCAAACTGTGATGAAGTTGTTTATGTCAATGATGAAGAAATTCTTGACGATACCGAAGACGTTGTTTTGGAAGCGGGGAATGATAACCGCATGGTTTCCTCTAAAGATACGGAGGACATTTAGTTAACTACATTGTGGCGAGAAACGGTCAGGATAACCTGGTCGTTTTTTTATGTCATTCCAAAATCAGGCAGGATTATCCATGAGTTATGTTGAAAAACGTACCGATGGCATCAGTTCAAAAAGTTTGCAGATCAGCATACAAATAACGACGGCGGGAGGAGACTTATGGAGAATAGCTTGTCGAAGTCAAATTTTGCCAAGAAACGTAAAATTCCGATAAAAATCGCCATAATATACATGTTGATTGGCAGTCTGTGGATATTGTTTTCTGACAAGATTTTAAATAACCTGTTTTTCGATGTATCAAAAATCAGTTTTTTCCAGACATTCAAAGGATTATTTTTTATTGGGGCAACGGGCTTTCTGTTGTACCTGCTGATGAGGCGGTACGTATCGGCCCTTGCACAATCGGAAATGGAACTTTATGTCCGGGAGGAACTTTTTCGCACCGTTCAGGAAACTTCCCATGAAGGGTTTATGATTTTCACCAGTATTCGTAATGAACAGGGGAAAATTATTGATTTTGAGGTTGCCTATTGCAATTCGGAAGCGGCCCGGATAATGGGTTTCAGGGTAGAGAATATAATCGGTCATTCGCTGCTTAAAGCTATTCCTGTTTTTAAAGAAAAAGGCTTGTTCGAGGTTTTTGTCAATATTGTCGAAACAGGCGTTTCCAAGCATTTCGAACATTCATTCCGGTTGAATGGGTGTAATTTATGGTTCAGGAACACAGCCGTTAAAGCCGGTGATGGTTTTGCTGTCTGTTTCAGCGACATTACCGATTCGAAAAAGGCTTTGGAGGAACTCCGGCAGGAAAGGGATTTTTCCCAAAGTCTGGTGGACAATGCCCGGACCATCATTATGCTTTGGGCTATGGATGGGACAATTACCTTGTTTAATAAGTACGCCGAGGAACTGACAGGGTATACGGCTGCTGAGGTAATTGGAAAAAAATGGTGGGAAATATTTACGCCTAAAGAGATTAAGCCGGCAATACCCGAACTACTGGAACGTTTCCAACAGGGCGAAGTGATTGAAACAGGTGAACACCCGTGGATTGCCAAGGACGGAGGACGAATAGAGATTCTCTGGACCCATACGCTGTCATATGATGCTGAAGGTAAGCCTTTGGTTATAATTTCTATGGGTATTGATATCACTGACAGGAAGCGGGCGGAAGAAATAATTAATCATATGGCATATCACGATCCCTTGACTGACCTGCCTAACCGGGCGCTGTTTAATGACCGCCTGAAGCTGGCCCTGGCCCATGCCAAACGAAACAAGCAGCTTTTGGCAGTGATGTTCATAGATTTAGACCGGTTTAAACTAATAAATGATACATTGGGCCATGCCATGGGTGACCGGGTATTAAAGGATGTGGCCCAGCGGCTCACCGAGTGCCTGCGGGAAGGTGATACGGTGGCCCGCATCGGTGGAGACGAGTTCATATTAATTTTCCCACAAATAGCCAAAGAGCAGGATGTGGCCAAAATAGCCTTAAAGATTATTGAAACCATGAAAAGGCCCTTTAAGGTTGAAATGCAGGAATTCCATTTGACAACCAGTATAGGAGTGGCCATTTATCCCCATGATGGGCAGGATGCCGAGACGCTGGTGAAAAACGCCGATTCAGCTTTGTATCTGGCCAAGGAACAGGGTAATACATACCAGCTTTATACGCCGTCCATGAATGACAAAGCTTACGAAAGGCTGAATACGGAGCAGGCTCTCTGCAAAGCCCTGGAGAACGATGAATTTGAGGTGCATTACCAGCCCCAGGTGAATATTATTACAGGTCAAATTACGGGGATGGAAGCCCTGGTTCGTTGGAAACACCCAGAAAAGGGGTTGGTTTACCCGGGTGATTTTATTCAGATCGCCGAAGAAACCGGGCTGATAATTCCAATCGGTGAGTGGGTTTTGCGCACTGCCTGCCTGCAGAGCAAAGCCTGGCAGGATGCCGGATATTCGCCTGTTACCGTTGTGGTCAATCTTTCGGCGCGGCAGTTTCTCCAGCAAAACCTGGTAGAAACTATAACCAGAATACTGCAGGAAACGGGAATGGACCCGAAGTGGTTGGAATTGGAAATTACTGAGGGAGTGATTATGAAGGATGTTGATTATACGGTCAAGGTATTGCAGGAATTGGCTAAAATGGGGATCAGGATTACCATTGACGATTTTGGCACAGGTTATTCTTCGCTAAACTATCTAAAACGTTTTCCGATAAATACGTTGAAAATTGATCGCTCTTTCATTCAGGGTGTAGTTTCTGATATTCAAGATGCGGCTATAGTCAGTACTATTATTGTGCTGGCCCGGAACCTTAACCTGAAGGTAGTTGCCGAGGGAGTGGAAACGGAAGAACAATACCTGTTTCTCCGGGGCAAGCAGTGTTACGACATGCAGGGGTACTGGTTCAGCCGGCCCGTACCTGCAGAGGAATTTGAAGATCTGTTAAAACGCCAGCCTTTTAGCCGGGTAGTTACCATGGCCGAGGTGGCAGCCACGGAAGAAACTAATCCTTTAGCAAAAACTTGAACCGGCGCCCGTTTAAATACGGTTAACTAACTTTATTGGCAAATACAGAGTGCAAGAGTTAACAGACTGTACCAGGCTGTTAAAAGACCGCCGCGAGGCTTTATGCTTCGCCGGCGGTCTTTTTTCGCCATATTTTTTATTCATAAATGCCGGGGCTCGGCAATATTTATATACGGAAAGGGGGACAAAGTATGGCAAGACAGACGGTGCTTTACCAGGAAATAATGGAAATGGTCCCTGGCAATTTGAGGGCTATTTTGGCCCGTGTGCCCAATGAATTGATGAGGCGAGCTGAAGAAATCCGCCTACGCCAAAACCGCCCGCTGATTATCGGGCATGACGGTGGCGATTTGTTTCTTACACCGGAAGGAGAACCTACCGTTGATATTACGCAAAGTTATACTGTGACCGGTGAAGATCTGAAGAAAACTGCCAATTTGCTGAGCAATTCTTCCATATACGCAGTGGAAGAAGAAGTAAGGAACGGGTTTATTACTGTTCCCGGCGGGCACCGTGTGGGGTTGGCCGGCAGGGTTATTATTGATAACGGAAAGGTTAAAACCATTAAATACATAACCAGCCTGAATATCCGGATAGCCCGGGAAGTCATCGGCGCATCCGATAACATCATGCCATATCTTATTGACCCCATTCGAAAAGAGTTTCAGCATACCTTGATAATTTCTCCCCCTAGGTGCGGCAAAACTACGTTGCTGAGAGATATTGTCCGCCAATTGAGCAATGGAGTACCTTCTTTGGGGTTTCATGGGGTACCCGTCGGCGTGGTGGATGAAAGATCCGAGATTGCCGGATGCTTCAGGGGTGTCCCTCAGAAGGATGTCGGCATCAGGACCGATGTCCTGGACGGATGCCCAAAGGCAGAGGGAATGATTATGCTTATTCGTTCTATGGCGCCCAAAGTGGTAGCTACCGATGAAATTGGCCGAAAAGAAGACATTTTTGCCCTGGAAGAAGTATTGAATGCCGGTGTTAAGATCCTGACCACAGTGCATGGCGCCAACCTGAGCGAATTGGTCCAGAGGCCTGCTCTGAAATACCTGGTAGAACAGGGCATTTTTGAACGCTATATTGTTTTGAACCGGGAAAAGGGAGTGGGCACGGTGGAAGATATTCTGGACGGTAAAACCCGGCAGTCTTTGAAGAGGTGAAGGGAAATGTTGAAACTGATTGGCGCATTTTTGGCCGTAGCAGCCTGTGGCGGGATAGGACTGACTGTAGCCCAGCATTATATTCAGCGGCCCAAGCAACTGCGGGCCATGCTATCGGCCCTGCAAATGCTGGAGACGGAAATAGTTTATGGCGCTACGCCGCTACCTGACGCAATGGAAAACGTCGGTCGCAACTGTGATGAAAAAATAGGCCGGATTTTTCTGGCGGCCCGTGATTTTCTTTGCTCAGCCGAAGGCTTGACAGCCGGTGAAGCCTGGCATCTGGCGGTAGAAAAATATGGTTACGATTTAGCCTTTATCAGAGAGGACCTGAGTGTTCTAAAGAGAATCAGTGGCTTTTTGGGTTGTTCTGACCGGGATGATCAGAGCAAGCACCTACAGTTAACCAGAGAACAACTCAGGTATGAAATAGCCAAGGCTGAGGCAGTTGCACAGAGCAACGGGAAAGTATGGAAATCGCTGGGGTTTTTGTTTGGCCTGGTTTTGGTTCTGATGGTTTATTAAGATGACCTGGGTTTTGAGAAAGGAGAGATTTGATGGATATCGATCTGATTTTTCAACTGGCCGGAATCAGTATTGTTATTACTGTTATTTATACAGTTCTGAAACAGGCCGGTAGGGATGAGTATGCCTTTGCAACCTTACTCTTGGGGATAGTAATCGTGCTGGCCATGGTTATCCCCAGGATAGCCAACTTGTTTGACACGGTAAAGGACGTTTTTAATCTTTATTAAGGAGTGCTGGGAATTGGGTATCTTGGAATATGCAATGAAGGTTGTGGGCTTAGGCATCGTGGCAACGGTAATCATTGTGGTCATTAAACAGCAAAGGCCAGAATTTGCCGTTCAATTGAGCCTTCTGGTGGGCATAATGTTTTTCACCTTTATTATCGGTAAGGTCAATACGGTGGTAGTGGTATTTAACCAACTGGCCCAGCGGGCCAATATCAATATGTATTACATGGGTACTGTGCTAAAGATTATTGGAATAGCTTATGTTTCCGAGTTTGGAGCGCAAATATGCCGGGATGCCGGCGAGGGAGCCATTGCTTCCAAGATAGAGTTTGTAGCCAAGGTTTTGATTATGGTTATGGCCATTCCAATAATTATTGCTGTTTTTGATACCTTGATGAAAATAATTCCCTAACGGCGGAAACGGTGGGTGATGTAGTGGCTGGAAGATATAAAAAAGGTTGGGCAGTAATAATTTTACTGGCATTAGCCTTGTTTTCAGGCTTTCTTACGGGCCGTGCCTATGCTGTTGAACCCGCTGAAGAAGACATCAGAAGCGCCAATGCCGAAAAAGTAGAACAGGAACTTGATGCCCTTGATTTGCGGGAGATGGAAAAATACCTGGACGAAATCAACAGGGAAATAGCAGATTATGTTCCCCAACTTGAATTGCGCTCCTTAATCGGCAAAATAGCCAGAGGTGAATTTAAGTTTGGTTTTACCGACATATTAACGGGGCTTTTGAAGTTTTTGTTTCATGAAATCATAGCCAATTCCAAACTGTTAGGTGAACTCCTGGTTTTAACGGTGATATGCGCCGTTTTACAGAATATCGAGTCGGCTTTTGAACAAGGAACGGTGGGCAAAGTTGCCTGGACAGTTTGTTACCTGACTTTGTTTATTTTGGCGCTAAAGTCCTTCGGTATCGCCCTTGGTATCGGCAGAGAAGCAATAAGCGACATGGTTTCTTTCATGCAGGCTACGTTGCCTGTTTTAATCACCTTGTTAACGGCTATGGGTAACCTGACTTCGGCGGCGCTTTTTCATCCCCTGACCGTTACTGTTCTCAGCAGTATTAGCACGTTGATTAAAAATATTGTTTTTCCCCTAATTTTTTTCTCGGCGGTATTAGGTTTGACAAGCAATATCTCCGAAAGATTTCAGGTATCAAAAATGTCCGGTTTGATGAAACAATGGAGTATGGCATTAATGGGACTTTTTTTTACCGTATTTTTAGGGTTTCTCAGTGTGCAGGGCATAGCAGGTTCAGTGGCTGACGGTGTTGCCCTGCGAACTGCCAAATTCGCCACCGGGGCCTTTGTGCCGGTTTTGGGCAAAATGTTTGCTGATGCCCTTGATGCAGTGGTAGGCACCTCTTTGCTGCTTAAAAATGTCGTCGGCCTGGTAGGGATTATCGCCATTTTTTTCATCTGTATATTTCCGGCCTTAAAGATTCTGTCTATTATGCTCATTTTCAGGGTGGCGGCGGCGATTAGCCAGCCTATCAGCGATACTAAACTGGTAGAGTCGTTAAACACAATGGGAAACAGCCTGGGACTTGTTTTCGCAGCAGTATCTTCCGTAGGAATTATGTTTTTTTTCGTCATCGCCATTGTCCTTGGGACCGGAAATGTAAGTCTGATGATGAGATAAAATCCTGCGGGGAAGGTAGCTTGGGTTATGGATATATTAAAAGAGATTGTGCAAAATGTATTAATTATTGTTTTGTTAAATGTTTTACTGGAAATGGTTATCCCCAATTCCAACCTGGGCAGGTATATTAAATTGGTGATGGGCCTGTTTATAATTGTGGCCGTTTTAAATCCTATCCTTGGTTTCCTGAACAGGGATTTTTCCATTTTAACTGTTTCACCGGCTGAATACAGGGGTGAAGATCTCAATAGTCTGCTCAGGAAGGGTAAATCTCTGGACAGTGAAATGAAACGGGCTGCATTAAAGGACTATGCCCAAAAAATCTCTCAGCAAGTTTCCGCTTTGGCACGGTTAGATGGGAGCGCGGCGGTTCAAAAGGTGGTGGTTGATATAGAGGATAACCCTGAGGCAGCCAATTTCGGCCAATTGAAAGAAATTGTTGTCTACTTGGGAAAAAATCCTCAAGCGGGCGGCAACAGCTCAGGCAGTGTGGGTGTAAAACCGGTAGAAATCAACGTAAGCGGCGCCCAGGAAAAAAGTAAGACCGGTGAGACCCAAAATAAGGACGTAATAAAACTGCAGGGTGTATTAGCTGATTTTTACGGAATTAACCCGGATAACATAAAGATTGTTTTTTCCGGGAAATGAGCAGGGGGGGTAATTTTGGGAAACAAATTTTTTGACCAACTGATTTCTTTTTTTGGCAGAAATGAGCGAAAGGACGGGGCAGACAAAAAAATAAACAAATTCAATTTATTTACCATTATTGGCGCTTTTGGCCTTATGCTTATAGTACTTGCCAATAATTTCGGACAGCAAAAACCGCAGGTGAAAATTACGGCGGATTCCGGAAGCGGTAGTTCCGGCCAACGGGCAGAACAGCATATTTCTTCGGGAACCGATATTACAGATGCAGAAAATGCCATCAGTGAGAAGCTCGCAGAAATCCTTTCCCAGATAGACGGCGCAGGCGAAGTAAAAGCCACGGTTAACCTGGCT
Source organism: Thermincola sp. GK-1 (assembly GCF_059412445.1). Taxonomy (NCBI): domain Bacteria; kingdom Bacillati; phylum Bacillota; class Clostridia; order Eubacteriales; family Thermincolaceae; genus Thermincola; species Thermincola sp. GK-1. Next base: position 240,985 of record NZ_JBSQAT010000002.1, read on the forward strand.
TCTACCATGGAATATGAATATGCTGTTAATACTTCCACCAGTAACAAAACCACCCAGGAGACCGATCAAAAGGGCGGCAACCGCACAGTGACAGAACTGAATGAAGACGGTCAATTGGTATTGATCAGGGAAGGTGAGGGGAACAAGGAAATCCCCGTGGTGAAAAAAGAGATCAAGCCTCAGGTACAGGGCGTAGTAGTTGTGGCTGAAGGCGCCAACGACCCTGAAATCAAAGCCCGGTTGCTGGATGCGGTACAGGTTTTCCTCAACGTCTCGCCACACCGGGTGGTAGTTTTACCAAAAGAGAGTAGGTGATGTGCATGAAATCGGTATATTTTTCCAAAAAACTCATTTGGCGGCTGACTTTTACCGTAGTTGCCCTGGTTGTTGTGGTGGGACTAATCGGTTTGAGCGCTTCTTTTAACGCCGGCGGGTCAGCGGAGATACATAAGGCTTTACCTTTTAATGACAACCTGAAGGTTGCCGTCGGGCAGGCAGTCAGGGGACAGGGAGGAGAGGAGACTCCTGGAGCTGCCGACGGGCAGGGATGGAATGCAACCGGGTACAACCGGAAGGAAACTGTCAAAAGCCAGTTTTTTATCGAGTACAGGATGCAGAGAGACAGGGCCCGTGGACAGCAGATAGATTTGCTCAGGGAGATAGTGAACAACGCCAATTCCACAGAAGACGTACGCAAAGAGGCCCAGCGCAGGTTACTGCAGATATCCCAGTTGCTGGAAAAAGAAATGGAGATAGAAAACATGATCAGGGCCAAAGGTTTTAAGGATGCCGTAGTATTTTTACAGGACAAATCAGCCACCGTTATAGTGCAGACCACGAAGCTTGCACCTGAAGAAGAAGATAAAATCAAGGGAATAGTAAACCGCATCGCCAACATAGAGGAAAGCGCTGTTTCTATAAGCACAGTACCGGTGAAACAATAAGTTGCGACTTCACGGAAGGCCTATATATTATATTGTATACTTGCTTCTAATCTATTGAAATAAGGTTAAACACCTAATATAATTAATAAAAGTAAGGGTATGCCTCGTAAACCGGATGTATTGTTTCTCAGGTTGTCCTTGACTGCCTGAGATTTTGTATTGTTTTTTGGTTTCACTTGTGAAGGACAGAACTTTACGGTGGGAGGAGATAGCATGTGCCATAAAGTGGAGATTACGGATACGACGCTGCGTGACGCTCACCAAAGCTTATGGGCCACCAGGATGCGAACTGAGGATATGCTCCCCATTGCTGAGAAGCTGGATGAGGTTGGATACCATTCTTTAGAGGTATGGGGCGGAGCGACTTTTGATGTATGCCTCCGGTACTTGAACGAAGACCCTTGGGAGCGCCTGCGGACTTTGAAGAAATATTTCAAAAAGACTAAGCTGCAGATGCTCCTGCGGGGGCAGTCGCTGGTCGGTTACCAGCATTACCCCGATGACGTAGTGGAAGCTTTTTGTTATAAGGCTGTGGAAAACGGTATTGACATTATCAGGATTTTTGATGCTTTAAACGACACCCGCAACCTGGAAGTGCCTATCAGAATGGCCAAAAAAGCCGGGGCCCATGTACAGACGGCGATTTCCTATACTGTCAGTCCTGTACATACCTTGGAACATTACCTGCAAACGGCGCTGGCTTTCAAGCAAATGGGCGCTGATTCCATTTGCATAAAAGATATGGCCGGACTTTTATCACCCTACAAAGCTTATGAATTGGTTAAAATGATTAAGGAAAAGGTTGATATCCTTGTCCAATTGCACTGCCATTACATTGGAGGTATGGCTGTCGGAGCCTATCTGAAGGGTGTTGAAGCCGGGGCCGACGTGATTGATACGGCATCGGTACCTTTGGCTTTTGGCGCCTCTCAACCGCCTGTGGAAACGGTAGTAAGGGCTCTCCAGGAATCTCCCTATGATACAAGTCTCGATATCCATCTTTTGTTTGAAGTGGCCAAGTATTTCGAAGATTTAAGGAAACGGCACGGTTTTGAACGGGGTGTTACCAGAATTACGGACATGCGTGTCTTTGATCACCAGGTACCCGGCGGCATGATTTCCAACCTGGTGTCCCAACTGGAAGAACAAAAGGCATTGCATAAGATTCACGAAGTGCTTGAAGAAATCCCCCGGGTTCGGGAAGACCTTGGTTACCCGCCTCTGGTCACTCCTACCAGCCAGATTGTCGGTACCCAGGCAGTGTTAAACGTATTAACAGGAGAAAGATACAAGTTGGTGCCGGGTGAAGTGAAAGCGTACGTACGAGGGGAATATGGCAATCCTCCTGTACCTATTAAAGAAGAAATAGTTGAGAAAATACTTGGTGAGGGCAAAACCAATATGATTAAGTGCCGCCCTGCTGATTTATTGGAACCCAGAATGGATAAACTAAGGAAAGAAGTGGAAGGCATTGCCCGGTCAGAAGAGGATGTCCTGTCATATGCCTTGTTCCCACAGGTGGCGCTGAAGTTTTTTGAATGGCGTAAGAATCACGAAAATGATGCCGATGATGATATCCCGGATGAGGTAATAGAAGAAGCCGTTGCGGAACAAACAGGTATACAACAAGTATCATCATCCAATGTATCGAAGGGGGTTGAAGAAGTGAATCTCAATGAAATTAAGGAATTAATCAAACTGCTTGGGGAGACCGATATTACCGAACTGCACCTGGAAAGCGCCGGGGTTAAGGTAGCCATCAAAAAGGGTAGCACCGGACAGTTAGGCGCGCCGGTTTTCGAAGCTACAGGCGACCTGCAGGCGGAGAAAGCTGAAAAAGCGCCCAAACCGGTAATTGAAAAGTCCAGGGATACCAGCAACCTTATTCCGATTACGGCTCCCATGGTTGGGACTTTCTACCGCCGCCCGGCGCCTGACGCGGAGCCTTTTGTGGAAGTAGGTCAAATGGTATCCGAAGGACAGCCCGTTTGTATAATTGAGGCAATGAAACTGATGAATGAAATAGAATCGGAAGTAGCGGGCAAAATTGTCGAGGTTCTGGTTGAAGACGGACAGCCGGTGGAGTACGGACAGACTTTGTTCCTTGTTGAAAAAGCATAAATAGCGCCGGTGACCGGTGGTCAGTGGCCGGCGGTGATATTACTTGAAGCTACAACGGTGGAGGTGTGTAATGTTTAAAAAAGTTCTGATTGCCAACAGGGGAGAAATCGCCGTTCGGATTATCAGGGCATGCAAAGAAATGGACATCAGGACTGTTGCTGTATATTCGGAAGCAGACCGGGATTCTTTACATGTCCGTTTGGCAGACGAAGCTTTTTGTATAGGTCCTGCTCCCTCAGGTAAGAGTTATCTGAACAAAGCTAATATCATAGCGGCGGCAGAAGTATCCGGAGCCGATGCCATCCATCCCGGCTACGGGTTTTTGGCTGAGAACGCCGAATTTGCGGAAATATGCGAAAGCTGCGGTATAAAGTTTATCGGGCCGTCTATTTCCGCTTTGGAAAATATGGGCGCAAAAGCAGTAGCGCGGGAAACCATGATCAAGGCCGGGGTACCTGTTGTTCCCGGTACTGAAGGAGTTATCACTGATAAAGAAGAAGCGGTCAGAATTGCCCAGGAAATCGGTTACCCGGTTATTATTAAAGCTTCAGCAGGCGGTGGCGGCAAAGGCATGCGCATTGCCCAGAGCAAAAATGACCTGATCAAAGCCATTCAAACGGCCCAGGCAGAAGCCGAGGCAGCTTTCGGCAATGCTGAAGTTTACATCGAGAAATATGTGGAAGAACCGAGACATATTGAGTTTCAGATTCTGGCTGACAATTACGGCAATACAGTTTACCTGGGTGAGCGTGACTGCTCTATCCAGAGAAGAAACCAGAAATTGCTGGAAGAAGCTCCTTCTTCGGCCCTGACCCCTGAACTGAGGAAAAAAATGGGTGAAACGGCTGTGCGCGCGGCAAAAGCAGTAAATTACAGCAATGCCGGTACTGTGGAGTTTCTCCTGGATAAAGATAATAATTTTTATTTTATTGAAATGAATACCCGGATTCAGGTAGAACACCCTGTCACTGAATTGGTCACGGGAATTGACCTGATTAAAGAACAGATCAGGATTGCTGCCGGTGAAGAATTGGGCTATACGCAGGATGATGTGAAAATCAACGGGTGGGCTATCGAATGCCGGATAAATGCCGAAGACCCGGCCAAAAATTTTATGCCTTCGCCCGGGAAGGTGATAAAGTACGTCCCGCCGGGTGGCATGGGAGTACGGGTAGACAGCGCCGTATACGAAGGCTATACCATTCCGCCTTTCTACGATTCGATGGTAGCCAAGCTAATTGTGTGGGGACGCAACAGGGAAGAGGCTATTCAGAGAATGCGCCGGTCCCTGCAGGAATTTGAAATAGAAGGGGTAAAAACCACGATTCCTTTCCATTTGGTGGTTGTGGATAATGCTTTCTTCCAGAGGGGGGACTTTTATACCAATTTTATTCAGCGCCGCGTCTTGCAGGAAGATTAGAATTGGCGGCAGAAGGTTTGACTAGCGCGCATGACAAGAATAGATGCGCGCTTTTCTTGAATAGAAGTTTACAATTTGGTATAATATGTTTATAGTTGGTGTAAGCAATTCGACCGGGAGGTGTCGGTTATGGAAAAGAAAGAGCTCATTGAAAGGCACGAAACAGAACTGGGTGTAATCCGCATTGCGGATGAAGTAGTAGCGATTATTGCCGGCCTGGCTGCGACGGAAATTCCAGGGGTAGCGGGCATGAGTGGAGGCTTAGCCGGTGGAATTGCTGAGATGTTGGGACGGAAAAATCTGTCCAGGGGCGTTAAAGTAGAAGTAGGTGAAAAAGAAACGGCTATCGACATGTTTGTAATTGTGGAATTTGGTGTGCGAATTCCCGATGTTGCTCATCAAATACAGGAAAACGTCAAACGGGCCATTGAAAGCATGACCGGACTGAAAGTCGTGGAAGTAAACATAAATATCCAGGGAGTGGTTTTTCCCACACCTGAACCCAAGGAAGAAGAACATAGAGTAAAGTAGTTTTTTCCCCCTGAACACTCAGGGGGTTCAAATTATTTGGTAATGTAAATTTATGTATTTGAAGAACCCGAATGGAGTGTTGCTCGTGAATTTTTTTGACCGTTTGTTATTGGGATTGTACAGTCTAAGCATGGTTATCCTGTTTGTAGTGGTCGGCTTAGTGGCTGCTGGATGGACAACTCCTCTCGACCTTTTGGAATTTGCCCTCTTTAAGCAGGACCAAAGAATTGCGGTAGGACTGGTCGCTATAGTATTTATTCTTATCAGTTTAAAGTTTTTGATTAAAAGTTGTGGCACAAAAAATGAGGTAATGCATGCCCTGATCAAAGAATCGGCTATGGGACAGGTACGTATTACGGTGCAGGCCCTGGAAAACATTGTCAAAAAATCCGTGCTGCAGGTGCGGGGTATCCGTGAAGTTCAGCCCAGGATTATTTCCCGCCCGGAGGGGATAGGGGTATTTATTCATGTTATTGTTGCGCCTGATTTGGCTATTCCACAGGTATCCGATGAAATTCAGGAAAAAGTCAAAGAGAACCTTGAACGTATTGCCGGGGTTAATGTACATGCCGTTAAGGTATTGGTGGAAAATATTGCTACTGACATGAAGGTCAGGGATAGGGTCAATTAGGGGGAATGAATAATGCGAGACAGGTCTTGGCAGGATTTTCTGGGAATGCATTTAGGAAAAATACTGGGTGTAACCCTGGGCCTTCTATTAGGCTGGATGGTTATTGAATACGGCTTGTTGAAAACCTTGTTTGTTATAATATTAATTGTACTGGGTTATTTTATCGGCAAAAAGGTCGATGAAGACGAGGATATATTGATGGCTGTCAGAAGGTTTTTCAGAGGTTATTAGCAGCCGGCCCCTGCCATTTAGGCGGGGGTGTTTTGGTTTGCCGGGTAACAGAAATTTTTTGACCTTGTAAGGTTATACTACTTATAGTTACAGACAGGAGGTTATCAATGAGCAGGAGAAAAGCCAGGGAAGCGGCCTTACAGGTTCTCTTCCAGATAGAAATGGCCGGAGTGGAAGAAGAAAAGGCTTATGAATACATTTTTTCGGAATTCAACATAGGTGAAAATGCCCAAAAGTTCTGCCGGGAACTGGTCCAGGGCACGTTAAGAAACCGCGCGTATATTGATGACATCATCAGAGAAGTTTCTAATGAATGGGATTTGTACCGAATGGCTAATGTGGACAGGAATATTATTCGCATGGCCCTTTATGAAATGCTTTTTCGGGAAGATGTGCCGAAGAATGTGGCCATAAACGAGGCCATTGAGCTGGGTAAGGATTTTAGCACGGCTGATTCAGGCAAGTTTATAAACGGCATTTTGGGCTATGTGGCCAAAAATATGGAGCAGTTCAAAAGGACCGAACCAGGAGTGTAGCCATATGGGGTTGGTTTTGGGCATTGATACAAGTTGTTACACCACTTCTCTTGCTCTGTTGGACACAGGCGGAGGATTGGTGGCGGACCAGAGGAAGCTGCTTGATGTTCCTGCCGGTGCGCGGGGTCTGCAGCAGAGCAACGCCGTATTTCAGCATATTCAAAACATCAAAAACCTCTTTGATAATCTTTGGGAAATACCAGGCAGAAGAAAGCTGATACTAGGGGTTGCGGCCAGCGTCAGGCCACGCCCGGTGGAAGGCTCTTATATGCCCGTATTTACTGTGGCGGAAAGTTACGGCCGGACTATAGCCGGGTTGCTGGGCGTGCCTTTTATCCCTACCAGCCACCAGGAAGGGCATATTATGGCGGGGTTGTGGTCGATAGGCATATTTCCGGCCAGGGAATTTTTAGCGGTACATTTATCAGGAGGAACTACGGAAGTCCTGCGGGTCACCCAACAAGGGGAATCAGCGGATATGATGTTTGACATCCGCCTGCTCGGGGGAACAAAAGATTTAAATGCCGGCCAGTTCATTGACCGGATAGGGGTGGCTTTGGGTTTACCTTTCCCGGCGGGCCCGGAACTGGAAAAATTGGCCCGTAGGGCTGCCGGCGCCATACCTATTCCCTCATCGGTACACGGATTGGAAATAAGTTTCTCCGGTCCGGAGACAATGGCGCAGCGCTTAATCAGCAGCGGGGCAGATGCAACTGAAGTTGCCCGCGGTGTAGAACAGTGTATAGCAAATTCTCTGGAAAAGGTCCTGCGCAGGGCTATAGAACAGACAGGTGTGATAGACATTCTCCTGGTAGGCGGAGTGACCGCCAATTACTATATCAGATCCCGGTTGCGGGAGCGCTTGGAGCACCGGGCAGTAGGAGCCAGGCTTTTCTTTGCCGAACCGTCCATGAGTTCCGATAATGCCGTTGGCGTGGCGGCAATTGGGTTGCGTAAGCTAAAAGCAAGCCCCGGTGGGGAAAATGGGTCCTACCCGACCCGGATTAAAGATAAAATTACATAAGGGGATTTTAGCCCTGCTCCAAAAACCATTTACAACTATTCTGGGAGAATACATTTGTGCCATATACTGGGTCGGGAAATAGGATGTTTCCCGACCGGTTTTGCTTTCAGGCACTGGGTGAAGTTGTGGGTGCAAAGTCGCACCATGCCAAAGTAATAATTTGGCATAAATTACCTCTGCTGTATTGGCAGGAATATTGAGGAAAATTGTCGAAATTGGTCAGTACATTTGGACATGCTAGAAAGGAGGGAAAAGGGAAAATCAACGACATATATGATATGTCAACAAGGGGAGGCAATGTGATGAACCGCACTTCGCTACAGGACAAGCCGAGGTTTCCATTATTGCTGTTTCTAGTGGTTTTCAGTATCTTTATTCTGAGCGTTCCGGCCCTTGCCTTTGCCGATACTAACGGTCCCTCGTTTACTAACCTTTTTCCGCAGGGTGGAGCGGTAATAAAATCAGGCAGAGTAACTATTGCTTTAACGGCAGTTGACCCCGATTTTATCGATTACAACTCCGTTGTAATGCTGCTGGACGGCAACCTGGTCAATCCGATCAAGCAGTATGGATGGATTGACGAGTATACCGATGACTATTCCACCTTGGAAATGTATTATCCTGCCAGCCTGGTGGAAGGCAGTCATTTTGTTTCAATCACGGTAAGAGACCGCGCGGGGAATTCTTCTACCAAACAATGGAACTTCACAATATCAGAACCACCGCAAATTTCCCCCATACAGCCCGAGGGCAATGCTACCGTAACGGAATTAAAACCTCTTATATCTGCCAAGGTTACCGATAATACAGCCGTTGACAGTGGCTCAGTGGAAATGTATCTTGACGGCACTAGGGTAAACGCTGTATTTGACGCGGCATCTGGGGTCATAAACTTTACGCCGGAAAATGAACTGCCTAATGAAAGCTGGCACACGGTCTTGGTCAAGGCCCGTGATACTGCAGGCAATCAGGCGCAATTTTCCTGGAAGTTTTTTATCAACACTTATACTGAAATGACTTTTTCCATGAATGATGCAACCTGCCAGCAGTGCCACGCCCGAACCAGTCATCCCATGAATAATTGCGGTAAATGCCACGGTACAAATCTATCGCCATCCAATCCTACATATCCATTGGACGATTGTTATAAATGCCATTTCAACGCTACCACCTACCCAAGCGCTTACCATAACCAAGGGCTGCCGGTAGCAAATCCGCCTCTTCACGGGGCGCAGGATACGGACAGTTGTATGGAGTGCCATGGCAAGACATGGACGACAGGTATTCCGCCTGTACACAGTATCAGTGATGTTTCACGAAGGCACACAACAACATCGCAGGGATGTACCATGTGCCATGCCACTACGCTGACCAGGGAACATGCTCGCCGGTATGATGGCAACGGCAACCAACTGACCTGTTTTACCTGTCATAATAATCCCGATCCACAGGTGCAAAAGGCTATCGCCGAGAAGAATTCGGCCTGCAGCGCATGTCATCTGAACCTTGATGCCGGCGGCGGGCACCCGGCACACCCAAACGGGCTGGATGCGGCCTGTCAGACCTGTCACTCCGACACTATCCTGGGCGAGCAACAGTTTCACAAGGCTAAAGGATGTAATATCTGTCACCAAAAAGACGCCGGCGAAACTGTTAAGTATGCAATTAATACAAAAAATACCAATTGTCTGGCCTGCCATGACCAGGGACATAATTTACACATGATTGCCAAAGAACCCGCCGATTTGCCTAAATATCCCGGGTTTACCTGGAGTGTTCCCCAAAAGGCCAGTATTATGGCTGGTGAAGCCTGGATGCCTGCGGAATACGCAGGGGTAGGCGGTAAGCTGCTGATTTCCTCACGGCGCAGTGATGTTAGCGCTGGAGAACTTTTCAACTGGTATGAGGAACAGATGGCCCAGGCCGGCTGGGAAAAAGTGTCCGGAAACATAGCACCCGGCAATTACATGGTTATGTCATATCAGAAAGGGAACCGGCATGCTACCGTTATTATATATAACGGGGAATACCATAGCGCTCAGGCCCCGGCAATAGGTTTCCGGATAGAAATACTTTATAAGTAAAATATTTGAAAAATTATTTGCACAAAGGTTTGCTTTTAGCAATAAATTGTGTTAAAATAAAAAAGCATAATGGATCAGGTAGAACGGAAAAGTTTTACCGGGCTCTTATGAGCAGCAGGATTATAAACCTGTGGGACCGTGTGGTTCCACAGGTTTTTCGCTAAACGGGGAAATTTTTTGAACATACCGGCACACAGAATTCATATAATAAAGATGTTAGGGGGTATGGCCATTGGCGCAGGCTGATTTTGCTGATGCTCAAAAAGAAAAAAAGGCGGTAGCTTTAAGCTCGGTCCTGGCATCCCTGTTTCTGACGGGTGGAAAACTCATTATAGGTTTGCTGACGGGCAGTCTGGGTATTCTGTCTGAAGCTGCCCATTCAGCCCTGGATTTTGGCGCTGCAGCCATAACTTACTTTGCAGTCAGTATTTCCGATAAACCGGCGGATAAAGAACACCATTACGGTCACGGTAAGGTTGAAAATTTTTCTGCTCTTGTAGAAGCCCTATTACTAATGGTAACATGTCTGTGGATTGTTAAAGAAGCCATAAACAGGCTAATGATGCCGGAACTCCGGTTGGAGGTAACGGCATGGGGTTTTGGAGTTCTGGTTGTGTCAATTATTATAGATTTCTCCAGGTCCCGGGCGCTGAAAAAGGCAGCTAAAAAGCACAAAAGCCAGGCTCTGGAAGCCGATGCCCTGCATTTTTCCAGCGACATCCTGAGTTCTCTGGTAGTAATTGTGGGTTTGGTATTTGCCAAGTTTGGCTATGAGAAGGCTGACCCCATTGCAGCATTGGTGGTTGCGGTTCTGGTTATTATTGCCAGTTTGCGTTTGGCCAAGGAAACCGTTGATGGCCTGCTGGACCGGGCTCCGGAAGGGATAAGGCAGCGGATTGAATCGGATGTAACGGGTGTACCCGGAGTTTTGGGTTTACATAAGATACGGGTACGCCGGGTGGGCCCTAAAATATTCGGGGATTTGCACGTATTGGTTGACGGGAATAAGACTATCAAAGAAGGGCACCAGTTAGCCGACCGGGTTGAGGATGTACTGGCCAAGTATGCTTCCGATGTGGTAATCCATATTGAACCTGTCGAAGAGGTGATGAAGGAAGATATCATCACAGAGGAAGATTTAAAAAAGATACTGGAGAAAGCGATGGAAAGGCTGGGCGGTAAGTTTGTCAATTACCATGAATTATCCCTCCGGTATGATTACATTGCAGGTCCCGTGGGCGGTGTACACCTGGTTCTACCCCAAGGTTTGCCTTTAAATGAGGCTCATCATATAGCCCACTCCATTGAAGAGGAAATAATGGCCAATTACCCGGGAACGAAATTTAACGTAAAAATAGAGCCCTGCGCCGGGACCTGTACCGAATGCGCCCTGGTTTGCGATGATTAATCGTCTTCCTGGTTAATAAAGTTTATTATTTGTTCCGCGGAGAACCCGAAGATTTCTATCAACTTATCTTCCGGCGGATTGTCCGGGTTTTTCCATATTTCGATTATTTTTTCCCGGATACTGTTTTTTAAATCCTGAATTGATTTGGACATCATACATACCTCCGAATTTCACATTATTGTAATTCCCTTCATAAACTGTAATATGCTCAGAAGGCAAAAAAAATACAGTTTTGGAGGGATTTTTCGTGCGTTATGTTGTAAAGCCGGGCGATACGCTCTATATTATTGCCCAGCGTTTCGGGGTGACAGTAGCCGACATTCTGGCCGTTAATCCTCAAATTAGAGACCCTAACTTGATTTTTCCCGGCCAGATAATAATTATTCCTGGCAAAAGGCCCGAAATTCCGCCTTATTACCCTGGGTTTCCGCCAATGTTTCCCCCGGGATATTGGGGGTGGCCGCCCTATATTCCCGGTGAATATCCTGTAGGTTGGTGGCCTAATGTACCTCCGGGATACTATCCATACATGCCTTCGGGTGGACAATGGCCCCAATTACCTGCTGAACCGGGTCCAGGCTTTGGGGTGTTAAAGAGAGGGAGCAGAGGCCCGGAAGTAAAAATGCTGCAGGAACGCCTGGCAGAACTTGGTTACTATACAGGACCTATAGACGGGGTATTCGGTAGGCGGACCGAAATGGCTGTAAGGGCTTTTCAGAGGGAAAAAGGGTTCCCGGAAACAGGCATCGTTGAAGAAGTAACTTGGGCAGCGTTAGGCTTATAAAATAATAAATCTTTTTGAGGGGTTGGACTATTTCGGGCACATAGTGAATATAATCACTATGTGCATTTATTTTGAGCATGGCAATATAAACGGGCTTATGTGCTACATTGCCAAAATTTAAAATATTACAACTTTTTTTAATTATTCAGGCAGGATTAAGGGCAAAGTTAGCGAATAATTTCACATTAGTGACATTTAATAACAACAGATATTTAATTAACAAAAGGAGGTTTTTAAAAAATGCCTGCACAAATTTTAAAAGGCAAACCATTAGCGGACAAAATTAAAGAGCAGACCAGGAAGGAAGTTGAGGAACTGAAACAGAAAGGTATTGAGCCTTTCCTTGTAGCGGTTCAGGTTGGTGAAAATGCTGCTTCCAAGTTTTACACCGATAACCAGCGTAAAAACGCAGAGCAGCTTGGTATCAAGTATGAATTAAGGGAACTGCCTGCCGAAACTACTCAGGAAGAACTTATCAAATACATAGAAGACCTGAACAACGATGACAAGGTTTCCGGCATAATTCTGCAAATGCCTCTGCCGCCGCACATTGAAGCCAGAGAGGTGCAGTGGAAAATAGCTTTTGAGAAAGATATCGAGGGTGTTACACCGCATAACATGGGACTTGTTTCTTTCGGTAAGCCCCGGCTTGCTCCGTGTACGGCCGTAGGTGCTTACGAGCTTGTCAAGTCAACGGGCATCGACCTAACCGGTAAAGAGGTAGTTGTTGTGGGACACAGTGATATTGTTGGTAAACCGGCAGCCCTGCTTCACCTGAATGACCTGGGGACAGTTACCGTATGCCATATCGGTACTGCTAAAGCCGGAAAAACCCCTGAACATGTGGCTAGGGCTGACGTACTTATAGTTGCCGTCGGCGTACCCGGATTAATTAAGGGCGAATGGATTAAACCCGGCGCCATTGTTATTGATATTGGAATTAACGAGGTAGACGGCAAGATAGTTGGAGACGTGGAATTTGACAAGGCTGTCGAAAGAGCAGGTATTATTACTCCTGTTCCCGGTGGCGCCGGTACAATGACTACTGCTATTCTGCTGAGAAACGTGGTGGAAGCCGCCAAGTGGCAGGCTGAAAAAAGATAGTGTTTAGCGGAAGCCGGTTTATGAATATTTAGATTTGACCGCGATCCCTTAAAATTGAGGGTTCTGCGGTTTTTTCTTCTGAATTTTACCCGGTAGTGGTATAATAGGATTATATGCTGTAGGACAAGAGGAGGTTAATCTATGTACAGGATTCTACAGAAACGCTCCCTGGCTACCGGTATCCACATGTATGAAATATCGGCGCCGGAAATTGCAGCCAAAGCGCTACCGGGACAGTTTATCATTCTGAGAGTGGACGAATGGGGAGAACGTATTCCCCTGACTATATTTGATTTTGACCGCAAATCGGGCAGTATTAAAATTATTTTTCAGGAAGTGGGTTTCACTACAAAAAGACTGGCCTGCCTGAAACAGGGTGATTTTATCACTGATATAGCCGGCCCCCTGGGCATGCCCAGCCATATCAAAAAGTACGGACGGGTAATTGCTATAGGCGGTGGTGTGGGTGCAGCGCCCATTTTCCCTATTGTTCGTGCTCTGAAGGAGGCGGGGAACGAAGTTATTTCAATTATCGGTGCGAAATCAGCCGAGACTTTGATTTTGCAGGACGTTATGAATAATGTCAGTGACCGGCTGATTATTTGTACTGATGACGGTTCCGTCGGCGAAAAGGGGTTTGTTACAGAGGTACTGCAGAAACAATTGACAGGTGAAAAACCGGACCTGGTGATGGCCATAGGACCTCTGCCGATGATGCAGGCGGTCAGTGAGTTAACGGCTTCTTATGCTGTAAAAACGCTGGTTAGCCTAAACCCGATTATGGTGGATGGAACAGGAATGTGTGGAGCCTGCCGGGTAAAAATAGGAGAGGAGACCAAGTTTGCTTGTGTTGAGGGACCGGAGTTTGACGGACACCTGGTTGATTGGGAAACCCTGATCAGGCGGTCCACAATGTATGCCAAAGAACAAGAGCTAATTCTCGGTGAGAAGGTCCGTTCAGGAGGTGGCTGCGGATGTCATTCATAACTGCCAAACACCCCATGCCTGAACAGGATCCACGGGAAAGGATTAAGAATTTCAAAGAAGTTGCTCTTGGTTACGATCAGGAAACGGCTGTTGCCGAAGCCAACCGGTGCTTACAGTGCAAAGGTGCTCCCTGCCAAAAAGGGTGTCCTGTCGGAGTGGAGATCCCTGCCTTTATTAAGTTGATTAAAGAAGGAGATTTTATCGCTGCCGGTAATAAAATAAAAGAACGTAATAACCTGCCGGCTGTTTGCGGTCGGGTATGTCCACAAGAAAACCAGTGTGAAAAGCAGTGTGTGCTGGGTAAAAGAGGAGAGCCTGTCGGCATAGGCAGGTTAGAAAGGTTTGCCGCCGATTTTGGTGCAGCTTTTGACAGGACAGCGCAGCACTTAAGCCGGCAATTAACCGGTAAGAAAGTAGCTGTAATCGGTTCGGGACCTGCGGGATTGACAGCGGCCGGGGATTTGGCCAAACTTGGCTATCGGGTTACCGTTTTTGAAGCCCTGCATGTTCCGGGCGGCGTTCTTGCCTACGGCATTCCGGAGTTTCGCCTGCCGAAAGACATTGTCAAAAGAGAAGTGGACTACCTGAAAAGTCTAGGTGTGGAAATAAAAACAAATATGATTATAGGGAAGACTTTTACCATAGACGAATTATTTACAGACGGTTTCCAAGCAATATTTGTCGCAACTGGGGCAGGGCTGCCTTACTTCATGAACATCCCGGGTGAAAACCTGAATGGGGTCTTTTCGGCCAACGAGTTTTTAACGCGGACCAATCTCATGAAGGCATACAGGTTTCCGGAATACCATACGCCGGTCCATATCGGTGCAAAAGTAGCAGTCATCGGAGCAGGAAACGTTGCTATGGATTCGGCCCGGACAGCCCTTCGGCTGGGAGCGCAAAAAGTAACTGTTGTTTACCGCCGTTCGGAGAAAGAAATGCCTGCCCGGCTGGAAGAAATAAAGCATGCCCAGGAAGAAGGCGTGGAGTTTCTTTTCCTGACCAGCCCCGTCAAACTTATTGGGGATAAAGAAGGTTGGGTGAAGAATATGCAATGTATCAGGTATGAACTTGGTGAACCCGATGCCTCGGGTCGGAGAAAACCGGTGGCGGTCCCCGGATCGGAATTTAATGTTGAGGTGGATACGGTTATCATGGCTATCGGTCAGGGGCCCAACCCATTAATAACACAAACGACTGATGGGCTTATGTCGAATGCCCGGGGAAACATTATCGTGGACGAGCGGGGCCAAACTACTCGTTCGGGTGTTTTTGCCGGCGGCGACATCGTTACAGGGGCGGCCACAGTTATTCTTGCTATGGGGGCAGGCAAACAGGCGGCCATATCTATTGACCAGTATTTAAGGGACAAATAAATATAAAATTTTCAGGGGAGGGGTATTATGCCAGCTCAAATTCTTGATGGGAAAAAGCTGTCCAACGAGATTAAAGAAGGCTTGAAAGCAGAGGTAGAGGCTTTAAAAGCCAAAGGCGTTGTACCGACCATTGGTATGTTGTTGGTTGGAGATGATGAAGCATCCGCCCTATACGTGGGGTTAAAGGCTAAAGCTGCCACGGCTATCGGCGGAGAGGGAAAAACTTTCAAATTGCCTGAAGATGTGACTTTTGAAGAGATTATGGAATTAATTGATAAGTTGAACAATGACCCGTCAATTCACGGCATACTGGTGCAACTGCCTTTGCCCAAGCACTTGCATGACAAAGAAAAAGCAATACTTGACGCTATTATTCCCGAAAAAGACGTAGACGGTTTCCATCCTACCAGTATTGGTAACCTGGTTATTGGAGACGACGGTTTTGTAGGTTGTACGGCCTTTGCTTGTATGAAACTGCTTGAGCTTACCGGTCAGGATTTAAAAGGCAAACATGCCGTTGTGGTAGGTCACAGTATTGAAGTGGGCAAACCGGTAAGTATGCTCTTGTTTGCCAAGGGATGCGTAGTAACCATTGTCCATCCAGATGATCCGAAGCTTACGGAATATACCAAGCAGGGCGATATCTTGATTCTTGAGATGGCGAAACCTAAATTCGTTACCGGCGATATGGTAAAACCGGGCGCTATCGTAATTGATACCGGATCTAACTGGGTTGACGGTAAACAGGTCGGCGATGCGGACAAAGAGAGCGTGGAGCAGGTAGCAGGTTGGTTGAGCCCGTCTCCCGGCGGCGTAGGGCCTATGATCATCGCTATGCTCATGTATAACCTGGTCAAAGCCGCTCAACAACAAAGTGCATAAATATTGAATGGGAAGGTACGAAGCCTTCCCATTCCACTTTCTACTGCATTTGATAGCTATTAACCATGGTATTGGTTGTATTTTGTTGCATGGTGGGTACCTGGTACATGCCTCTTTGGTTCATATAGGTGAAGCATTCCCAGGCTTGATTCATACAGGAAACGGAACAATTTTGCATTAATTGCCTTAGGTTATAATCGGCACATTCAAGAGCAGCCATAGTACATTTCAAGGCACTGGACTTATGGTATGCCAGCATACCTAAAGCCACATCGCGATCATCAATATCGTTTACGCTGCTGCTGGGCTGCATTGGGGACGGATTCCTGAGCCCGTACTGGACAGGGGTTTTCTTCACGCCATGATAAGGCATAAAACTTATTGCCCCCTTGCTGTGCAGATACGAAGCAATTTGATCGTAAGTCCTGTTCATATGGCTTAAATGACTGTCCATCATGGAGTTTAATTGCTGGTCTTTAATATATGGTTTATAAAGTTGAAACCTGTTTATGCCCTCAATCAGTGAGGACAAAACCTCATGGACTTCCATGATTTCGTGAGCTCCGAATTGGGCAGCCTGACCTTGCTGAGGAGTTTGCCAGCCGGGTTGGCCTATACCCATCTGCTGAGTCCCGTATGCTTGGGCTCCGGGTTGTTGAGCGCCGAATTGTGGAGAACCAAATTGTTGCACAAAGAATACCTCCCTAAAGATTAGTATTGACCTTACAAGTTATGTTTTCCCCAAAAAGCGGCGCTTTATCCATATTATTTTATTTCTTTTCCGGGCCGTAAATGCAGTTGGGGCTTTTATTAATATTATGGCAAGGTTTGCAGCAAAATAAATCGGTGGACATAAGGCCCTGGATTTTATGGTTTAAGGTAGGTTCCACTCCGATTATTTGAATATCGGGGTTAAGTTCTTTTTTGTCCTTAGTGTTTTCAGTGGTTCCAATAAAAAAAAGAATATCATCTGTGATAATAAAGAGGAAAAACCGGATTAACCGTGAATTGTAAAAGTATAAATGAGCTTTTGCCTAAATAATTAAGGGAGAGTTGTTCCAATTGCGGTTAATGACTGTGGCGGAATTAAACAATTACATAAAGGAAAAATTGGAAGGCGACCTTTTTTTGAATAACATCTGGCTGAAAGGAGAAATCTCAAATTTCAAATTCCATTATTCAGGGCATATGTACTTTACGCTTAAGGATGCCCAAGCTACAATCAAGTGCGTCATGTTTAGAAGCCGCTGTAGCAATTTAAAGTTCTTGCCGGAAAACGGCATGGGAGTTGTTGCCCGCGGTCGGGTAGGAGTTTACGAGAGAGATGGCCAGTACCAGTTGTATATTGAAGAAATGCAGCCCGACGGAATTGGAACCTTGTATATCGCCTTTCAGCAGTTAAAAGAAAAACTTGAAAAAGAAGGGCTTTTTAACCAGGAGCTGAAAAAAAAGCTACCCAGGCTGCCAAAACGCGTGGCCGTGGTCACTTCTCCCACGGGCGCCGCGGTGCGTGATATAATTACAGTGTTACACAGGCGTTGCCCCCATATTGAAATACTCCTTATACCTGTGGCAGTACAGGGGGAAAACGCGCCGCCCGAAATAGCCCGGGCTATTGAAATGGTCAATACTTATGGGCAAGCCGATGTCATTATCGTGGGGCGCGGCGGGGGTTCTTTGGAAGAACTATGGGCTTTTAACACAGAGATTGTAGCCCGGAGCATTTTTGCGTCCTCTATTCCTGTTGTTTCGGCGGTGGGCCATGAAACCGATTTTACCATTGCCGATTTCGTTGCTGACTTGAGGGCCCCGACACCATCGGCTGCAGCCGAACTTGTAGCTCCAAATTACCTGGAATTGGTTCAGAGGTTCGCTGAACTGCAGGAAAGGCTTGTACTCGGGATAAATTTTTATCTACAGAAAAACAGGAATAGGCTGGAGGTCTGCATGAAAAGCAGGGCTATGAGCAGACCTATGGATTTGATACAAAGTCTTGTCCAGAAACTGGACTATACTGTGGTCAGATTGGAGCAGGCTATGCGAGGGTTCCATAGAGAAAAGGGAAACCGGTTTCAGGTTGCCTGTGCCGGCTTAAACAACCTGAATCCTTTGGCTACATTGGAAAGAGGTTATGCCGTATGCCGGGATAAAGTTACCGGCAGTCCAAAAACTACAATCAGCCAGTTTCGGGTAGGAGAAACAGTAGAAATAATTCTCCGGGACGGTTTGGTGGATTGTACCGTTGAAAGAACAGAGGAGGGAAATTCATGAGCGGGGAGCAGGAGTTTAACCTTGATATAGAAAACTTTGAGGAAGCCATAAACCGTTTGGAGGAAATAGTCAAAACACTGGAAGAAGGCAATATTGGTCTGGATGAAGCTTTGCAGAAGTTTGAAACGGGGGTTCGTTTATCCAGGTACTGCAATAATAAATTGACAGAAGCTGAAAGAAAAATCAATATGCTGATCAGGGAAAATGATGGGACATTTTCCGTTAAACCTGTAAACCCTACGGAGGATTTCAATGAATAAAAAAGCTTTTTTAAAGGAACTGGAAAGAAAAGTAAATATAATAGAAGATGCATTAAGCCAGTATTTACCTGGCGAAGACGAGTACCCGGAAACCATTCACCAATCAATGCGGTATAGTATGCTTGCCGGCGGGAAAAGGCTCCGCCCCGTTTTGGTTTTGGCTGCTGCCGAAGCAGTGGGCGGAGATGTTAAAAAAGTTATTCCGGCGGCTTGTGCCATTGAAATGATTCATACCTATTCCCTTATTCACGATGACCTTCCGGCTATGGATGATGATAACTACCGAAGGGGAAAACCAACTAATCATGTTGTTTATGGGGAGGCTATTGCCATTTTAGCGGGCGATGCTCTCCTTACTTTAGCCTTTGAAGTTTTAAGTTCTTTGGTGGAGGAGCCCGGTATAGCCCCGCAAAAAGTACTGCGCGTAATCAAAGAAATAAGTTTAGCCGCTGGGTCTAGGGGGTTAATAGGCGGTCAGGTCGTGGACATCGGGTCGGAAAATCTCGATATTTCTGCAGAGACACTGAAATATATTCATATTCATAAGACCGGCGCCTTATTTAAGGCTGCTCTGAAAACAGGCGCTATTTTAAGCTCAGCCAGCGAAGAACAAATTACTGCTCTATCCCGGTATGCTCATTTCCTGGGACTGGGTTTCCAGATAACCGATGATATTCTGGACATTGAGGGCGATACAGAGAAACTTGGCAAACCGGTAGGCAGTGATATCAAGAAAAAGAAAGCCACTTATCCATCTATTTTCGGTCTACAGGAAGCCAAGCAAATGGCTCGGGAGGCAGTGGCAGAGAGCCTTATGTCGTTGGAAGGTTTTGATGAAAGGGCAGATTTTCTCAGGGAAATGGCCAGGTATTTGCTGGAGCGGGATAATTAGTGGAAATAAAGATACGGCTCAAAGAGATTTTGGGATATACACGGTGGAAGTCATTTTTGGAACAGTGTAGGGTATTACCGTAGCTTTATTAATATAAGCATCTAAAACGGTCAAATTAAGTCGAAATCGGTTAAAATAAAAGAAGCAGGGGAATTGACCTGAATTGAAGAATAATTTAATATGTGTTATAATTAGTTCGCTTTTTTAGCAGAGTATTATTAAAAAATTCAATAGGTGGCGCAGTATCCTAGTCAGAATCCCTACTTCGAAGGCGGGGCTAAAAATCCGCTAAAGGGCACATCGATGAAGTTCCTGGTTTCGGCTGCCGACGCCCAGTCGGGGGTCGGGGCTGGGAGTAAGGAGGAAGGGCGATCTACAATGGCATGTAGGCGTTGACCCAGCCTCCGTGGAGGCCTGTAATCCGGACGATAAGAGATTCGGGTTACAGGATAAACCTACAAGAGATTCTGTTTTTGAAACAGAGTCGAGTGTAGCGTAGCCTGCCTTGAGTGGTGTTGGTGGATTACGGGTTATCAGGCGCTTTGGATTCGGGCCCGATTCCAAAGGGCTTGCTGTTTGAAACCTCCACTGCAAAAGAGGCTAGAAGTAGTTCGTTTCTGTCGAGGAAAACTCCTAGGCTGTTCAACCGGACGGTTGAGGTGCGCTGGGGATTAAAGTATGGACTCAGTGGTAATCCAGTCCTGTACAGGGCGACCGTACAGATTCGTCATAAAGGGAAACCGCCGACATGGCAACGTGTCGGAGACGGATGGGAAAACCTACTGGACCTAAGCCATAACATTTACTCAGCGTATTGCCACCTGACCTTACATATCTGGCGCCGGAACATGGACCGCCAGCTTGCTGTATGAGGTGAAAATGGTTGGGTGATAACAGGGCAACCTCTTTGAAATCAGCCTTAATTATTGGGATAGGAACCTTTTTTCTTGCATCTTTTTTCAGCTTGTTTTCCGAATTAGTACTGCCAAAAATTCAAATACTTTTACTGTCTTTTCTTTTTTTATTTTTAATTATCTTTCTGGGGATAATCTTTGACATTATTGGGATAGCAGCGGCCGCAGCCAATGAACGTCCCTTTCATGCCAAAGCAGCCAAAAAGGTAAAGGGTTCGGTACAGGCTATAAAAATAGTGCGGAATGCTGACAGAGTGGCCAGTTTTTGCAATGACGTGGTGGGAGATATATGTGGCACGGTAAGCGGGGCTTTGGGCGCAGCCATTGTTTTTCAGGTTGTGCTAAACCATCCGGGCTTCAACGAGTCAATTTTATCAATAATAATGACGGGGTTGGTTGCTGCTCTGACGGTTAGCGGTAAGGCTCTTGGTAAGAAGAAAGCCATAGCAGAGGCGGATCATATTGTTTTCCGCGTTGGACAGGCCCTGGCCTGGATGGAAAACGTAATGGGCGTGGATCTGTTTTCCAGGAAAAGTAACAGGAAGCATAAAGACAGGAGAAGGTGAAAATTATGGAAACCCCCCTGTTGAATCAAATTAAAACACCAGAGGATTTAAAACGTCTTTCATTGGATGACTTGAATATCCTGGCCAGGGAATTAAGGCAAAAATTGATTCATGTGGTATCCAGGACAGGCGGTCATTTGGCGCCCAACCTGGGAGTAGTTGAACTGACCCTGGCCCTGCACTATGTCTTCGATGCGCCAAGAGATAAAATTGTATGGGACGTAGGCCACCAGTCTTACGTACATAAGTTACTTTCAGGCCGGCAACAGGAATTTGACACTCTCCGGCAATACGGGGGGTTAAGCGGATTTCCAAAGAGAAGCGAAAGTGAATATGATTCCTTTAATACCGGCCACAGCAGTACTTCTATTTCAGCCGTATTGGGTATGGCGTTGGCTCGCGACCTGAAAAAAGAAAATTTTCATGTAATTGCTGTGATAGGCGATGGAGCCTTAACGGGCGGTATGGCTTTTGAGGCCCTGAATCATGCCGGACACCTAGGGACGAACATTATTGTAGTCCTGAATGATAATGAGATGTCCATTTCGGAGAACGTAGGAGCTTTATCCGGCTACCTGAGCAGGATGAGAACGGATCCCATGTATAACCGGCACAAGGAAGAGATGGAAAATTTATTAAAGAAAATACCGTCTATCGGCCCGACGGTTTTTAAGGCCATCGAAAGGATTAAGGACAGCTTTAAGTATCTGGTGGTTCCCGGTATGATTTTTGAAGAACTGGGCTTCACTTATTTAGGTCCCATTGATGGGCATAATATTATGGAAGTGAAAACAGTGCTGGAAAGGGCCAAAAGAACTAAAGGGCCTATTATGGTACATGTGGTGACCTGTAAAGGGAAGGGATATGAACCGGCGGAAAAAAACCCCGACCGTTTTCATGGGATCGGTCCTTTTAACATAAATACCGGGGAGCCTGTTTCCGCCTCCAGTGTTGTTTCTTATACGGAGATATTTGGGAAGACTCTTTGTCAACTGGCGGCCGACGATGAGCGTTTATTGGCTATTACTGCGGCTATGCCTACGGGGACGGGCCTAACCAGGTTTGCGGAATTATTTCCTGATCGTTTCTTTGACGTTGGTATTGCCGAACAGCATGCGGTAACCCTGGCTGCCGGTTTGGCCACAGAAGGATTCAGGCCGGTGGTGGCAATTTACTCCACATTCCTGCAGAGGGCCTATGATCAGATTCTTCATGATGTAGCCATGCAGGATTTACCGGTGATTTTTGCCGTTGACCGGGCCGGATTGGTTGGCGAGGACGGTGAAACCCACCAGGGGATTTATGATTTTGCATATTTACGCCATATACCCAATATGGTGATTATGGCGCCTAAGGATGAAAATGAACTGCGGTTCATGTTAAAAACAGCTCAGTTGCTGGATAAACCAGTTGCAATCAGGTATCCGAGGGGAAGCGGCATCGGCGTGCAGATAAGCGAAAAGATCAAGGACATTCCGGTTGGAAAAGCTGAAGTTTTGCGGGATGGAAAGGATATTGCCCTATTTGCTGTCGGTCCCTTAGTATACGAGGCTTTGGCAGCTGCGGAAAGTCTCCATGAGCACGGTATAGAGGTAGCGGTGGTGAACTGCCGGTTTATAAAACCGCTGGATGTGGAAACAATAACGGAATACACCCGGAAAACCGGTAGGGTAATTACATTGGAAGAGCATGCCCTGGAGGGGGGCTTTGGCAGCGCTGTTTTAGAGCTGTTACAGGAACAGGGGCTACGGGCTCATGTGGAAAGGATAGGGCTACCCGACCGGTTTATAGAACAGGGCGCTCTCCGGGTTCTCAGGGAGAAATTTGGTTTGTGCCGGGATAATATTGTTAAAGTAGGGCTTAAAATGGCAGCCACGAAAAAACTTGTTCCGGCAAAAATGAAACTGCTCTCCAAGTTGTAGGTGATAAACACATGGAAAAAATGAGACTGGATATGCTGCTTGTTGAAAAGGGCCTTTTCCCGTCGCGGGAAAAGGCCAAATCTGCCATTATGGCCGGTTTGGTTTTTGTTGACGGCCAAAGGGTGGATAAAGCCGGGACCACTGTCTCTGTGTCCGCTGATATTGAGCTGCAGGGTAACCCCATTCCCTATGTCAGCAGGGGAGGGCTTAAATTGGAAAAAGCTATTAAAGAATTTTCTGTCCGGCTGGAAGGGAAAATAGTTATGGACATTGGGGCCAGTACAGGCGGCTTCACTGATTGCGCTCTCCAAAACGGGGCGGCCAAGGTTTATTCTGTGGACGTAGGATATG
Source organism: Thermincola sp. GK-1 (assembly GCF_059412445.1). Classification (NCBI taxonomy): domain Bacteria; kingdom Bacillati; phylum Bacillota; class Clostridia; order Eubacteriales; family Thermincolaceae; genus Thermincola; species Thermincola sp. GK-1. The sequence goes on from NZ_JBSQAT010000002.1 coordinate 264,224, forward strand.
GACAACTGGCCTGGTCGTTGCGCCGGGATCCCCGCGTTGTTAACCTGGAACGGACCAATATCCGGTACCTGGAGAAAGAAAAAGTTCCCGATAATATAGAAGTAATTACAATAGATGTTTCCTTCATATCTTTGAACAAGGTGCTGCCCAAGGCTTATGAATTATTGCAACCTGAAGGTCAGGTTATAGCCCTGATTAAGCCCCAGTTTGAAGCGGGCCGGGAAAAGGTTGGGAAAAAAGGGGTCGTAAAAGACCCAGCGGTTCATGTAGAAGTAATTGAAAAGGTTATCACCGGCGCCCAGGATTTGGGTTTTGTTCCTGTTGGTCTGACCTTTTCACCGGTCAAGGGACCGGAAGGAAATATTGAATACCTTTTGTTACTTGAAAAGCCGGCAAACCCCCGGGAATCAACTGTAGATATCGATGCCTGGAACATTGTTCTACAGGCTCAGCATGACTTTGACAAAAACAATTGAATTCAGATAAATATTTTGTTATTATGTACATATAATATTGTATACAATATATTTTATTTGGGGGTATTTTTTATGGATTATCTTCTAACTTGGAGTGAAGGTGAAGAGGTTGGATACAAATTGCTTTCGCGCCATCAGTTGAAAGGGCTTAAGATAGAATCCGATAAAAAATATTCCCTTACAGAGTTGAAAACAGGTAGAGAAATTAGCGATATTAAAGGGTTCATTGAGGAAAACAAATAAAGAAGGGTAAAGTAAAAGCTAGCCTTTTGGCTAGCTTTTATACACTGGAAGATTCGCCCGATTCGAAGTTAATATTAAATTCATGATTCATTTGATCTTTATATATAACTTTGTTGATTTTTATTCCCTTTTTGATCTCAAAAAGCAGGAGACCGCCTCCTCGGTAATCAGGCGGCAGCGTAACTTTGCGGAAAGCGCCTTTGCCCGTTACAGATTCAGTAATTTCGGAATACTTGTAAGTGGTATTATCTATGGCAACCAGGGTAACATAATCCGGTGAGATGGGGACGTTCTGCTGAGACTTATTTATAACAATAACTGATAAACCGACAATATCATAACCCTCTTTGGTGGCAAGCATATTCTTGGGAAATGTTTTCAACTCCCTGCTCACTTCCAGGGTTATGCCGTCTTTTTGGGCAGTTAGGTGGTTAGTATTGGGAGTTGTGTCAGGTTTTGGCGCCGGAACTTTGCTGCCGGTGCATCCTGCCAGCAGGAAGGCCACACATAAAATTATGATAATGTATTTTTTCATACGTTAAACACTCCTTATCAGAATATAAGTGTTTTACCAAATGAGCTGTTTTTATTATATTCGACGTTATCTCACAATATCCTTGGTAAACAAACAAAAAATTTATCACAAGGACTTCTGTTATTTCTGTAGAATATTACCTGTTGGAGGGAATCCAGGTTGCAAAAAATAGGCTTGATTGTAAATCCAGGAAAACCAAAGGTTTCCGTTCTGGCGGAAGAAATTGCTGACTGGCTGCAGGCTAAAGGAAAGCAGGTTATTTTGGGGACTATCGGGCAAGGGCCCCAGCCCGAAAGCATCAGTAACGAAATGACTATTCGCGAATGTGATTGCGCCATTGTCCTTGGAGGAGACGGGACCCTTTTGCATACTGCCCGTAATAAAACCCTGGTGGGGATACCACTTTTTGGTATCAACCTGGGACATTTAGGCTTTCTGACGGAAGTGGAAGTTAACGATGTTATACCTTCCCTGGAGAAACTCGTCGCCGGGGACTTCCAGGTGGAAGAGAGAATGATGCTGAAGGCGACGGTTGTCAGGGATGGTCGGCCTTTGGAACAGTTTTTTGCTTTAAATGATGCTGTCGTTACCAAGGGCGCTTTTGCCCGGCTGATTAGGCTGGAAACATACATTAATGACAAATTTTTCGATGTATTTCCCGCTGACGGCTTAATTATTTCCACGCCTACGGGTTCCACAGCCTATTCCCTTTCTGCCGGAGGCCCTTTGGTTATGCCACACTTGGACCTGATGATTGTCACACCCATCTGTCCACATACTCTTTATTCTAGGCCTTTGGTAATCCACGGGGACAGTCAGGTACGGACTGTTATTTGTTCGAAACAGGGGGAAATCATGCTGACCCTGGATGGCCAGGACGGGTACCCGGTAAAACACCTGGATGAAATCATCATTGAAAAGGCCGAATGTACGACAAAGCTGCTAAAATTAAACAACCGTACATTTTTTGAGATACTTCGTGCGAAAATGAAGGAAGGCGGCAGCACCGATGTTTGAAATGATAGCGAGTCCGGTAAAAGTTGCACATTTACTGATGGGCAACAAAATTGGTCCGGGCGCGACAGTAATCGATGCCACTGTGGGAAACGGGTATGATACATTGTTTTTAGCTGAAGCCGTTGGCGTTGTAGGAAGGGTTTACGGTTTCGACATTCAGGCTGAGGCTATCGAAAACACAAAGCTTCGCCTGCTAAAAGAAGGGTTACTTGAACGGGTCCTGTTATTTCACGAAGGCCATGAGAATCTCGCCCATAGAGTAACAGAGAACATCGACGGGATAATGTTTAACCTAGGTTACCTGCCTGGCGGTGACCACCGGGTTATCACGAAACCCAGCACCACCATTATGGCCCTGGAAGGTGCTTTAAAGCTACTGAAACCGGGGGGGCTAGCTACAGTTGTTGTGTATCCAGGGCATGAAGGCGGCGCCGATGAGGCTCAGGCTTTGGACGAATATGTTGCGCACTTGCCGAAAAATACATACAGTTGTGTAAAAATTACTTTTGTAAATCGTTCCCGAAGGAGTCCTTACGTTCTGGCCATAGAAAAAGCTCAATAGAGGTTCAGGGTGATATGATGAAATCAAAAAGACACCTTAAAATACTGGAAATTGTCAATAGCAAAATAATTGAAACCCAGGAAGAACTGGCAGAGCAGTTGAAATGGGCAGGATTTGATGTCACGCAGGCTACTGTTTCCCGTGATATAAAGGAACTCAGGCTGGTTAAAATCCCGATTGGGGACAACCATTACCGTTACGGGGTTCCCACGGCAACAATCAACTTACATAATCAGGAACGTATGAAGACAATGTTCCGGGATTCTGTGGTCAAATTGGACTATTCGGAAAACATCATCGTAGTTAAAACCTTGCCGGGAACTGCCCAGGCAGTAGCCTCCACCATTGACGGCGCCAACGATCCGCATATAATCGGCACGGTGGCCGGTGATGATACAATACTGGTGGTAGTCAAGCCCATACAGGCCTTGCTTTCGGTCTTTAATAAATTTACCGCTCTCACACAACGGAGGGGTTAAATTTGATTATCAGGTTAATTATAAAAAACTTTGCTTTAATCGATAATATTGAATTGGAGATATCACCCGGATTTAATGTCCTGTCGGGGGAAACAGGGGCCGGAAAATCCATAATAATTGACGCTATGGGAGTTATTATCGGTTCTGCCGGTTTGCATGAGTACATAAGAACCGGGGCCGACAAAGCTTTGGTAGAAGCTCTCTTTGACATTTCCGGTTACCGGGCTGTAGCAGCTAAACTGGAAGATATGGGTTTTGCATCGGAGGACGGTACTTTGCTTCTAACCCGGGAATTGCAGCGCAATGGTAAAAACGTCTGCCGTATAAACGGGCGCATTGTTACTTTGTCCATGTATAAGGAAATCGGTGAATTACTTGTAGACATATACGGTCAAAATTACCAGCAGTCGCTGCTTCGCCGTGAAAAACACCTGCTGCTGCTTGATTCCTTCGGCGGGGAGGCTATAAAACAAAAGCTGGAGGAAATTTCAGCGGTGGTTGAGGAGTACAGGCGTGTTAGAGTAGCCCTGGAAGGACTGCAAACGGATGAGGCTGATAAGGCCCGGCGGTTGGATATGTATAACTACCAAATGCGGGAAATTGATGAAGCTCAACTGGACCCCAACGAAGAAGAGCGTCTACTGGAAGAAAGAAAAGTAATGGCCAATGCTGAAAAACTTGCCGAACTTGCTGTCAATGCCTATAATCTATTGTATCTTGGTGATGCGCCTCAGCTTTCGGCTTTGGATTTACTGCACAAAGCCCTGATGTCATTGCGGGAGCTTGTCGGGATTGATTCTTCCATGGCTCATGTTGCAAAACAGTTGGAAGAAGCCTTGTACCAGATTGAAGATTGTGCTTCCGAAATCGGTGATTATAAAAATAATCTTAATTTTGATCCAGTACTGTTGAATGAGATCGAAGACAGGCTGGAAAAGATTAATAAGATTAAGCGCAAGTATGGCAGTACAGTTGCGGATGTTTTAAGGTACAGGGAGGAAATAGCGGCTGCCATTGAACAGATTACTTATGCCGATGATGAAATACAACGCCTGACGGAAAAGCTGCGGGAATTAAAAGTTAAATACGATACGGCAGCAGAAAAATTATCAGCTTTAAGAAAGGCAGCGGCCCAAAAGATAGAAGAAGAAATTTGCCTGGAGTTGGCTGACCTGAATATGCCGTATGTAAAGTTTAAAGTACAGTTTTGTGAGCGCGAGGAAATATCGGCCAAAGGAAAAGATGATGTTGAATTCCTGCTTTCACCCAACCCCGGCGAGCCTTTAAAGCCTTTGGCAAAAATTGCCTCCGGAGGAGAAACTTCCCGCATTATGCTGGCTATGAAAACCATTTTGGCAAAGGTCGATGAAGTGCCGACCCTAATTTTTGATGAAATTGATGCTGGGCTTGGAGGAAGCGCCGTACAGGCCGTGGCCCGAAAACTGGCTTTTATTGGCGGCAACTGCCAGGTTATTTGTGTAACCCATTCACCAGTTACAGCAAGCTTTGCCGATACCCATTTTCATATATTAAAAGAAGCAGGAGAGAATAAAACTGTTACCAAAGTCTTTGCATTGAACGGAGAAGCCAGGATTAATGAAATTGCCCGCATGCTCGGCGGAGCCAATATTACGCCCACTACTTTAAAAAATGCCGAAGAAATGCTGCAACATGCGCAGCGAATGAAAGGGAGTACTAACAGGGACAAATGATTCCTCCGCTCTGGGCGAAATCTCCATCGGATAGCCGCTCCCGCTTACCCGGATTGCGGACCCATGGACGATTTTAGCCCCGCTCCGGAAAACATTTGTTCCTGTTCTAGGTAAAACTTAGTCCGTCATCAATCTAAGTTCGTCAACATATTTGACGAACTTTTTTTGTATCCAGGGCGCTTTTTTTAATTTTTCCGAAATTAATAAAAAAATAGCTGTTAAATTTAAGAATAATTTTTTTCACTGAATAATACAAAATTTTTCAAATAATTGCCCAAAACCCGCAAATAATTCTGTTTAAATTTAATTTTGCCAAGAAAACTCATTATTTCTTGTTATAAAACCAAAATGAATCGGATAATTTAAGTTTAGAACTTGCAACAAAACGTTTCCAAGCGCATAATTCAATAGTTTTTCAGGAAAAATATGGAGGTGGTTCAGACCTGGACAGCGGGAGCGTGATGATGTGGATGTTAAAGGTTATCGCAAAATAACCGGCATAGTTTTAGCATGTTTGATTGTTATTTTCAGTTGCACGCCGCAAATGCGATATTTTTATAGCTTGCCGACTTACCAAAAAATAACCGTAGGCGATTATCTTGATTTAAGTTTTGAAAAAGCTCAAATTTCAAAAATCATTCAAAATACCTTGAAACTAAATATTGATGGAGAAAAACAAAATATATTGCGCGTTGATAAAAGCAAAATAAATGCATTAGTTGCCGCTAAACCAGGTGTCGCCAACTTGCAGTTAAAGTTATTTGGCCTCATACCGTTAAAAACCATGCAAGTGGAAGTTGTTCCTTCCGTGAAGCTAGTACCGGGAGGACATTCCGTAGGGGTGATGCTGCATTCGGAAGGCGTATTGGTAGTTGGACAATCGATAGTTGAGGACGCAGAGGGAAATAAATCGAATCCGGCTAAGGAAGCCGGTATTGAAGTAGGAGATATTATTTTAAAAATAAACGACAAAACAGTGGTAAATGACGAGCAGGTGGCAAGGCTCGTTAACGATTACGGTAAAACCAAAAAGCCGCTAAAAGTATTGATTAAGCATAATAAGAGGATAGAAGTAAAATATGTAAAACCAGTGTTATGCAAAGAAACCTCTAGGTATAGAATTGGCCTCTACATTCGTGATACGGCGGCAGGTGTGGGGACAATAACTTTTTATGACCCCAAAACAGGCAGATATGGCGCTTTGGGTCATATTATAACCGATGTCGATACCAAGAAACCTATTGACATTGCCAACGGCAAGGTAGTCAGGGCTGGGATTCAGGGTATCCAACCGGGCAGATGCGGACAACCAGGCGAAAAAATTGGCATGTTTATTGAAGACAAAGATTTTGAGGGTAATATTAAAAAGAATTGCCGTTTTGGTATATTCGGCACATTAAAAAAACCTCTGCAAAATCCAATTTATCCGGAACTGCCTGTAGCTTACTCAGACCAGATAAACACAGGTCCCGCTGAAATATTAACTGTTCTCGACGGCGAAAAGATAAACAAGTATAAAATAGAAATAGAAAAAATATTGCCTGAACAACGAAGTTCCGGGAAGGGAATGGTTATCCATATAACCGACCCTAGGCTGCTCCGGAGAACCGGCGGTATAATTCAGGGTATGAGCGGTAGCCCGATTATCCAGAACGGCCGGATAATAGGCGCCGTGACCCACGTTTTTATAAATGACCCAGCTAAAGGTTATGGATGCTTAATCGAATGGATGCTTGATGAATGTAATTCATTCAACCCCAAGATAGGATGGAGGGCTAAAAGCTCTCCATCTCTTTGTTTTTTCAGTACCTGTTTGTTATAAAAAAATTAAAATATGAGGCGATTATTAGGTATCATTCCTAAAAAAAGGATATGAGAATCGACGGAAAGAGGACTATTTTGTCTATATTTGTTTTAAAAATATTGCCAATTTTTTTGTTATTTATGAAGGACTTCCAAAGTTTGGCGTCGAAGTGAATATAGCGAATTGAAAAAAGTACCAGGAGGGCGGGTAGTGAAATGGTTTTATTCAAAACGATTAACATCGTAATTGCAGATGATAACAGAGAGTTTTGTGAACTGCTGAAGGAGTTCATCTCTCAGGAAGAAGATTTTAACCTGGTAGGGGTAGCCAATAATGGCGTTGAAGCTGTGGAAATCATAACCCGGGAAAAACCTGATGTTGTTGTGCTGGATATTATCATGCCGCATTTGGACGGAATAGGAGTTTTGGAAAAGCTGGCCAGCTCCGGTATGTCGCCGAAACCCAAAGTTATTATGCTTACTGCTTTTGGCCAGGAAACAGTAACCCAAAGGGCTATAGAACTGGGAGCCGATTATTACATATTGAAACCCTTTGATTTCTCTGTTTTGGCTACCAGGATTCGTCAGTTGGCAGAAGGCGAAACGGTTCCTACATATACACCACCTGTTAAAACGAAAAACCTTGATGTGGCAGTGACAAACATCATTCATGAAATGGGTGTACCGGCCCATATTAAAGGCTACCAGTACCTGAGAGATGCAATATTGATGGTAGTTGAAGAGGTTAACTTGTTGGGAGCGGTAACTAAAGAGCTGTATCCGATGATAGCGCAGAAATACTCTACTACACCCAGCAGGGTGGAAAGGGCGATCCGCCACGCTATAGAATTGGCTTGGGACCGGGGGAACGTGGAAATGATGAATAGGTTCTTCGGGTACACAATCAACCTTGAACGCGGAAAACCCACAAATTCTGAATTTATAGCCATGGTAGCAGACAAGCTGCGTATTAGCAAAGTGAGTTAATGACTCGGGAACCTGACCGTAAAGGTCAGGTTTTTCCTTGATTACAATTAATTATCTCCGAAAATCTTGTTAAATCCGGTTATTTCTTTTTAAATTATGGCAAAACTAATTATAAATGTATAACTACATAATCATATTTAATAAGCGCTAAGACTTGCAGCCTATTGCTGACTTGCTAGCCGTCAATAAATGGTGTAAAATTAAACATTAGGAATTTAAAAGATGGAAATTTGCACGCAAAATTATAAACATCAGTTACCATATTAATTTGCGGGAGCTGAATATTATGTTGTCTGTCAAGGGCATAGCCCGTGTTGATAAAAAGACCAAGCATCTCGTGCAGAGACTTGAACCTGGCAACATTGCGATAATAAATCACCAGGACCTGGACGAAGTTTGTGCGGAAGCTTTGGCAAAAGCAAAAGTTAAAATGGTGGTTAATGCCGCCCAGTCAATCAGCGGCAAATACCCTAACCAAGGGCCGATGGTACTGGCGGAAGCAGGTATTTTAATTCTTGATAATGTCGGAGAAGAAGTGATGGCCCAGGTAGAAGAAGGAGCGGAGGTGGAAATTTCCGGCAACAGGATTAGGGCTGCCAACGGTTGGGTAGGCAGCGGGACCTTGCTGACTAAAGATGAAATTGCCCGGAAGATGGAAGAAACCAAAAAGAATTTAGGTTCTGTTTTAAGCGATTTTGTGCAAAATACTTTAGAATGGGCACAGCAGGAGCAGCAACTGGTCCTAGGTAAATTACCCATACCTGAGACAACAGTGGATTTTACCGGGCGTCATACTTTAATAGTGGTTAGAGGACAAAATTATAAGGAAGATCTTCTGGCGATAAAATCTTATATAGAAGAAGTCAGACCCGTTTTAATCGGGGTAGACGGCGGCGCTGACGCTCTACGTGAGTTTGGCTATTGTCCGGATATCATAATAGGTGATATGGACAGCATTAGCGACGATACATTACGATGCGGTGCCGAAATAATTGTCCATGCTTACCCTGATGGTAGAGCGCCTGGATTGGCCCGTGTACAGAAACTGGGGTTGGATGCGAAAACATTTCCGGCGCCCGGGACCAGCGAAGATATTGCTATGTTGCTGGCTTACGAGAAAGGAACGGAACTTATCGTTGCCGTGGGCACCCATTCTAACATGATTGATTTTTTGGAAAAAGGAAGAAAAGGGATGGCCAGTACCTTTTTGGTAAGATTAAAAGTAGGGTCTATTCTTGTTGATGCCCGCGGTGTAAACAAGCTTTACCGGCGCAGCATCAAGTTTAAGCATTTGGCTTTTATAGTGCTGGCGGCGCTGATTCCCTTTGCTGTTGTGGCTGTTATTTCGCCTACGACCAGCCAGTTTATTAGACTGGTATGGATTAAAATGAGACTGGTATTTGGGCTTTAGGAGGATTCCCGATGATTATAGATTTAAAGTATCATATAGCTTCGCTGGTAGCAGTATTTTTAGCCTTAGGCATAGGGATTTTGATAGGGAACAACTTTTCCGCTGTGGGTAACGAAATTATGGTACAGCAGCAGAAACAGATGATTGATAAATTGGAAAGGGATTTTGACCAGATTCGTGACGAGAATAAAAAAGTGCAACATCAGATTTCGGAATTTAAGAATGCCATCAACGTACATAAACAGTTTGAAAAGCAGATTGTGCCCCAGTTAGTTTATGGTAAACTGCAGGGATATAACATTGCCATCATTGAGACCAATAACTACGGTTTTCATGAAGACTGGATGAATACTTTAAAAGCGGCCGGCGCAAATATTACTTCAATCACTACGGTTCTTGGCGGTTTTGACCTTAGTGATTCTAAAATAAGGGAAAAGATTGCCACCAAGTTATTGCTTACTTCCAAGGAGGAGGATGACCTGACGAGGGCTATAGCTCAGGAAATCAACGTAGCTGTCATGACCGGCCAGAACCTGGAAAACCTGCAGTTTTTAGAGGGGCTTGGTTTTCTGAAGAAAGTCGGTAATTATGGCACTCCTGTTAACGCTGTCATAGTAGTTGGTGGCAGCCAGGACGAAAAAACCGTGAAGGTAAAAAACCTGGATATTCCCATAATGAAATATTTCTTGGACCACAATATTCCCGTATATGGAGTGGAACATACAGATGTGGAAATTTCATATATGAAGGAATACCAAAAGCTTAAAGTTGCCACTATTGACAATGTGGATATGGTTCCCGGGCAGGTAGCTCTAATCAGGGCTATATCAGGGTATCCCGGGGACTATGGGGTGAAGACAACAGCTAAGGAGTTATTACCGGCTTTACATTAGGAGTGATTTGATTGAGGAAAAAAGTTAGCGTATTAATTCCGGCTTATAATGAAGCAAAATACATCTTTCAAACAGTAGCGGCAGTTAAGAAAATACCGGAAGTGGACGAGGTTTTTGTTATTGATGATGCTTCCACTGATAATACCTCGGAGCTGGCCAAAAAAGCCGGCGCCGAGGTTTTGACCCTTCGAGAGAATCACGGTAAAGGAGGCGCCCTCAACAAAGGGATAGCTTTGGCCACAGGAGATGTAATTGCCCTAATTGACGGGGACGTTGGGGAAACAGCATCGGAAGTGCGCAAGCTCATCATGCCCGTAATTGAAGGAAAGGCCGATATGACTATTGCCAGGTTTCCCAAGGCCAAGAAAAAGGGCGGTTTTGGCCTGGTTAAAGGTTTGGCCCGAATTGGCATAAAACTATTGACGGGTTTGGAAATGGCAGCGCCTTTATCAGGACAACGGGCTATGACCCGTGAGGTTATCAGGGCAATTGGCCGCTTTTCTTCCGGATACGGGGTAGAAGTTGGTCTAACTATCGATATAGCCAGAAAGGGCTATAAAATTTTGGAAGTAGATGTAAATATGACTCATGCCGAAACAGGGCGAGATCTGCGCGGTTTTATGCACCGGGGGAAACAGTTTATGCATGTATCGAAGGTACTGGCCCGCCGGTTGATAATGAGGTGAAAAATGGTTATCTATGGCATAATTGTAATTAGTCTGGCTTATATGGTTACATATTCCACAGTTCCCGTAATCGGAAAAATGCTGGCCAAGGCCGATTTCGTCCGGCCCAATTTCCGGGGAGATATGATTCCGCTTGGAGTTGGTATCGTTTTTGCATTGACTCTATTAATTACCGGTTCAGTTTGGATTTTATTGCAGCCGGACCAGGCCAGGAATACTCTACTTTTCTTATTCGCCGCTTTTAGTATGGCTTTGCTGGGATTGGTAGATGATGTTTTCGGATCACGGGAAGCTTCAGGGCTAAAAGGTCATTTGAAAAAACTGCTGGTCGAAGGGGAATTGACAACAGGGGCTCTTAAAGCTCTGGCCGGCGGCATGGTTTCTCTTTTGATCAGCCTAGCACTGATAAAAATTGAAAAGATACAGGATATCCTGCTGGTGCTGCTTAACACTTTCATAATTGCCCTTTCTGCCAATGCTATAAACCTGCTGGATTTGCGACCGGGCCGGGCTATTAAAGGGTACTTGCTATTGGCTGCCTTTTTGGTGGCTTTTGGCTATAACCAAGAGGAAGTTTGGTTGCTGGGCATTCTCACAGGTTCTGTTTTGGCTTACCTGCCCTTTGACCTGAAAGCACAAACCATGATGGGCGATACGGGTTCCAATGTATTGGGGATATCTGTGGGTCTCCTGGCGGTACTTGTTTTACCCCTTATTTCAAAGTTGGTATACTTTGGTTTGCTTGTATTTTTTCATTTATACACCGAGAAGTTTTCCCTCACCAGGACTATTGAAAACAACCGGGTTTTAAAATTTATTGACATGATCGGCAGGGAAAAGTAGAGAATTTAGCAAGCTGAGAAAAACTTCCTCCGGCTGCGTTGTACGTTTGCCGCAATCCTTAACGTACCTATGAGTACACCCTTTTTCAGGAGAGGTGTTTAACGGTCTAAAACTAATTGCCACTTAGTTTTGTTGGCAGTTTTGGCCTTGTTAAACACCTCTCTTATTTCTGCAAAAAACTGCAGGATTAATTCCTGTTGACAGTGAATATGTATGCATAAGATTTCGTACTTTTAGGAGGTAGTTATGGGTCAAGACATTAGCAGGGCAGAGATGGAAGTCATTATGAATGTTACCCATGATGCCATGATTGGTATCGGGCTTGACGGCAAGATAAATATCTTTAACCGGGCTGCTGAAAAACTAACCGGTTTTAAGGCAGAGGAAGTTATCGGAAAAAATATCAAAGAGGTTATTCCCTCAACAAGGTTATTTGAAGTAATAAGAACGGGTTGCGCGGAATTAAATCAAAGCCAGTTGCTGGGAAACACCAAAATTATCACCAACCGGGTACCGGTACGGGATGAGAATGGAATAATCATTGGTGCCGTGGCTGTATTTCGCGATGTTACAGAGATTACAGCTTTGTCGGAGCAGATTACCGATGTGATGGAAATGCGCAGTCTGTTGGAGGCTATCATAAATTCTACTCAGGATGCTATTTCAGTTTGTGATGAAAATGGCCTGAACATATTGGTGAACCCTGCTTATACCAGGATTACGGGGCTTAAACCGGAAGAGGTTTTGCATAAGCCTGCTACCATTGATATTGCGGAAGGAGAAAGTGTGCACATGCAGGTACTGAAGACCCGGAAGGCAGTAAGAGGAGTTCCGATGAAGGTAGGAAGGTTCCGCCGTGAAGTGGTGGTAAATGTGGCCCCAATCCTGATCGGTGACAAATTGAAGGGCAGTGTGGGGATCATCCATGATATTTCCGAAATTAAGCGGTTATCCGATGAATTGGATAAAGTAAAAAGCCTGATCAGGCGCATGACTGCTAAATACACTTTTGACGATATCATTGGTTCCTGTGAGCTCATGGCTTCTGCCATTGACCAGGCCAAGCGGGCGGCAGAGACACCGGCAACAGTTCTGCTTCGGGGAGAAAGTGGCACAGGCAAGGAATTATTTGCCCATGCTATTCACAATGCCAGTGTACGGCGCCGCGGACCTTTTGTGCGGGTTAACTGCGCAGCTATTGCTGAGCCAATACTGGAAAGCGAGCTGTTTGGGTATGTGGAAGGGGCATTTACAGGAGCCGTAAAAAGCGGTAAAAAAGGCTACTTTGAGGAAGCCGACGGGGGAACCATTTTCCTGGACGAAATAGGAGAAGTAAACCCCAGCGTTCAGGCAAAACTTTTACGGGTGCTGCAGGAGAAAGAGATTGTGCGGGTGGGCGGAACCAAACCTGTGCCTGTCGACGTGCGGGTAATTGCGGCGACGAATGCCAACCTTGAACAGCGGGTGAGTGAAGGGACTTTTAGGGAAGACTTGTACTACAGGCTGAATGTGGTGCCAATTTTCGTACCTCCCCTGCGGGCCAGGAAGGAGGATATTCCTTTGCTGATCGATCACCTATGCAGAAAATACAGTCTGGAATATGGACGGAAGGTTGCTGAGATAACGCCGGAAGCCCTTGATGTACTAATGCATTATGACTGGCCGGGGAACGTGCGGGAACTGGAAAATATCATCAGTCGGACCATCATAAATATGAAGTATAACGAGACGACAATTCTGCCGCACCATGTTCCGGCCCTGGGCAGGGCAGCAGGCCCCCAGTGGCAGGCGCAAAAAGCGGAACAAAGTATTCCGGTACCTGCCTTGGATGGGTCTCTTGAGGAGGTATTGGCTGCCGTCGAAAAAAAGGTTCTCCAGCAGGCGCTGGCAACTGCGGGTGGCAATAAAACAAAGGCTGCCAGAATGTTGGGTATTTCCACCAGGAGTTTGTATTACAAACTGGAACGGCATGGTATATCTATGAAATAGAGTTCATACCACGAAAATTGTTGCGTGCAAATACATTCACATTTAATAAAAAATAATTAGTCAGCAAACGTAAATAGACTGAAAATACGACAATTTTATAAAAATTTAAAGTTGGCATGGGAATTGCAATAACAAATCTACAAATAAACAAAATCGGGTTGAATAACAGGATGGTGAAGGATATGAAAGACTTTCAGGAATTGCTTGCTGAGGCCAGAAAATGCAGGCCTAAAAGGGCCGCCATAGCAGTGGCTCAGGATGGCGGGGTACTGGCGGCTGCCCGGGAATGTTACGAGATGGGCATTGCCGAATCGGTATTGGTGGGCGATGCGGCCGAAATATCAAGGATTGCCCGCGAAAGAAAAATCGATATAAGTAATTTTGAAGTTATTAATGAAGTCGAACCGGAAGATGCTGTGCGCAGGGCCGTTCAGTTGGTACGTGAAGATAAGGCTGATATTTTGGTAAAAGGTGCAATAAAGTCACCTGTGTATTTAAAAGGGATCCTGGATAAAAATACCGGCCTCAGGGTTGGCCGGGGACTAAGCCATGTGACGGTTTTTGAAGCGAAGGCATACAACCGCCTGATGTTGATGACGGATGCCGGCCTGAACATCATGCCCACCCTGGAGCAGAAAATTGTCATGGTGAAAAACGCCGTTTGCGTGGCTCGGTCTTTGAAAATTCCCCAGCCCAAAGTAGCCGTTATCTCGGGCCAAGAATTAGTTAATCCCGATATGCCCAGCACCATCGATGCGGCTATCCTTTCCAAAATGGCGGAAAGGGGTCAGATAAAAGATTGTATTATTGACGGACCTCTTTCTCTGGATTTGGCTTTATCAAAGGAAGCGGCGCTGGCTAAAGGCGTCGTCAGCCCAGTGGCCGGCCAGGCTGATATTCTGGTACTGCCTAACATCGATGCCGCTAACGTATTGTATAAATCCATCGGATTCCTGGCGGGGGCCAATATTATCGGCCTCATAGTAGGCGCCAAAGTTCCTGCCACTTTACCTTCCCGCGCCGACTCGCATGAAACAAAAATGGCTTCCATAGCCATGGCTGTATTGTTTGCCAGCAAAGAGGAAGAAAAGTTACAACTGAGCCCGTCTGCGGCCCATGGGGAGACTATGAAAATAGCTGCCCGTTCTTAATGAAAAACAGATTAAAGTCCAATTTCAAATGATTTGCGTACTTTGATTTCCCCCGAGTCCAAGTTACCTATAAAATTAACGGCTGTGAGTCGTTAAACAACTGCCCGAACAGGTGACTTGGACCTTTTAATTTCAAGCATGGAGATTCTCCCTTGACAAAATGTTTTTTTCCGAACGGACTTGCCTTTAACAAAGACAATTTTTTAAAAATTCACAAGTTTAAAAGGAAAATTGAGATATCTGTCGAATAAACATACCAATTTTTAATGTATAGCACTTTCCCAAATGTAGTAAAGATATATTTTTCCAAAGTATAGAAAGGATGGTTTCAATGTCAGAGCAATTAAAGCAAATTGCTGCACGCATAAGAGAGCTCAGGGAAATTTCCGGCATTTCTTTGGAAACCCTGGCTCAGGAATTCGGCGTTTCAAAAGAAACTTACCGGGAATACGAAAGCGGCGAGGTTGACATTCCCGTGAGTTTCCTTTATGAAGTTGCCAACAAATTCAATGTGGAGCTAACGGAGATCCTGACGGGTGAAAGCCCCAGGCTGCATATCTATTCAGTGGTAAGAAAAGGCAAAGGCGTAAGCGTTGACAGGAGGAAAGAGTATAAGTACCAAAACCTGGCTTTTAATTTTGTGCATAAAAAGGCCGAGCCTTTCCTGGTTACTGTTGAACCAGACCCCGTTGACGGGCCTGTCAGCTATAATTTCCATCCCGGTCAGGAATTCAACTATGTGCTTGAGGGCACCCTCAAAGTAATTATTGACGGGCATGAGGTCATACTCAATGAAGGTGATTCATTATTTTTTGATTCGGGCTATAAACATGGCATGAAGGCAATGAACAACAAGCCGGCTAAGTTCTTGGCCATTATTTTATAAAAATTTGAACTGAACAAGTGACGGAGGTAGGACGGATGCTGGAAAAATTCATTTCAAGGGAGAATTTTGATTCGTACGAGGATTTTGTTGAAAATTTCAAGATTAATATACCCGGTAATTTTAACTTTGCTTATGACGTGGTAGACGTTATGGCTCAAGAAAACCCAGACAGGGTGGCTATGGTCTGGTGCGATGATAAGGGCGAAGAAGCCGTTTTTACTTTTGCCCAGATGAAGCGTTATAGCAATAAAGCGGCCAACTTTTTTAAATCGCTGGGCATTAAAAAAGGGGACCCGGTAATGCTTATTTTAAAAAGGCGTTACGAATTCTGGTTCTGCTTGCTGGCGTTGCATAAAATCGGGGCAATATGTATCCCCGCAACTAACTTGCTGACCACAAAAGATTTAGTTTACAGAAACAATGCTGCCGACATAAAAATGGTAGTAGCCGTAGCCGATGAAGAAGTTTTAACACATGTGGATGAAGCGGAGAAAAAATCCCCAACGCTTGTACTCAAAGCTGCCGTAGGCGGTCAGCGTGACGGCTGGATCGACTTTAACAGTGAACTGGAAAAGGCCTCGGAAATTTTTGAAAGGCCTGTTGGAGCAGAAGCTCCTCAAAACGAGGATATTATGCTCTTATACTTTACTTCCGGCACTACGGGAATGCCGAAGATGGTGCAGCATAATTTTACATACCCCCTGGGCCATATCCTGACAGCCAAGTACTGGCAACAGGTAAAGGAGGGCGGGCTACACCTGACTGTCGCGGAAACGGGGTGGGCCAAAGCTGTATGGGGTAAAATATATGGCCAGTGGATTTGTGGCAGTGCAGTGTTTGTTTATGACTTTGACAAATTTATTCCGAAAAATCTTCTAAAGGCAATAGAAAAATACGGCGTTACCACATTTTGCGCTCCCCCGACAATCTACCGGTTCTTTATCAAAGAAGACTTGAGCCAGTTTGACCTTAGCAAGCTGGAACATTGTTCTATCGCCGGTGAACCTTTAAATCCCGAAGTATACGAGCAATGGCTAAAAGCAACAGGTATTAAACTTATGGAGGGTTATGGTCAGACCGAATTAACGGTAACAATTGCCACTTTTCCCTGGTTAGAACCGAAGCCGGGTTCCATGGGTAAACCGGCCCCGGGTTATGATGTGGATTTAATTGATGAGAACGGAAATTCTTGCGATGTGGGGGAAGAAGGTCAGATTGTTATCCGCACCAAAGGAGGAAAACCCTTTGGTATGTTCGACGGCTATTACCGGGATGCGGAATTAACCAAAAAGGTGTGGCACGATGATATCTATTATACCGGGGATATGGCATGGCGCGATGAGGACGGTTACTACTGGTTTGTGGGTAGGGCCGATGATGTAATTAAGAGTTCAGGGTACCGGATCGGGCCCTTTGAAGTTGAAAGTGCGCTTCTGGAGCACCCGGCTGTTCTTGAATGTGCGATAACGGGTGTCCCTGACCCTGTCAGAGGTCAAGTAGTTAAGGCTACTGTGGTTTTGACCCAAAATTACACCCCCAGTGATGACCTGGTCAAGGAACTGCAGGAACATGTGAAAAAAGTGACTGCGCCATATAAGTATCCACGGATTATAGAATTTGTGGATGAACTGCCCAAAACCATCAGCGGCAAAATACGTAGGGTAGAAATAAGGGAGCAAGATAAGAACAAGCAGTAGTATGAGGGGCGGCATTAGTGTGGGCGCCCATTATAAAGGCAAAATCACACGACAATATAAATTTTCGCCAAAATATGAGGTACAGAGATGGCAATTGATTACGCACAGAAAAGAATTACCATATTCACCGGCCATTATGGCAGCGGAAAAACAGAAATATCGATTAACTATGCTTTGCGGGCCAAAGATATATGCGCGGAAACGACTTTAGTTGACCTGGATTTTGTGAATCCATACTTCCGGTCCAGGGAAGCGAAAAATTTCCTGGACAAGGCAGGCATCACAGTCCTTGCTTCTGTTGAAGACTGTTTTGATACTGATTTGCCTGCTTTTTCACCACGTATTAACGGTGTGCTAAAGAATCATGCCGCCAGGGTCATCATTGACCTTGGTGGCGATGAAATCGGGGCCAGGGCTGCCGGAAGGTTCCGCAATCATATTTCTGACGACGCATACGAAATGTTTTTTGTTATCAATCCCTTCCGGCCTTTTACCACCGGAGTAACGGAAGTCCGGCCGATTCTGGAAAGGATAGAAGCAGCCAGCCGGTTAAAAGTTACGGCCCTGGTAAGCAACCCTAATTTGCTGAGTGAAACTACGCTTGCTGATATTATCGCCGGACACAACAAAGTGCTGGAAATGGCCCGGTCTTTGGAACTGCCTGTGAAATTCCTTGCTGTCGAAAGGAAATTTACTTACTGCTCCGCATTAAAAGCCATATCGCAGCCTGTTTTAGAGATTGACAGGTCGATGTTAGCCCCCTGGGAGTAACTTGTTAATTTCAGGGGATGATTTTTCAGTATTATAGTAGTATAATTAAAAGAAACCCATGGGGCTTTCTTTTTTTACGTTAAAAAAATATAATTTTCGCTATAGAATTTGGCACAAAGGAGGAGTAGAAATGGCAAAAGGACGAGCTATTATTCACGAGGAACGCTGCAAGGGCTGCGAACTTTGTACCACCGCGTGTCCACAGGGCTTGATAGAAATGGCCAAACATTTAAACGCCGCCGGCTATCACCCGGCAGTAGTTACTGACCAGTCCAAGTGCAAGGGCTGCGCCCTGTGTGCAGTGATGTGTCCCGATGTGGCAATTGAAGTGGAGAAGGAGGAGAATTAAGTTGGGCAAGGTATTGATGAAAGGCAATGAGGCTGTAGCAGAAGCAGCCATATTAGGTGGCTGTAAATTCTTTTTCGGTTACCCCATTACACCGCAGAATGAAATCCCTGAATACATGGCCAAGAGATTACCTCAAGTCGGGGGTACATTTATACAGGCCGAAAGCGAAACGTCAGCAATTAATATGGTTTATGGAGCAGCCGGTGCCGGAGCAAGGGTGATGACATCGTCATCCAGCCCGGGCATAAGCCTGAAACAGGAAGGTATTTCTTATATTGCCGGGGCTGAACTGCCCTGTGTTATCGTGAACATGGTCAGGGGCGGCCCGGGTTTAGGGAATATTGCCCCCGCTCAATCGGATTATTTCCAGGCCACCAAGGGCGGCGGTCATGGCGATTACCGGCTGGTTGTCTACGGACCGGCTTCTGTCCAGGAATTAGTGGACCTGACTATTGAAGCCTTTGACGTGGCAGACCGGTACAGGAATCCGGTGATGATACTGGGCGATGGTATTTTAGGCCAGATGATGGAACCTGTCGAGTTCAAAGTGCAGGAAGCTAAGCAGGGTCCGGACAAACCCTGGGCCACTACGGGAGCGAAAGGCAGAGAAAGAAACATTATCAATTCTCTGTACATTGTTCCCGAAGACCTGGCCAGGCATTGCGCAAAGCTGCAGGCCAAGTATGATGAAATTGCCGCCAAGGAAAAGCGCTGTGAAGAATATTTCACCGCCGATGCGGAAATAGTCCTGGCAGCTTATGGGACGACGGCCCGAATTTGCAAAGCCGTTGTTGACCAGGCCCGGCAGGAGGGTATTAAAGCCGGCTTAATCAGGCCGATAACCTTATGGCCTTTCCCCGATGAACCGTTCAGCAGGGTGGCTGAACATGCCGATGCCTTTATGGCGGTAGAAATGAGCACCGGGCAGATGGTCGAAGACGTCCGCCTGGCCGTTAACGGTAAAAAACCTGTATATTTCTTTGGCCGGACCGGTGGGATAGTACCGACTAAAGCGGAGATTTTTGCGGAAATGAAAAAGATACTGGAAGGGGGTAACCGGTAATGAAGAAGGTTTTCACCAGGCCTAAAGCCCTGACAGATAAACAAATGCATTATTGCCCCGGGTGTACCCATGGTGTGGTTCACAGGCTGGCGGCAGAAGTGATTGATGAACTCGGTATCCAGGAGAAAACCATAGGTATTGCTCCTGTCGGATGTGCTGTTTTTGCTTACGAATACTGGGATATTGATTGCCAACAGGCTTCCCACGGGAGGGCTCCTGCCGTAGCCACCGGTATTAAGCGTGTTCATCCCGACAGTGTAGTTTTCACCTACCAGGGGGACGGCGACCTGGCAGCGATAGGAACGGCAGAGATCGTACATGCCGCTGCCAGGGGAGAAAAAATTACGGTTCTGTTTATCAACAATACTATTTACGGCATGACGGGCGGTCAATTGGCGCCCACTACTCTGATCGGACAGAAATCCACCACCACTCCTTACGGCCGGGACAAGGATGTGAACGGCTATCCCGTGCGGATGACAGAAATGCTGTCCGTGTTGGACGGAGTTGCTTATGCTGCCAGGGTTTCCGTGCATAACCCGGCAAATATTCTCAAAGCAAAAAAGGCTATTAAAAAGGCCTTTGAAGTACAGATGAACAATGAGGGTTTTGCGATTGTGGAAATTTTGTCAACCTGCCCGACCAACTGGGGTCTTTCGCCTGTGGAAGCGGTGAAATGGCTGGAAGAAAATATGCTGCCTTACTACCCCTTAGGTGAATATAAGGTTTCCGGGGAGGTGGCCAAGTAATGCTGGAGGAATTGATAATTGCCGGATTTGGCGGCCAGGGTGTTATGTCCATGGGGCAGTTGCTGACTTATGCCGGAATGATCGAGGACAAGCATGTGGCTTATATTCCCTCCTATGGGCCGGAAATGCGCGGTGGTACCGCCAACTGCTCTGTGACTATTTCTGACAGAGAAATCAGTTCACCTGTTTTCACCGAGCCTTCATCGGTCATTATTATGAACCAGCCGTCATTGGCTAAGTTTGAACCGATGCTGAAACCGGGCGGCTTGATGCTTATAAACAGTTCTCTGGTTTCCCAAAAAGCAATCCGCCAGGACATCAGGGTTCTGGAGATCCCCGGCAACGAAATGGCCGAAAAACTGGGTAACGGCAAGGTGGCCAATATAGTGCTGCTGGGAGCATATATAGAAATGACCAAAGTGGTGACCATTGATTCGATCATAGAATCTCTGAAAAAAGTTCTTCCTGAGCGCAGGCATAACTTGATTCCTCTGAACAGGCAGGCTCTGGAGCTTGGGGCGGAGATAGTTCGGAAAACAACAGAATAGGGGATAAGTTGCTTAGCCAGGAGGTAAGTTCATCAAATGTGTTGGGGAAACACATCTGATGAACTTTTTTATCATCTCTACCGGTTCTCATTACTCTAGTTTTGAAATAATTAGTTTACGACTCATATAGAAATTTATTAGAACCACGGAGTACACAGAGAGCACTGAGAATTAATTGTAAATATAAAGTTTAGGAGTTATCCGGCAATGAAGTTTAAGTTAGCTCTTAATAAATTTTCTCGATCATTTTTTCCCAGTGATTTCTCTGTGTTTTCTGTGCCCTCCGTGGTGAATTCATTTCATATAAAATATGGAATATAGAAAAAAATTCAGGTAGAATATAATCAATGAGCCAATCTGTTTTCGGCTGCCGCCATATATCGGTAGACGGCAGGCAGCTAATAACATAATGGGAGGCATTCTGATGGTTAACCAAATACGGATAACGGATGAGTTTTGTGAAATGGTTAAGATTGACTCCGCCTCATACAATGAGCGGAACTTTGCCGACTGGTTGAAAAACCGCTTAACCGGCATGGGTTTAACTGTTTACGAAGACAAGGCCGGCGAAATGCTTAATTCCGGGTGCGGCAACCTTATTGCCAGGCTACCCGGCAATGCCGAAGGGATACCCGCCATCATGCTGTGCGCCCATATGGATACCGTGGAGCCGGGCCGGGGGATTGAGCCTGTTGTTAAAGACGGGGTGATAACTTCTGCCGGAGACACTGTTTTGGGTGCTGATGATAAAGCCGGTATTGCTGCTATACTGGAGTGCATCCGGGTACTTCAGGAAAAAAATATTCCACATGGTGACATAGAATTGGTGTTCACCGTGGCCGAAGAATGCGGCTTGCAGGGTGTGAAACGCCTGGATTTTGATAAACTAACCGCCCGGTTTGGCTATGTCCTTGATTGTGACGGTTCAGCCGGGACCATAATCACGAAAGCACCGGCCCAGTACAGAATTAAGGCCGTAATATATGGCAAGGCAGCCCATGCGGGTATCAGCCCCGAGGAGGGCGTAAATGCCATCGTGGTTGCTTCCAGGGCCATCAGCAAGATGAAACTGGGGCGGATTGACCACCAGACTACTGCCAATATCGGTATCATCAACGGTGGAAAAGCGACTAACATTATCCCTGACATGGTCAACATTGAAGGGGAAGCCCGGAGTATTGACCCGGACACCCTGGAAAAACAGGTAGCGCAAATGTGTGGCGTGCTTGAAGAAACTGCCCGGGAGGCCGGGGCCAGGGTAGAAATAGAAAAGGAGTTTCTCTATCCCCATCTAAACCTGGCAGAAACGGACCCGGCGGTGAAATTTGCGGTACAGGCGGCCAAAAAACTGGGCCGGGAGCCAAAGCTGATCAGCACCGGCGGGGGAAGCGATGCCAACATTTTTAACGGTAAAGGTATCCCGACGGCTAACCTGGGTATTGGCATGAATAAAGTGCACTCCACGGAGGAATATATTACCATAGAGGACTTGGTATTAAATGCCAGATACCTGGTGGAAATTGTGCAAGTGATTTCAGCAAATGGTTCGGAGGTATAAAAATGATCAGAATCAGGCAGGGCAAGGTGGTCAAGGTGTTGACCGAAAACCCTGTGATGAAGGAAGTCCTGGTTGCTGTCGAAGGCGGCGAAGCCAGGGCGGTGAACTACAATTTATTGACCGGTCCGGTGGCAGAAGGGGATGTGGTAGTGCTGAACACTACGGCTGTACATAAATCGCTGGGTACCGGCGGCTGGCATTTTGTGATGGCCAATTTATCTGTCCGGGAGACTGATACCGAAGAAGCCGGGCACATTATGAAGTTGCGGTATACGCCGGGGCAGGTAAAGTGCCTGGCCGTGGAAGAAGAGGAGAGTCCTTATCATGAGGCCATAAATGCCTGTGCATCTGTTGAGGGCTTGCCGGTCATCGTCAGTACTTTGCACAGCATGTTGCCCCTGATAGCAGCGGGGATCAGGGCTATCAGCCCGAAAATCAGAACGGCCTATATTATGACGGATGGTGCGGCCCTGCCTATCTGGTTCAGTAAAATGGTCCGCAATTTGACAGGCAAAGGGTGGATTGCAAAAACCATAACCATTGGACACGCCTTCGGGGGCGACCTGGAAGCTGTCAATATTTACACGGGCTTGGCGGCAGCGAAGGTTGCGGCCAAGGCAGATCTGGTTATCATCGGGATGGGTCCCGGCATTGTCGGGACAGGAACCAGACTGGGCTTTACGGGGGTGGAACAGGGTGAAATGATCAATGCCGTACATGTTATGGAAGGATTGTCCGTAGCTGTACCACGAATTAGCTTTGCCGATCCCCGGGCAAGGCACCGGGGCGTCAGCCATCATTCCCTAACTGCTCTGGGCAGGATAGCATTGGCCCGGGCCAAAGTGGTACTGCCTGAACTGGAGATAGGAAAAGCGGCATTAATTAATGAACAGCTCGCAGAAAGCGGTATTACCGAAAAACATGATATTGTAGTGGAGGATGGCAAGCCGGCCGTTGACCTTGTCAAAAGTGAAGGCATAAAAGTGACTACCATGGGTCGTGATATTGACCAGGATTTGGAGTTTTTCCTGACCGCCGGCGCGGCAGGGATTGCCGGGGCGAAACTAATCTAGCTTTCGGTTGATAAATTCTTTTAAGGTAACACACTGCTTTTCATATTGTTTTAGTTGCGCCAGTACTTCTTGCATTTTACCAACCAGATAGATCCTGTTTTTTACGACAATTTCGTAGAGCATGCCCGACCCCCCAAAAGTACTTCTGCTGTAGAATATGCCTGTCCACGGGAAATTATGCATGCTTACGCGATTATGAAAAAGATGGAGGCGGCCATGAAACAGTACTTTGTTGACTTGCATATCCATATAGGACGGACTATGGACGGTTCGCCGGTAAAAATAACAGCGGCCAGGGATTTGACCCTGGCCAACATATTAGATGAATGTCTGTACAGAAAAGGAATTAACGTTATTGGCGTAGTCGATGCCGGGTCGCCGAAAGTGCAAAGCGACCTGATAAGAATGGTTGAGGCGGGTAGTTTGGCTCCCTTGGACAAAGGGGGGTTAAGCTACCTGGGCAAGGCTGTGCTAATACTGGGAGCGGAAGTGGAAACGAGGGAGAAAAGCGGGGGAAAGGCGCATTTTGTCTGTTTTTTTCCTACCCTGGAAAAGATGAAAAATTTTACGTCTGTAATGGCCAAATACATTAAAAACATCAACCTGAGTTCCCAGAAAGCCGAACTCACGGCGGAAAAACTGTATAATATTGTGGATGGTTTGGGTTGGATTTTTGTCCCGGCTCATGCCTTTACACCGCATAAAAGCCTGTTCGGGAATTGTGCTGCCCGGTTAACAGAGGTTTTTAGTCAACGGGCCATAGCCAAAATTTACGCCATCGAACTGGGGTTAAGTTCCGATACATATCTTGCTGACCGGCTGGCTGACCTTGGTGGTATAACGTTTCTTAGCAACTCAGATGCCCATTCTCTGCCGAAAATTGGCCGGGAATACAATGTGATTGATATGCAACAGGCCAATTACGAGGAGCTTTTAATGGCTTTGAAGCGGGAAAAGGGGCGGAAAGTGACGGCCAATTACGGTTTGGACCCACGCCTGGGCAAATATCACCGGACCCACTGCCTGGTCTGTGAGAGAATTGCAGGGGGAGCCCCTCCGGTTCTCAGGTGTGAGTATTGTGGAAGCGATAAAATTGTAAAAGGGGTGCTGGACCGGATTGAGGAAATAGCTACTTACCGAGAACCGGTAAGTCCCGACCACCGGCCGCCATACCACTACCAGGTACCATTGACGTTTGTGCCCGGTGTTGGCAGCAGAACCATAGAAAAACTTTTGCAGCGCTTTGGGACCGAAATGGAGATACTGCATTCTGCTTCTGAGGAAGATCTGGAAAAAGTTGCAGGAAAGAAAATAGCATCTCTGCTCTGCCTGGCCCGTTCCGGTAAGGCGGAATTAACGGCAGGTGGCGGGGGCCGCTACGGCAAAATGTTAATCAGGGAGGAATAAGGTTTGCAAACAAATTTTATCGGTGTTAATGTAACGGCGAATGCCACGGGAGCAGTAGCCGCAGCCATGATGGGGCACCTGGTTATGGTAGTGGACGTGATTGATATGTCGACTACCCTGGAAGCTGCTCTGGATGCGGGGGCGGTTGCTGTATTTGGGGCCAGTCCCGACAGCTCCCGGGCGCCGGTGGACTTAAATCCGGAAAAAATAGGCATGGAAGCCGGCAGTATTGCTTTACGGAATGGTACAGAGGTAGTATTGATATCCGAACCCAGGGTCGGTACAGATGAAGAACGGCTGCAGCGGGCAAGCAAGGCGGTAGCGGGGATAAAAAAATCAGGTGCCCGGATTGCGGCGGTGGTTCCCAACAATGGGGCGGAAACGGCCAAACTGGTGGATTTTAAAAATAAGGTGGTACTGGCTGTAACCGACACGGGTGGTGTTGCCTATGATGCCGCATTTAACGCGGGAGCGCCGGCAGTAGTTACGGGGACTATTGCCAGGACCATGCAGAAAAGAGGAATAAAACCTGCCCATGACGCCGCTGCCCGGGCAGTGGAACAGGCTTCCCGGCTGGGTGTGGGTATTACGGTGGTAGCAGCCACGGCGAATTCGCTGGAAGATATCCTGGCTGCCGAATATATTGCCCGGCTCATTCTGGAGAAGGGCTTTACCCAACTTAAATAGTGGTGGCCACATTTTTGGTATAATTGTCAACCAACCCCCATACTTATTTCACAGGACAAGGTTATTTTGGTGAAGGGGGTGCCGGTTGTGCTACTACGTTTAAAACGTGCATGTAGGCAATATTTTAGAAACAATTGGCTGTTGGGTTTAATATTAGTCATATTTTTCATGGCCGGTCTTATTTTTGGAGCAATAGGAGCAAAAAGTCTGGACCAGGGCATGAAGAACGAACTGTCAAAGACAATGCAAAACTTTATTACCAAGGTGCCGGGACTGTCTCTCGATAAAAAAGCAGCTATAAAGGGATCTTTAGTGCAGAATATGTATGTCATTCTGACCATGTACATTTTGGGGCTCAGTGTGGTTGGTGGCATACTGGTTCCCGTATTGGTATTCACCCGGGGGTTTACCCTGGGCTTTACCGTGGGTTTTTTGGCCTATGACCAGGCCTGGAAAGGGGTGCTGTTATCGATAGTATCGGTAATCCCCCAAAATCTGATCTTTATTCCCGTTTTATTGATTAGCGGTATGTTTACCCTGACTTTTTCGGTTTTTTTTGCTAAAAACAGGTTTATGTTCAGGGAATTTGAAGTAGGCCGACCGGCGCTCTTTTATACCGTTGGTATGGGGTGTGCGGCAGTGATGACTGGTGCGGGATGCCTGATGGAAGCCTATATTACCCCGTCCCTCATCAAATATTCCATAGCTTTGCTGTTTTGACATATTACCAGGATAAGTTCTAAATTGCCCCTGACCACATATAAATTAATTAGAAAAGATACTTGATATATGTCAGGGAAGCGGGGGATAAGGGTGTTTTTCATATTGAGAAACAAGACCAAAGAAAAAATTACTTTTGGGATTAGAATATTAATTACGATTGTTATTCTTGGTATGGTCATCACTCATCTTTACGGGATTTATAACGGATATGTTTTTACCAGCCAGCGATTATTAAGAGAGGATAAACCAAGTGGCAACCCCATGCGGGTAGAACAAACGCAAACTGCCGGTGACAAGGAGATGAAGACCGACAACCTGCTGGATGAATTTGTGGTCAAATTAAAGGATTTCTATAAGAAGGATTAGAAAAAAAGGAATTCAATGGTGCATTGTGGAAAAAAATAGAGTAGCACTGGCTACTCTATTCTAGTTTTACCCTGCAATTGACGAAGCCACTGAAAAATTGGTGGAAAAGGGGTATTTTTATGAAAGCCTTAATAGAAGAATTTATTTATTACCTGACTGTTGAACGGGGATTGGCGGAAAATACTTTGGAATCCTATGCCCGCGATTTGGAGCGGTACAGCGCCTTTCTGTCCAAGTACGGGATAACTAAATTTGCAGCAACAAACAAGACAAATGTTATGGCCTACCTGTTGCATCTGCAAAAACAGGGCAAAGCCACATCCACGATTTCGAGGCATCTGGCTTCCCTGAAATCTTTTTATCAGTACCTGCTGCGGGAGAAACATATCGAACAGGATCCTACCGTAAACCTGGAGTCGCCAAAGCTGCAAAAGAAACTGCCCAGGGTTCTTTCCGTAGAAGAAGTTGAAATACTGTTGAATCAACCAAGGTTAAATGAACCGGCCGGGTCCCGTGATAAAGCCATGCTGGAATTGTTGTACGCTACGGGCATTAGGGTAAGTGAATTGATATCCCTGGATCTGGACCATGTCAACCTGGAAATGGGTTATGTCCGGTGTTTTGGCAAGGGTTCAAAGGAAAGGATCATTCCTATCGGGTCTCTGGCGAAGAAATATGTGGAAGAATATTTGCACCGGGGCAGAGTTAGACTAATTAAGTCCAAAGGAGAAACGGCCCTTTTTGTTAACCACCATGGCCGGCGCATGACCAGGCAGGGTTTTTGGAAAATAATTAAAAAATATGCCAGGGAAGCGGGTATTAAGAAAGATATTACCCCGCATACCCTGCGGCATTCTTTTGCGACCCACCTGTTGGAAAACGGCGCCGACCTGAGGTCTGTTCAGGAAATGCTGGGCCATGCAGATATAACTACCACCCAAATATATACACACCTGACCAGAGGGCGGTTAAGAGAAGTTTATTCCAAGACACATCCAAGAGCTTAGACAGGAGGGCGATTGAATGAACATAGGCAAAATAACTCTAATAGTGTTGGACAGTGTTGGGGCAGGAGAACTGCCGGATGCCGATAAATATGGCGACCGGGGAAGTAATACCCTCGGAAATACAGCCAGGGCTGTAGGTGGTTTAAAACTTCCCAACTTACAGCAGTTAGGGCTGGGTAATATTATAGACAT
Source organism: Thermincola sp. GK-1 (assembly GCF_059412445.1). Classification (NCBI taxonomy): domain Bacteria; kingdom Bacillati; phylum Bacillota; class Clostridia; order Eubacteriales; family Thermincolaceae; genus Thermincola; species Thermincola sp. GK-1. The sequence goes on from NZ_JBSQAT010000002.1 coordinate 292,087, forward strand.
TGAAGGAGTTAGTCCCGATGAAGCCCCTGCGGGGGCGTTCGGCAAAATGGCTGAAGTTTCCGCCGGAAAAGATACAACTACCGGACACTGGGAAATAACCGGTATTATTCTGGACAGGCCTTTTCCGGTGTATCCCCACGGTTTTCCGCAGGACCTGATCGAAGAATTTGAACGCCGGATAAATCGGAAGACCCTGGGCAATGAAGTTGCCTCGGGAACGGAAATTATTGCCCGCCTGGGCAAAGAACATATGGAAACGGGCTATCCGATAGTCTATACTTCCGCTGATAGCGTTTTTCAGATAGCGGCCCACGAAGCGATAATCCCCGTGGACGAGCTGTATAAAATGTGCCGTATTGCCCGAGAAATGCTCACCGGTCCTCATGCCGTAGGTCGGGTCATTGCCCGGCCTTTTATTGGGCAGCCCGGCAATTTTCAAAGGACAGCCAACAGGCACGATTTTTCCCTTTCCCCACCGGGGAAAACGGTTCTGGATTTGTTGAAAGACAATGGCCTAAATGTAACAGCCATAGGCAAGATACAGGATATTTTTAATAACCAGGGCATTACTGAAGCTATACATACGAAAAGCAATATGGAGGGCGTTGACAAAACCATTGCAGCGATGCAAAAGAAGGCAACAGGACTTATCTTTACCAATCTGGTAGAATTTGATTCTTCCTTTGGCCATCGCAACGACCCTGCCGGTTATGCTAGGGCCTTGGAGGAGTTTGACAGTCGACTGCCGGAAATTCTTGAACAAGTCGGGGAAAAGGATATTCTGATTATTACCGCTGACCACGGATGCGACCCGACCACAGAAAGTACGGACCATTCCAGGGAGTATGTTCCCCTGTTGGTCTACGGTCCCATGATAGCAGAAGGCACAAATCTGGGTACCAGAGCAACTTTTGCCGATGTGGGGGCAACTATTGCTGATTTTTTCGGTTTTAAACTGGAGCACGGGACAAGCTTTAAAAACCAGGCGCTGAAAGCAGGCGTTATCTAACGGTAACGGTTGGAGCTTTAAATATACATGGGGAGTGTCAAAAACATATATAGGGGGACTGGTACATATGTCGGAAAAAGCAAAATTTCAGGAGACAGTAAATTTTATCAGGGATAAGTTTACCGAGCAGGCAGATTTGGCCATGATTTTAGGCAGCGGTTTAGGTATTCTTGCCGATGCCGTGGAAGATAAAAAAGTTATAGATTATAAGGATATCCCTAATTTTCCCGTTTCAACAGTGGAAGGCCACGCCGGCCAGTTGGTTTTCGGGCGGCTGGAAGGGAAAAAGGTTTTGCTTATGAACGGGCGGTTCCATTATTATGAGGGATATCACATTAAAGAAGTGGTGTATCCGGTACGGGTGATGCAGTTATTGGGGATAAAAATCCTGCTTGTTACCAACGCCGCAGGTGGTATCAACCATGCCTTTGCGCCGGGAGACCTGATGATTATTGAAGACCATATCAATTTAATGGGTACCAACCCGTTGCTGGGGCCCAATGAAGAGGAGTTCGGCCCCAGGTTTCCTGATATGTCTGAGGCTTATAACAAGGGTTTGCGGAAACTGGCCGAAAGGGTGGCCAGGGAAGAAAAGATTGAATACAGGAAAGGCGTATATGCCGGGTTGGCGGGTCCTTCTTACGAAACTCCGGCGGAAATAAAGTACCTCCGGTATATCGGCGCTGATGCAGTGGGGATGTCCACGGTGCCCGAAGTAATAGTGGCTAATCATGGAGGTATGCGGGTGCTGGGCATTTCCTGCATAACCAACATGGCAGCTGGAGTACTGCCGCAGAAACTTAGCCATGAGGAAGTAATGGAAACAGCTAACCGGGTAAGGGATAAGTTTATCAAGCTGGTTAGGGGCATTGTCCGAGAGGTGAAAATTTAGTGCGGGCTTACGATATTATTTTAAAAAAGAGAAACGGACAGGAACTGTCCACTGAAGAAATCAACTTCCTCATTGAGGGATATATGTCCGGTAAGGTAGCTGATTACCAGATGTCCGCCTGGGCCATGACTGTGTTTTTCCGGGGAATGACCGAGCGGGAGACGGCCGACCTGACTATGGCCATGGTTAGGTCAGGGGAACAGGTGAACCTCTCACCTATCGAGGGGATAAAAGTAGACAAGCATTCTACTGGGGGCGTAGGAGACAAAACTACCCTTGTACTTGGCCCACTGGTAGCGGCATCTGGGGTGCCGGTGGCCAAAATGTCGGGCCGGGGTCTGGGGCATACCGGCGGAACCATTGACAAGCTGGAATCAATTCCCGGTTTTCAAACGGGAATTAAGAAGGAACAGTTTTTCAACAATGTAAACCAAATAAAAATTGCCGTGGCCGGGCAGACGGGCAACCTCACGCCTGCTGATAAAAAATTGTATGCTTTACGCGATGTTACGGCCACGGTAGATTCAATTCCCCTTATTGCCAGCAGTATCATGAGCAAAAAAATAGCTGCCGGAGCTGACGCCATAGTGCTGGATGTAAAAACAGGCTGTGGTGCTTTTATGAAAACAGAAGAAGATGCTTTTAAGCTTGCCGCCACCATGGTTGGCATCGGCGCCAAGGTAGGCCGGAAAACAACAGCGGTAGTAACCGATATGGACCAGCCTTTGGGCAACACTGTAGGCAATGCTCTGGAAGTAAAAGAAGCTATTTTGACTCTTAAAGATAAAGGTCCGGCCGACCTGACGGAATTGTGTTATACGTTAGGCAGTAGAATGCTTGTACTTGGAGGCAGGGCGAATACTTACGACGAAGGCCGGAAAATTTTGGAGGAGTTGTTGAAATCCGGGGCGGCCTTGTCGAAATTGAAAGAACTGGTGGAAGCCCAGGGCGGCGATGGTACTGTTATCGAAAACGAAGAACTATTGCCGGAAGCGAAGTATTCCCTGCCGCTTAAAGCAGCGGCAGACGGTTATGTCTATGCCATTAATGCAGAACAGGTGGGTATAGCTGCCATGGTACTGGGAGCAGGCCGCGAAACAAAAGAAGACGTTATCGACCCGGCTGTGGGCATTATAATTAACAAAAAACGGGGCGAGGAAGTCAAGTCAGGAGAAATATTGGCTACCATTTACTATAACGATGAACATAGAGCGAGGGATGCAGAGCGTATACTACTGGCAGCTTATACAATAAAAAATGAAAAACCCCTTGACCGCCCGTTAATTTTTGGGTATGTCGATGAGACGGGAAGTTATAGGATATAACCTGAAGCCCCCTTATACGGAAGGGGGCTTCAGGTTATCCGAAAAAAATTTAATGGAAGAGGGCTAAAATCAGGGTCCGAATTTTTGGCCAGAACCAGGTCCGAAGCCGGGGAAACCGGGCCTGAAGCCAGGGAAGCCAGGTCCGAAGCCAGGTCCGAAGCCGGGGAAACCGGGCCTGAAGCCAGGGAAGCCAGGTCCGAAGCCCGGGAAACCGGGCCTGAAGCCAGGGAAACCGGGTCCGAAGCCAGGGAAACCGGGTCCGAAGCCAGGGAAACCGGGTCCGAAGCCAGGGAAGCCGGGTCCGAAGCCGGGAAAGCCGGGTGTGAAACCGCCATCAACTTCAAATTTATTCATAGAATAGGTCACTCCCTTTTAGGTTAGTTCATTTTATATTATTTAAACTTATGTTTAATTGCCACCCCTGTTTTGAGGAAAGTTAACATAAAAAAGTACAGTTCTTACTGTACTTTTATGCTGCTGCCATGCGGGTTTTAATAAAAAACTCGTGTAATTTTTACTGCTGTCTGCCAGCCAAAAGATCGGCTCCGTTTTTCCAGAGAATCTTTTCCCTTTCTGCGGAGGTCAACGGTATCCGGTGAAAGGCTTCCAGTTCCTGCTTATGTTTGGCGACGGGGTAATCGGTACCGAACAGGACTTTATTTATATCGTGAGATCTGATTAAACGGGCTATTTCTACCGGGGGAAGAATCCAGGTGGTGCTTGAGGTATCTATGTAAATATCCTTTCCCAGCAGGTAATCTTTTGCTTCCTGCCATTTAGACCACCCACCCAGGTGGGCGGCAATGATTTTCATTTTGGGGAAGGATTCTATAACCCGTTTGAGGCGGGCAGGATGAGAAAGGTCTGACTTGCGGTCACCAACATGAAACATCACCAGGAAGCGGTCTTCTATTGCTTCGTAGACAGGCCACATGCGGGGATCGTCTATGGCAAACTGCTGAAACTCGGCATGAAATTTGATACCCGTTAAGCCCAGCGTTTCCATGCGGTCAAGTTCAGAAAAGGGATCGGGGTAATCAACGTGAATGCTGCCGAAACCGATAATGTTATCTGAACACTGTTTGGCTATCCAATTATTGTTTATCTGTACCTGGTCCGGATTAGTGGCAGCGGCGTGGAGGCATAACTTGGTAATGCCTGCTTCCTGAGCCGACTGCAGCAGGTCTGACAAGGTTCCCATGCCGGCAATGCTGATTTTATAATGATTGGCCAGTTGATTGACGGCTAAATGGGCAATTTTTTCTGGAAATGCGTGAGTATGGAAATCAATAATCGCCATGATTTACCTCCCCAGAATAAACACCATAGGTAAAAAACAATAACTAATCATGTTCGATAAAATCGAACAAAATCCTTCTTAAAAAAGATCAAAATTCACATTCTTTTAAATGGAAGGGCACCGTTGTCACCACAACATCCGTCTGGAATACAAGCAGGTTTTGCAGCATCAAACCTGTCTGGTTATGCAGGAACCGGTGCCACCACCGGCAGGTAACAAATTCAGGGATCAAAACTGTTACCACTTCACCTGGCTTCTTATTTCTGTCTGCTTCCCGGATGTAATTCATCAGCGGTTCTAAAACAGATCTATATGGAGAATCGATAATTACCAGTTCAATACCGGGATTCCAGGCTTCCCATTTTTTACGGAATTTATCGGTAAATTCCTTATCAATGGATATGTGTACTACTTTGATGTCATCACTTAGCTTTCGGGCATAATCTATGGTATTGGCGACCACATTGGTCAAACTTGCGGCCGGGATTATAATTTTATGCTTTAAGCCGGTCGGAACTCTATAATTGTCAAAATCTAGCTGCTTCTTAACATCGGCGTAATGTTTGTTTGTTTTACTGAAAAGGTAGACCATTGCGACTATAATGATAAAAACTACCCAGGCTCCATGGGTGAACTTGGTAGTGGCAATTACCAGGGTAACCATGCCCGTAACAATGGCCCCTATCCCGTTAACTGCAAGTTTGGCGCGCCATTTTCCTGTCTGATGGGCCAGCCATCTTTTTACCATCGCTGTTTGGGCTAAAGTAAAAGAAGTAAAGACGCCGACCGCATAAAGGGGAATCAAACGAGTCGTAATTCCGTCAAAAATGATGAGCAAAAGAGCTGCCAAAAATCCCAATAAGACAATACCGTTGCTGAAGACTAAGCGATCTCCGCGCAAAGCAAGATAACGTGGCAAAAAGCCATCACGGGCCATCAATGAAGCAAGCATGGGAAAACCGGCAAAGGCAGTGTTCGCGGCCAGGGCCAGGATTAAAAAAGTGGCGGCCTGGAACAGGTAAAACAGGATCCCTTTACCAAAAATAATTTTGGCTACCTGAGAAATAACAGTCATGTTTTCTGTTGGTGTAACTCCCAACTGCTGGGTAAGGATGGTTAAACCGCTGAACATGAAAAACAGCAAAAAGGCTAACAAAGTTAAAACTATTTTGGCATTTCTGTTTTCCGGTACCTTGAAATTAGGTACCGCGTTGCTTACGGCTTCCACACCGGTTAAAGCTGCACAGCCGGAAGAAAAGGCTCTTAAAACTAGCCAGACTAGAGCTAGGGAACTCAGGTTAACCTGGGCTGTGGCAGCCGCCAGGTGTGAGGCCGGTAGGTGGCCCGCAAACAGTTTGTATAATCCGTAACCTATCAACACAAACATACCGAAGATAAATGAATAAGTAGGATAGCTGAAAATGGTTGCTGATTCCGTTATGCCTCTCAGGTTAAGAAGAACCAAAGTGAGTACCACCAGCAGGCACAGTAACACCCTATACTTGTCTAGCGGGGTATAAGCGGAAATAAAAGCGGCAACACCGGCGGAAACAGAGACTGCAACAGTTAAAATATAATCAAAGAGAAGAGCTGCTCCCGCTACAAGGCCCGGGTAAATACCTAGGTGCTCCTTGGAAACGATGTAAGCGCCACCGCTGCTTTTGGGAAAGGCGTCAATAATCTGCATATAGCTGAAAGCCACAATAAAGAGCAGTATAACTATTGCTGCCGAAATAGGAGCAATAAAATGAAAAGAGGCCAAACCTATAACAGGAACCAGGACGTGCAGGATTTCTTCACCGGCATAGGCTACCGACGATAAAGCATCCGATGACAGGATGGCCAGCCCTTTTAGAACTGAGAAGCGTTCGTGCGTTATCCTGGCTGATTCTAACGGTTTACCTATGACAATTTGCCGCAGCAGTTTTAACATAAATTGATGCTACCTCCATGGATTGATCTTCTCTTCCGAAACAGGTTTGAAAAATTTATACTAACAAAGTAATGTTGCCAAATTCTCCGCAATTATACAGGTGGCTGTTAAATTGAGCGGGGAATACTACTACATGGCGCACATAATTTTAGCCATATCAAGAAATACTGTTAATACGAAAAAGCATTTAAGGGGGAAATTATTTTGGACTACAAATTGAAGAAAGTAATCGGTCTTTTCTTATTAACAACCATGATAACCATACTGTTTCCCACGCAGGGTTTTGCTGCTCCTGAACAGCAGCCTTTGCTGGAAACTACGGCAGAATCTGCTATACTTATCGATGCAGTGACGGGTAAAGTACTGTTTGAAAAAGCGGCTGATGTGGAAAGGCCGCCGGCCAGTGTAACCAAGGTTATGACCTTGCTGGTTGCCCTGGAACAACTGGCCAAAGGGAAAATTTCTCTGTCTGACAAAGTAGTTACCAGCGAAAATGCTTCCGGGATGGGAGGTTCCCAGGTTTATCTGGAGCCAAACGAAGAACTGTCCATGCGGGAAATGCTGATTTCCATAGCTGTGGGGTCGGCAAACGATGCCTGTGTTGCTGTGGCTGAACACATAGCCGGCTCTCATGAAGCATATGTTAAGATGATGAACGAAAAGGCCAAAGAACTAGGCCTTAAACATACTCATTTTGCCAATGCCTATGGGCTTCCGGCAGAAGGACATTATACCTCTGCCCGGGACTTGGCTGTTATGATGAGGGAAGCTTTAAAATATCCCCTTTTCAGTAAGCTTACTTCCATAAAACGTTATGACTTGCGCGGTGGGGAGTTTGTCCTCTGGAATACCAACAAACTGCTGTGGTGGTATGATGGATGTGACGGCGGCAAGACGGGGTGGACGTCGGAAGCAAAATACTGTCTTGCGTCCACCTGCAAGCGCAACGGTCTGCGGTTAATCGCCGTTGTTATGGCTACGCCGGAACCCCGCAGCCATTTCCGGGAATCCATGAGATTATACAATTACGGATTTGCCCGCTATGAAGCTGCCAACATCGCCGAACAAGGAAAAAAACTTGGTAAGATCCGGGTGAGTAAAGGACAATGGGACTGGGTGGATGCGGTAACGGCCTCCGATGTGGCTATAGTCGTTCCCAAGGGCGAGAAAAAGTCAGTTACCTATAAGCTTGACCTGGTACCTTATGTTAAGGCTCCCGTCAAAAAGGGGCAAAAGGTAGGCCAAGTCACTGTAATGAAAGATAAAGAACAGGTTTTAAAGGTTAATTTAGTGGCAGCCCGTGATGTGGAAAAAGGCGGCGTCTTTAAACACATCGTTAAGCTTGTCCGTTCTACCATCACCCCGGCAGAATAGATTAAACCAGATATCTGAATTTACTCCAAGTCCAAATCACCGCACCGACTGATACGAGCTATTCCAGTCGTTCCGGGCATCAATGTCCCGCCAGCGGTAATTTGGACTTTCTACTTTCGACAAAACCTTACAATTGTTTTGCCATTAATTAGCAGGAAAAAAATTGCGCCTTGTAGAATACCGACAAAGCATTTATTTTGGGAGGGGTTTACCATGTGCATTTCGTCTGAATATAAAGAAAGTGTTTTGCTGGTAAAACTAACCGGTGATTTTGACATGGCTGTTGCCGATAACATCAGGTGCCATATAGATAAGCAGTTGGATGAAGGGTTGGTTAAAAATGTAGTTTTGGACCTATCAGACGTTGGGTTTATTGACAGTTCCGGTTTAGGCGTAATTTTGGGCCGATACAAGCGCATCAGCCAATTGGGAGGAAAAATGGCTATTATTGGGGCGCAGCCACAGGTTAACAGAATACTGGAGTTATCCGGTATCCAAAAAATAATTGACTGTTACAGTGCAGAAGAAGAGGCGCTGCAGGCGATGTAAGGAGGAGCGACCATGAAACTTAAAAACAAAATGAGCATAGAGATATTAAGTTTACCGGAAAACGTGGCTTTGGCCAGGGTAACTGTGGCAGCTTTTGCGGCTCAACTGGATTTTACGCTGGAAGACCTGGAAGAAATTAAAGTCGCTGTCTCGGAAGCCGTTTCCAACAGTCTAATTCACGGTTATGCTAGTAAAACCGATTGCATGGTTGGAATAAATGCCGTTATTTACGATAATGATGTTTTAGAAGTAGAGATTAAAGACAATGGCGTGGGAATTGCCGACATCCAACAGGCCATGCAGCCTGCGTACAGCACCACGCCGGAGAGAATGGGACTGGGCTTTTCTTTTATGCAGTCTTTTATGGATTCCGTACAGGTAGATTCTGCACCGGGTCAGGGCACTACTGTTAAACTCACAAAAAAGCCAAGCAAAACTGTTGACAAACAGGATAATTAGGGGTGTGAAGCAATGAGTACCCGGTTATCAGAAATGAATCTGCCGCGGTTCCCTCTGTTATCCGACAAAGAAATGAAAGAACTTCTTATAAAAGCAAAAAACGGCGACCAGGCGGCACGTGAAAAATTAGTTAACTGTAACTTAAAGCTGGTATTTAATCTGGTACAGCGATTTTGCAACAGGGGCTACGAACCTGAAGACCTTTTCCAGATAGGCACTATTGGGCTGATCAAAGCGATAGATAAATTTGACTTAAGCTATGATGTGAAATTTTCTACATACGCTGTTCCTCTGATTATCGGTGAAATAAGAAGATTTTTACGTGATGACAATCCAGTGAAAGTGAGCCGCTCCGTTAAGGAAACAGCCAATAAAATTAACCGGGCGCGGGAAAAATTGTCAGCTTCACTGGGTAGGGACCCGACCATAAGTGAGATTGCCAAAGAGGTGGGCATGGAGAGGGAGGAAATTGTTAACGCTATGGAAGCTTCGCAATTGCCCACTTCAATATATGAAACTCTTTACCAGGATGACGGAGACCCCATCTACGTTATGGATGCGATAACCGGATCATCCGGCGATGAAGGCCAATGGTTTGAGCATATGGCCCTGAAAGATGTTTTGCAAAAACTGCCCGAAAGAGAAAAAAAAGTTCTCTTGCTAAGATTTTTTGAAGATAAAACCCAAACCCAGGTAGCAGAGATTCTGGGGATTTCTCAGGTTCAGGTGTCACGCATAGAAAGACAGGCTTTGAAAACAATCCGATCGATGATTGGTTTAAATGATAGAAACTGAAATTACGCGGGTAAAAGCCGTAGATTTTCCAAAAGGTATAATTCCGGAGGAATCTACGGTCATTATTTTTTACAGCTTCAAACAGAAGTTTTAATATCCACATTAATTACTTTGTTTGCATGAAATAACCTCTTTTAACGCATAATACATTTAGAACCGTCAGGAGATAAAAATGCCCTGACAGGGCAAAAAATATTGTAAGGAGGAGCTTTAAGATGTACGTCAAAGTGGCAGAAGTTATTGGAGAATCTAAGGACAACTGGAAAGACGCGGTACAAAATGCAGTGAACGAGGCTATGAAATACCATGACAACATTACCGGGGTTGAGATTTACAACCTTACTGCAGACGTTCATAACGGGAAACTTGTTGATTTTAAAGCAAATGTAAAAATTGCTTACACTGATTAGGTTTTGGAAGGACACCCAGGGTGTCCTTCTCAGTTATTTATAAAGATTTATAAAAAATTAGAAAGGAAGATAGGATTTGGCAGATCATATTGAGCCTTCGGACCAGCAACTGCAAAAAATTGTTTATCAACAAATGGTCCAGCAAACAAAACCCAAACCGCCTGTGCTAAGAAATGTTATCGGCGCTTTCTTTTTCGGCGGTTTGATCTGCATTATAGGCCAGGCGCTTATTAACATATATATGCAGTTTGGACTGGATCAAAGGGCGGCCAGTACGGCTGCTTCAGCAACACTGGTATTTGTGGCGGCCCTGCTGACAGGGTTAGGCGTTTACGATTCTATTGCTAAGTATGCCGGCGCGGGGACCATAGTGCCAATTACCGGGTTTGCCAATTCCATTGTTGCTCCGGCCTTGGAGTTTCGCAGGGAAGGCATGGTTCTGGGAACAGGGGCGAAAATTTTTACTTTGGCCGGTCCGGTATTGGTTTGTGGATTTGTCACTTCGTGGCTCATTGGGCTGGTAGTTTATTTAACGAAGTAGTGGGGGGTTAGTAAATGGTTGAAACCACAGTAGTAAACAGAGCAGTAAAAAAGCTTGGTAAGCAAACCTTTCAGTTGGCTAACCCACCTGTTATCGTGGGGGCCGCTGCCATTGTGGGTCCCAAAGAAGGACAAGGCCCGCTGGGAAATATTTTTGACCTGGTACTGCCTGATACCCTGGCCGGTGAAAAAACCTGGGAAAAAGCTGAACGCAAAATGCTGAAGGATGCCGTAAATATGGCTTTACAAAAGGCTAACCTGACGACGAAAGATATTGATTTTTTTATGGCCGGAGACCTGCTCAACCAAATAATCTCCGCTAACTTTACCGCCCGTGACCTGGGAATACCTTTTATTGGTTTATATGGAGCATGTTCCACCATGGTGGAAAGTCTGTGTTTGGGCTCAATGCTGATAGATGGAGGATTTGCCAATAATGTTGCCGTCGCGGCTTCCAGCCATTATGATACGGCTGAACGACAGTATCGGTTTCCAACAGAACTGGGCGTCCAACGTCCTCCTTCGGCTCAGTGGACGGTCACGGGAGCAGGTGCCATGGTAGTAAGCGGAACAGGGATCGGCCCTGCCGTAACCCATGTAACTATCGGCAAGGTTATCGACCTGGGGATCAAAGACGCCAATGATATGGGTTCAGCTATGGCCCCGGCCGCTGCAGATACAATTGTCGCCCATTTTAAAGAAACGACCAGGCAGCCTTCTGATTATGACCTGATTATTTCCGGCGATTTAGCCAGTATAGGCCATTCTTTAACTATACAACTGGTAAAACAGGCCGGCTATGATATGTCGAAGAATTTTACCGATTGCGGTATATTGATTTTTGACCCATCCCAGGATACCCATGCCGGAGGCAGCGGTTGCGGTTGTTCGGCGGTAGTTCTTAGTTCCTATATACTGGGGCAAATGAAGGCAGGGAAGTATAAGAGAGTACTGGCAATTGGTACCGGCGCTTTATTAAGCCCTACTGCCACGCTACAGGGTGAATCGATTCCCGGAGTGGCCCATGCCGTGGTGATGGATGCATATAGTTTGTCAGGAGGTTGAGCTTATGGAGTATTTTAAAGCATTTATAATCGGGGGCGGAATTTGTGTTATCGGTCAATTACTCATCGATTTGACCAGTTACCGGATAACTCCCTCCCATATACTGGTTAGCTTTGTAACGGCCGGCGCCATACTAAGCGCCATGGGTTTATATCAGCCCTTGATTGATTTTGCCGGCGCAGGGGCAACGGTCCCGTTGCCGGGTTTTGGTCATATTTTGGCGCAGGGTGCCATTAAGGGAGTTACGGAGAAAGGACTGCTCGGAGCATTTGGCGGGGGTATCGAAGCAGCTTCTGTAGGAATTGGCGCCGCTGTAATATTTGGTTACCTGGTGGCGGTGGCATTCACTCCCAAAGGAGAATAAGTGGAAATTTATGAAAAAGCAAACCAGAAAAGTTATTATTGTTACCGATGGAGACATGGTGGCAAAAAGGACTGTGGAGATTGCTGCCAGGAATGTCGGCGCCCGGTGCATTTCACTGTCTGCCGGAAACCCCACGCCAATATCGGGCCAGCAAGCTGTAGAACTGATTAAGCTGACGCCTCATGACCCGGTTGTCTTAATGGTTGACGATCGCGGAAACACGGGGTTTGGCAAAGGAGAACAAGTCCTGGATTACGTGGTCCGGCACCCCGAGATAGATGTATTAGGGGTGGTGGCCGTGGCTTCCAATACATCTGGTATTCAGGGAACCAGGGTAGATAAGTCAATTACCAGGGACGGCGTGATAGTCGACGGGCCCGTCGATAAATATGGACAGCCAGAACCGGCTAATCATAAATATCTGGAAGGGGATACGGTCAGCGTCTTGAATTCTCTGGATGTGAAAGTCATTATCGGACTGGGTGACATTGGCAAAATGGACATGGCAGACGATATCTCTAATGGAGCGCCGTTAACAACACTAGCGCTACAGGAAGTAATTAACAGGAGTGGATATAAAAATGGAAGAAACGATGGCTCCAAAGACCCGGGTAAGTAAAAAGTTTGATGAAAATGCGGAAATGTTGAAAAACGTGTTGGGAATTGGCGTAAGTTATGACGTGGCCTGGCGGGAGTTTGAGATAGCCGGTAAAAAGGCCGCCATCTTGTTCGTAGACGGGTTGATAAAGGATTTGCCCATTGTTGAAATAATGCAGAATTTTGCCTTCCTGGAACGCGAGAACCTAACGCCTAACACCTTGCACAAACTGTTAGCCAAATATGTCACTTACGTTAAGGCAGCTCCTACCGATAAGCTGGAGGATGTAGTCAACAAGGTGTTGGCCGGTTTCCTGGCGCTTATAGTCGATGGTATGGAGGAAGCCATTTTGATTGAGGCCCGCCAGTATCCGGGCCGAAATCCGGAAGAGCCTGATATCGAGCGGGTAGTCAGGGGTTCCAGAGATGGGTTTACGGAAACCATACTTTTTAATACCGCCTTAATCCGGCGGCGGCTCAGAGACCCGCGCCTGAGAACGGAAATTTTGCAGGCCGGGGTCAGGTCCAAAACTGATATTTGCGTGGCTTATCTGGAGGATGTGGCCAATCCTGACCTTGTGAAAACAATCAAGCAAAGAATTATGGACATCAAAATTGACGGTCTGCCCATGGCGGAAAAATCTGTAGAAGAGTATATTACCACCGGCAACTGGAACCCTTTACCACAGGTGCGTTATACCGAGCGGCCCGACGTGGCGGCGGACCACTTACTGGAAGGGCATGTTTTAGTGATAGTGGATACGTCCCCCAGCGTAATTATTGCACCCGCTACTTATTTTCACCATTTGCAGCATGCCGAGGAATTCAGACAGAATGCATTTATTGGTGTATATCTCAGGTGGGTAAGGTTTATTGCGGTATTTGCTTCTTTGTTTGTATTGCCGTTATGGTATTTATTCAGCATTGAGCCGCAACTTTTACCGGCATCGCTAAAATTTATAGGGGTGGAAAAACCTGGCGAAGTCCCGCTGCTACTGCAGTTAATTATAGCCGAAATCGGTCTTGACATGATCAGGCAGTCAACTATCCATACCCCTACGCCCCTGGCAACGGCTCTGGGTTTGATTGCTGCATTTATGATTGGGGATGTGGCAATCAATGTGGGATTGTTTACTGCCGAGGTAATACTTTACTTGGCAGTAGCGGCTGTCGGTACTTTTGCCACTCCCAGCTATGAGTTGGGGATGGCCAATCGGATTTTCCGGCTGTTCCTGCTATTGATGGTGGGAGCTTTAAAACTACCGGGGTTAATTATCGGAATTGGCGCAATTTTAATTTTAGTTGCCCGGACCAAACCTTTTGGAGTGCCGTATTTATGGCCGTTAATTCCCTTTAACTGGGCGGCTCTGAAGCACTTACTGGTTCGGCCCACGTTACCGATGAAAAACATCCGTCCGAGTATATTAAGACCAATTGATACTACCAGGCAGCCTTCTGCCGCTCCGGTCAAAAAAAGGTTGCCCCGGAAGGTTAGAAATCAAAACCGTTTATCCGGAAAGAAAAATTAATTTGGCAAGCGATAAGTGGGGGAACTTAAATATTTTCGGCGCTCGCAAAACCGGAAACAAGAAGGCAGGAGGTTCCCGCATGTTTGAAGATGGTGAAGGCCGCCGGGAAGTCCGGTACTCAACTTAAGTTGAGTGCCTATGGACGGGAGGCGGCCTGACTTTTAAGGAAAGCAATTTGTGCCGAAATTGCGCATTACCATTTTGTTGGTTTCGAGGAATAAAAAGAGAAAAAATGCTAATAATAAAAATTGTTATGTATGAAAGGAGGATAATATTTCCATGCCAGTTAAAGTTGGAATACCCCGCGCATTGCTCTACTACAGTTATTTTCCTATGTGGAAAGCCTTTTTTGAGGAGTTGGGAGCGGAGGTAATAGTATCGGGTAAAACCACGAAAAGAATTCTGGACAATGGCGTAAAAGAAGCGGTTGACGAAGTATGTTTGCCCGTTAAGGTCTTTTACGGACATGTTATCGAATTATGTGATCAGGTAGATTATATTTTTGTACCCCGGTTAGTCAGTGTGGAAAAAAAGGCATTTATCTGCCCGAAGTTCCTGGGTTTGCCTGATATGATCCGGCATAACATTAAAAACCTGCCCAAACTTATTGATATTACTGTCAACCTTAGTAAAAAGCCGGCCAATATATACAAGGCAATATATGAAGCAGGGAAAATATTCACGTCCAACCCGGCCAAAATCTGGCTTGCTTATAGAAAAGGAATGGAACAGTTAAATAATTTTATCAAGTTAACGGAGGCGGGCTATATGCCTGATGAAGCCATTGAAGAGATGGCCAGGGGGTTGGTGGCGCAAAATTATGCGCCGCCCGCCGCAGGAGATTTAAAAATTGCATTGATTGGTCATGGCTATAACATTTATGACCGGTATGTCAGTATGAACCTGATAGCTAAGCTCATAAACCTGGGCGTGCAGGTGTTAACGGCTGATAATATTCCCCATGATGAAGTTGAGGACAAGGCATCATTATTGCCAAAAAGGCTTTTTTGGACTATGGGAAGGAAAATGGTGGGGGCCAGCTTCCACTTCATGCAGAGGGAAGACATTGACGGTATAATTCATGTGGCGGCATTCGGGTGTGGTCCGGATTCTTTTACCGGTGAACTCATTGAGAGGAAAATAAAACGCAATAAAAGCAAACCCTTTCTCAATCTTACTATTGACGAGCATACAGGCGAAGCCGGTATAGTGACGAGGCTGGAAGCCTTTGTAGATATGATCAGATGGAGGAAGTCTAATGAAAGTAACCTTTCCGCACATGGGTAATATGTATATATGTTTAAAAGCCATGCTTAATTACCTGGGGGTGGAGGTAGTCGTACCGCCGCCGACCAGCAAAAAAACCATGGTATTAGGGGTACAAAACAGTCCCGAATTTGCCTGCCTGCCTATGAAGGTTAATCTGGGTAATTTTATCGAGGCTTACGAGCAGGGAGCCGATACCATCTTAATGGCAGGGGGAGTAGGACCATGCCGGTTTGGTTATTATGCTCAGGTGCAGAAGGAAATAATAGAAGACCTGGGATTGAATTATAAAATGATTGTTCTTGAACCACCACAAAAGCATATTTCAGAGCTCCTGGCCAAGATTAAGGAAGTGGCCGACAACCAGTCCTGGCTCAGAATTATTAAAGCAATACGCTTCGGCTGGTTAAAAGCCGTGGTCGCTGACCGGCTGGAGCAAAGCATACATTACCTACGACCCCGTGAACTGGAACAGGGCCATGCCGACCAGGTTTATCAAAAGGCTTTGCATTGGATTGACCGGGCAGAGAGCCCGCAAGAGCTGGCAGATGTGGAGAAGAAAATCGGTGAAGCTCTGAAAAAAGTGGCGGTGAACAGGAACAGGGACGTCATCAGAATCGGTCTGGTAGGGGAAATATATGTTCTCCTGGAACCCTTTGTCAACCTGGAAATCGAAAGAAACCTCGGCAAGCTCGGGGTGGAAGTGGAAAGGTCCATCTACCTGAGCCAGTGGATCAACGACCATTTGTTTATGGGATTATTAAAGATGAAAAGCAGTAAAGAATCGAAATTAATGGCTTTGCCTTATGTTAACCATACTGTAGGCGGGCACGGACAAGAAAGTATAGGAAGCGCTGTAATATTTTCGCAGCAGGGTTACGACGGAGTTATACAGGTTGCGCCATTTACCTGTATGCCGGAAATTATAGCTGAAAGTATTTTGCCTACGGTGAGCAGGGATAAAGATATACCTACCTATACCTTAATTGTGGACGAACATTCCGGTGACGCCGGGGTAGTTACCAGACTGGAAGCCTTTGTGGATTTACTGCGGCGCAGAAAAAATTATAAGGAGGGTACAAAAAAATGTATGGATTTCTTGGGATAGATGTTGGTTCAGTAAGCACGAATATTGTTTTACTTGATCATGAAGGCAAGGTTCTAAAAAAATTATATCTGCGAACGCAGGGACAACCAATTGCAGCTTTACAAAGAGGATTGGCGCTGTTCAGGGATGAATTTGGTGACGCTGTGGAAATCTGTGCGGTAGGTACGACAGGCAGCGGACGGCATCTGGCCGGGGTAATCGTCGGCGCCGATTCGGTGAAAAACGAAATTACGGCCCATGCTGTAGCTGCTTCAATCGAGGTGCCGGGAGTACAGACAATACTGGAAATAGGCGGGCAGGATTCAAAAATTATCATCCTGCGGGACGGAATTGTTACAGACTTTGCCATGAATACGGTTTGCGCAGCCGGTACAGGGTCTTTTTTGGACCAGCAGGCAGCCAGGTTAAACCTACCTATTCAGGATTTCGGCGCCATTGCCCTTAGGGCCAAAAACCCAGTTCGCATTGCCGGCCGGTGTTCGGTATTTGCCGAATCGGATATGATTCATAAACAACAGATGGGCCATTCCCTGCCCGATATATTGGCGGGGTTATGTGAAGCCTTGGTGCGGAATTATCTGAATAACGTCGGTAAAGGGAAAGAAATCAATAGCCCCATTATCTTCCAGGGTGGCGTTGCCGCAAATATAGGTATCAAAAAGGCTTTTGAAAAAGCTTTGCAGCAGGAAATCTTGATTCCTGAACATTTTGACGTCATGGGGGCCATAGGGGCGGCACACCTGGCCAAAGAAGCTGTGGCCGCAAAAGGCGGCAAAACCAATTTTCGCGGTTTTTCGGCAGTCCTGGATGAATACCAGGCATCGAGTTTTGAATGTAAAGACTGTCCTAACCTGTGTGAGGTTATTGAAATCGGAGCACGCAGCAACTTGTTGGCCCGTTGGGGAGACAAATGCGGGAAGTGGAGTAATTCCGTGGCTGCCCAACAGAATGCCGTATAGGCTTCAAAGTTTGCGTCTTGCATAATAAAAAAACCTAAGTTAAAATTAGTATAACTGGCAATTCTTGTTGGATGGGTATCTTGAATGATACCCATTTTTTCAGGGGAGGGCGCATATGTGTAATATTAATGCTTATGCGGAAGCTATTAAGGTTTTTAAAGAAAAAGACCCGGCAGAGATGGCCGGCAATGCCGGAGCGGTCTATGACAAAGAGAATAAAAAAATATTTTTAAAATATCTTCATGCCAATATAGAGGTTGATTTCCCTTCGGGCGAAATAATATCTGACGCTAAATGGGAGCTGGTGAAAAACGATAAAGTATTAATTCTGCAATACCTGACCGGCGCTACGGGAGCCATGCCGAGGAATACCTGGATAGCATTCATTCAATTACCGGGCGGCCCTCATCATCATCAACCTTTCGTCCTGGAGGCAATTAACCCACTGGCGGAGGAATTTGGCAATAAAATCGAGGAATTCAGGAAAATAGCTCCACTCTTTGGTGCCACAGAAATAAAAATGGGGGACTATGGAGTGAGTATACCCGTATTTCCCAAGCTGCCTATGGCTGTCTGTCTACGACAGGGAGATGATGAATTCCCACCCAGTGCCAATATTTTGTTTGACGCCGGGGCGCCCTTACATTTAACTACTGCGGCGTTATGGGTGTTGGGAGTTGAACTTTCCCGTAAATTAAGGGGAGTTAACGGACAGCAGTACTCTTAATGCCTCTTCATTAATGAACAGAAGGGTAGGGGTCATAGTTTTGCAAAGAGTAACGGCTGCAATATTAATGAGAGATGATAAAGTTTTTATTGCCAAAAGAAAAGCAAACGGCCTGTTGGCCGGCAAATGGGAGTTTCCGGGCGGGAAAATAGAAAAAGGAGAAAGCCCGGAAGAGTGCCTGAAACGGGAGATGAAGGAGGAATTTCACATTGAAGTAAGTGTGGGCGCTTTTTTCGGTGAGAGTATTTATCACTACGAACATGGCGCTATTCATTTGTTAGCTTATTATGTACAATGGGAAAAGGGAGAGTTCAGGCCTCTCGTACATGACGAATTTAAATGGGTACCCGTTGCCGAGTTAAAGGAATACGGTTTTGCGCCGGCTGATATACCATTGGCAGAAAAACTGATGAAAGTACTGGGAGGTTAGAAAATGGCTTGGGTATATTTGTTTATTGCGGGAATCTTTGAAACGGTTTGGGCTGCAAGCATGAAATATACCGAGGGGTTTACAAAGCTGTGGCCCAGCCTTGTAACTATTGGCGCTATGCTAATCAGCGTAAGTTTATTATCGGTAGCCTTAAAAACCATTCCTATCGGGATGGGGTATGCAGTATGGACAGGTATAGGGGCTGCCGGTACAGTTGTGGTAGGTATTTTGCTGTTTAAAGAACCTGTCCAGATGTTCAGAATTATCTGTTTGGTACTGATCATTGCCGGAATTATTGGTTTAAAATTTACATCGGAACATTGATTTGTAAACACATCTTTGATAAAAACATTTAATTTGCAAAAAAAGTCCTTTACATAAACGAGAATAACTTGGCTAAATATACCTATTATCCTCCGGATAAAGCAAAGAAAAACCCGGAGGATAAAATTTTTTGTGCAAGTACCGGTTTGGGGTATGAAATCAAACGTTAATATTAGACGGAGGTTTGCGATGTGATTGGTAAAGGGTATCAACTGAGGAAGGGCTTACCATAATTTACATGAAGGATTGTCCCAAATTATGTGGTAACATTAATGCGTACAAGTCGATACCATATTTTTTCACTGTTCAACAGCCACGGACTTCAAGAATTTTATTGTTAAGTTATCAGTAAGCTTACTTTAAACTTAGATTCGGAAAGTAACTTATAAAAACTTAATAATATCAAGGCTTTTAGATGTTTTTTTAGTGTAAAAATTTT